>NZ_FMUL01000003.1:0-407275 GCF_900101215.1 Pseudomonas sp. NFACC32-1
TTCTGCCCAAAACCATCGGTTTCGACCGTTCCCGTCTCGCTGTGGGTGACATTCGGCTGGCCTGCCACCTTCGCGACGTAGGTCGCCTCGATCGTATCCCCCGGCAGGAAGCGTGAGTCACCGGTCAAGATGATCAACAACAGCGGGTTGGTGCCCAGCTTGTCGAGGTCGATGGTGCTGGGATCGTCGGTTCCGTCGCTGGCGATTTCCCGCGGGATCGGCACCGGCAGTCGAAGGCCGGCCTGGTCCACGTCCACGATCTGTATTGCCGAAAAGGGTGAGTCAAGGTCCGGCGAGTTGCCCAACTGGTCGGTGACCGTGAAGGAAAACATGAACTCGGGATGATCCTCGCCCAGGTCGGCGCTGGTGACATCGAAGCAGATCGTGGTAGGCGTTGCCGAGCCGTGGTCCGGCGGCGCAGGAGCCTCGCTTTCCAGTACGGTACGAATCACATCCTTGCCGTTGCAATTGAGCCGGATGCGGTCGTGCGCCCGGCAATAGGGGTAACTCACGCACACCGTCGCCCGGGTGAACCCCGGCCCTATGCCGTTCTTGATTTCATCCGGCAGGATCAATTCCAGCTCCGAGTGTGCACCATCGCCGGGCGAGCGATCCTCGTTACCAGGGCGGATCTGGTTATACAGAATCTCCACGGGAGGGTCAGAGGTTTCGGGGATACCGCTCAGGCGCCTCACGGTGTAAGTCAGTCGATTGACCATGCCGGGCCGCAATTTTCCATTCGGTATGTAGAGCTCCACCGTGTCGTCGATGCCCAGCGTGTCCCGGTTGTCGATGTTCGTCTCGCCATTGAGGTTGATCGAGACGTTCTCCCCACCTGTCTGATTCGTATAGGGCAACACCAGAACCTTGCAGCCCGCGGGCTCCTGGTCATAGATATGCTTGGGCACCCCGAAATCGCCCCCCACCACGGGGCGAGTGGCGCGCGGCAGGTCGGGTTTTTCCAGAAGGACGGTCTGGTCGGCGGGTGTCGATGAAGGGGGCATGATCGAGGTCCTCATAAATGACGCGTCAAGGCGTGGAGATATGAGAGCGCCGATGCAAAAGGGCTGGCTACTGTCAGTACTGACAGGTAAGCAGAGGACAAGACGAACGGCCTGGTCGGCTGACGAGAAACGGAACCCATCAGTCCGAATGAAACGAGGGTCCAATCTAGTCACGCACCGTCGCTTTTGCTCCCCTGCTCTGCGGCAACGTCAATGTTTACCGGCATATCTGCACGGGCTGCAACATGCTGTACGGCAGGGTAATGGGTACTCTTAAGTTCGACCCCCGTTGTGCCAGCCAGATTTTTTACATATCCATACTTGTCATCGACATGGCCACGCCTGGCCCAATACCACGTATTAGGCCATCCCAAGATATCGGATAAATGGCCTTCAGGCCGATAATTGGCGATCAGGATATCGTACGCCGCTTCTTCGAGAACCCCTCCCTGCCCCCAGGTGACGCCGGCCAGGAGAACGACCGGCATGACCCCCGAGACAGAGACGGTATAAGCCGCAGTGTCGCCATTCAGGTCGCTGACCGATATCTGCGCACTCCCATTGCCAACGGCACGCACATAGCCCGTATCGATGTCCACCACGGCGATCTGGGGACTTGCCGACGAATATCGGTAGGGCGGTACTCCACCCGTCGCGGCGCGCGTATAGCTGGCGTTGCTCGTAGGTATCGGCTGGTTCGGAACTCTATGGCGCGCAACGATGTAATTCTGCGTAACCATGGAATAAGTCGCCCCGAAATCCAAGGCAGGCGCAACGATAAAGCCTTTTGCCGTCGAGTCCGGTACACCGTTGCCATAGAGAGCCCTCGCCTTGAGGTTATAGGCCTTCACGTTCAAACCGGCGAGCGTGGTGCTCCATTTTGTTTGATCGGCGGGCACCCTGAAAGGGTTGCCGATAGCTTCGGCACCGTCCATCAATTGGATCAATTGGCCCAGGCTACCTGTGCCTTCGACGATCACTGCGGTGTCAACGGTGGTTCCTCCGACTATGGAGCGCCTGGAATCCCGGATGTCGGTGAGGGTTGGAGTGACGACCGCCGCAACCTGGAACGTACGGGCTGGCGATATTGGCTCGCTGCCATATCTGCCCTGGGCGGTAAAGCTGTGAAAGCCCGGTGCCACGTCGATCGGTGTGGTACTCCAGTGACCATTGGCGGTAGTGAACACACCCTTGGGGGCACCATTGTCAAAGAGCTCGACCGTGGAAATATCGGTACCGGGCACGTCAGATGGATAACGAGTCATGGCAGACTCCGGTCGGGATCGAGGTGAAGTTATTGAACGCCCTCACGGTAAAACTGGCTACTGTCAGAGCTGACAGGTTTGCGGGTTCAAGACGGACAGTCAGGTTATTGCCTGGACGAAACCGCCCTCCATCCTGTGCCGTACCCCGTCCTGCAAATGCTGCTCGGCTTGTTCGCACTGCCTTGGCACCGGCCATTTACAGTTTTCTTATGGCCGGAAAAACTTCTGACCCGTGCCGAGCAATCTCGGCAGGATTCACCTCATTCAGCGGGAAGGCCAAGGCATACGGGCCAGGCGCTCCATCGGATGTCCAATACCACGAAACGGGCCAGCCCAATGCAGCCGCTACAGGGCCTTCGGAAGGGAAATACAACCCCCAGAACCGCTTCATTTGTGCAAGATCGAGATGCAGTTCCAGGGAAGGTCGCACATCTGAAAAGTTCGGATCCCACCACATGCCATCGACTCGCTCAACCAACCGAACACCCGAGAAGGTAATGATGTAGAAAGCCGTACGCCCATCAGCGTCGGTGGCGGTAATCCGAGCCGAGCCGTTTCCCGCCGCCCGTACAAGTCCGGACTCCGAATTTACCAGGGCAACTTGTTCGTTGGAGGAATTATATCGATAAGGCGGGACGCCTCCCGTTGCCATACGTGTATAGGTTGCGTTGGCGTCATCCGGGGGCTGCCCAGGGGGGCGCCCACGTACAATAAAATAATCTGACGCGGCTTGACTGTGGTCCGGTCCGAAGCTGAGCGGTTCTATCACCGTAAATGTGTAGGCAGATGACTGCGGATTGCTGCCCAATACCTTGGCCGTGAAACTATGAGGGCCGACGTCCAGGCCAATGACGGCATAAGTCCAAATGCCGCTTTCGTTGACAGAGGTGATGCCTTTGGACTCGATACCATCAAAAATTTCCACTTGTTTGTTATTTGCGGCAATGTCGTTGGAGCTGGACGCCTTTCTGGCGTCGCCACCCTTGAACAGTTCAACCGTGGAGATGACGGTGCTGGAAGTTTCAGTTGTGGGACGAGTCATGACGAAGCCCGGTCAGGATTGACGATGACCTTATTGGATCCCGGGAGTTGAACATTGGCTACTGTCAGACATTACAGGTAATCATGAAAAACGATTCCGCTGATCGGATTGACCAACATGTCAGACTCAGGTCGGTGCCCACACCCGAAAACATACACCGCAAGCTCCGGGGTGCCGGCCGCCTGTGCGCTTGGCAGACTGCAGATCTCCTTTCCAGCAAGGATGTAATATGCCCTCCTCTGTGCATACGCCCCTTTCAATCGAACAAATGAACCGCCTGGACTGGCCTTTACTGGAACAAAATCTCGACCAGGAAGGTAACGCAGTCATTCGCAACCTGCTGCCCACTCCCCAATGTCGGATACTCCGCGACTTATACGCCGAACCCGGGCGCTTTCGCTCAAAAGTGATCATGGCCCGCCACGGTTTCGGACGCGGTGAATATCAGTATTTCCGCTATCCGTTGCCCGACCTCGTCCAGCAACTGCGTGAGGCGTTGTATCCGAGGCTGGTGCCCCTGGCGAACCGCTGGAATGCCTGCATGGGCATCGAAGCGCGATACCCCGACCGGCATTCCGATTTCATCCAGCGCTGCCATGCCGCCGGACAGCTGCGACCTACCCCGCTGTTGCTGCAATACGGCCCGCAGGACTACAACTGCCTGCACCAGGACCTGTACGGCGAGCAGGTGTTCCCGTTGCAGGTGGCGATCCTGCTGTCGGCACCGGGCCAGGACTTTACCGGCGGCGAGTTCGTGCTGACCGAACAACGCCCGCGCATGCAATCGCGCCCCCAGGTCATCGATCTGAAACAGGGCGATGCGGTGGTGTTCGCCGTGCATCAGCGGCCCATCAAGGGCGTTCGCGGGTATTATCGGGTGAACATGCGCCATGGCGTCAGCCGCGTGAACGACGGCAGGCGACACACCTTGGGAATCATTTTTCATGATGCGCAATGACGATACCCCGATCACGCTGGACCTGTTCGCCGGCCAGACACCGACAACACCCGGTCAGGTCGAGCGGATCGGCGAGCAGTCGTTCGTGCTGCGTGGCTTTGCCCTGCCCTGGCTCGACCGCTTGCTGCCGGCCCTGGAAGCGATCCTGCAGGCCGCGCCGTTCCGGCAGATGGTCACGCCCGGCGGCTTTACCATGTCAGTGGCCTTGAGCAGTTGTGGCGCCCTGGGCTGGACCACCGACCGCAGCGGCTACCGCTACAGCGCCACTGATCCACAGACCGGCCACCCCTGGCCCGACATGCCAGCGGCGTTTCGCGAACTGGCCCAGGCCGCCGCCCGGCAGGCAGGGTTCGAACATTTCGAGCCGGACTCCTGCCTGATCAACCGCTACGTGCCCGGCGCGCGGATGTCGTTGCATCAAGACAAGAACGAGCGCTCCCTGACCGCCCCCATCGTCTCGATGTCCCTGGGCTTGCCGGCGATGTTCCAGTTCGGCGGGTTCGAACGCAGCGACAGGAGCCTGCGCATCCCCCTGTTCCATGGCGATATCGTGGTCTGGGGTGGCGTGGACCGGTTGCGTTACCACGGCGTATTGCCGCTCAAGGCTGGAGAGCATCCGCGCCTGGGCGCCCAGCGCATCAACCTGACGTTCCGCACCGCCGGATGAAGGTGCGCAATTCAACCGCAAGACCCGGAGTGTCGCCCGATCACAGGCTCGCTACCGTAGGCAAAACGGGCCAATGGACATACCGACCATGAACGACACTTCCAATACCCTCGCCCCTGAACTGGACCCACGCTGGGCCGCCGTGCTCGCCCGGGATCCGCGCGCCGACGGGCAATTTGTCTATGGCGTGAAAACCACCGGCATCTATTGCCACCCCAGCAGCCTGTCGCGCCTGCCCAATCCACGTAACGTAGAATTCTTCGACACGCCGGAACAGGCCCAGGCCGCCGGTTACCGTCCCAGCAAGCGCCTGGCCAGGGACCAGACCCAGATTGCCGCCCAGCAAGCGGCCAGGGTCGCGGCCGCCTGCCGACAGATCGAGCAGGCCGAAGAACTGCCTGGCCTGAACGAACTGGCACACGGCGCAGGCCTGAGCCCCTTTCACTTTCATCGGGTCTTCAAGGCCGTGACCGGCCTGACCCCCAAGGCGTATGCCGCCGCTCACCGTTCACGCAAGGTACGCGAACGCCTGGCCGAGGGCGGCAGTATCACCGAAGCGCTGTACGACGCCGGTTTCAATTCCAACAGCCGCTTTTATGAAGCCGCCGACAAGGTCCTGGGCATGAAGCCCACCGACTACCGCGCCGCCGGGCAGAACACCGACATCCGTTTCGCCGTCGGCCAATGCTCCCTTGGCTCGATCCTGGTGGCGCAAAGTGAACGTGGCGTGTGCGCGATCCTGTTGGGGGACGACCCCGACGCGCTGGTGCGGGATCTGCAGGACAAGTTCCGCCGCGCCAACCTCATCGGTGCCGACCGGGCGTTCGAGCAGTTGGTCGCGCAGGTGGTGGGCTTCGTCGAAGCCCCGGCCCTGGGCCTGGACTTGCCGCTGGACCTGCGCGGTACGGCGTTCCAGGAACGGGTCTGGCAAGCCTTGCGGGACATCCCGGTGGGCAGTACCGCCAGCTACGCCGAGATCGCCCAGCGCATCGGCCACCCCAAGGCCGTACGCGCCGTGGCCCAGGCCTGTGGCGCCAACAGCCTGGCGGTGGCGATCCCTTGCCACCGGGTGGTGCGCAGCGACGGCGACCTGTCGGGCTATCGCTGGGGCGTGGAACGCAAGCGTCAGTTGCTGGCGCTGGAGCGCTCGGCCGGGGACTGAACACCGATGTAGATCGCCACCGAATCGGGGCCGCTATACACCTCGAAATCGGTGGCGAAACGACGCAGCGTCTGCGGATTGTCCGCGAAGTACGCCCAGATCAGCCCCCAGGTCTGGATCACGCAGTCGGGCATGGGTCCCTGGGCGAAAAACACCAGGTAGTCACCGCCCTCGATCGCCACGGCGGGAAAACCGGTACTCGTGGCGTCGACCTGTACGCCGGCCGTCACATCGAAATACCCGGTCGCGTCTGACTCGTAGTTGGAATACACCCCATAGACGAACGACTCCGACAGCCTGGCCGGGATCCTGTCGAACAACCCCTCGTTGAAAAATTGCTGCCACATCGGGCCGATCCGCGCCGTATCGGGTCGTTCCTCATCGGCGTTGCGGGTGTGCACCTGCAAACCGGCCACGGTGAACGGTTCGACGACCTTGAGTTTTACGTCCATGGTTAAGGCTCCCTTTTCGGTGAAGCAGGCATGGTAACCCGCCCTCTCCAAGGATCAAGCGGCCGTCTTCGATTGAAAAACTCGACTGGCCCTGGCCGGGCCGCACCTGCTAAAAGGCTGTTTCCTTCCGCCACCGGAGCCCCACACATGAACTCATGGCCAGACACGCGCATCCTTGACCTGCTCGGTATCGAGCTGCCCATCATCCAGGGGCCGCTGGCCGGCGTGACCGGACCGGCCATGGTGGTCGCCACCTGCAATGCCGGTGGGCTGGGTTCGATGCCGGCGGCGATGCTGGATGTCGAGCAACTGCGCCAGGCCTTGACCACCATCGGCGAACAGACCGACAAGCCGTTCAACGTGAATTTTTTCTGTCACCAGCCACCGCAGTTCGATGAGCAGCGGGCCGAGGCCTGGAAGCAGCGACTCAAGCCTTACTACGAGGAACTGGGCGCCGATTTCGCGGCGCCGACGCCTGTTTCCAACCGCACGCCGTTCGATGATGCAGCCTGCCGGGTGCTGGAAGAAATGCGGCCCAAGGTGGTCAGCTTCCACTTCGGCCTGCCGGAAAAATCCCTGCTGGACCGGGTAAAGGCCACCGGCGCGAAAATCCTCTCTTCGGCGACCACCGTCGAGGAAGCCATCTGGCTGGAACAGCACGGGTGTGACGCAATCATCGCCATGGGCTACGAGGCCGGCGGCCATCGCGGCATGTTCCTCAGCGACGATCTCAATACCCAGGTCGGGCTGTTCGCCCTGTTGCCCCAGGTGGTGGATGCGGTGAAGGTACCGGTGATCGCAACGGGCGGTATCGGCGATGCCCGGGGGATCGTCGCGGCGTTCGCCCTGGGCGCCTCGGCAGTGCAACTGGGCAGCGCCTACCTGTTCACACCCGAGGCCAAGATCAGCGCCTCCCATCACCGTGCGCTGCGCACGGCCAGGGAAAGCCAGACCGCCGTCACCAACCTGTTCACCGGTCGTCCGGCCCGGGGCATCGTCAACCGGGTCATGCGCGAAGTGGGCCCGATGAGCCCGATGGCACCGGCCTTTCCCCTGGCGGGCGGCGCGTTGATGCCGCTGCGCGCCAAGGATGAAGCAGACTTCAGCAACCTCTGGGCCGGCCAGGCGTTTCCCATGGGGCGCGAGTTGCCAAGCGCCGAACTGACCCGGCGCCTGGCCGAGGAAGCACTAGCGTTGCTCAGTGCCAGGGGCCGGGCCTGAAGCGGCTGGTGGCCGACTGTTCACGAGAGCGGCAGCCCTTGCATCCTCGCTGCCGCTGATCCCGACAATATGCCGCGTTCCGTTTGCCAGCCGTTCGCTATATATTCCGCTATATAGCGAAATAGCGAACCTGCCCCTACGGAGCCATCTCCATGCACCTGAACCACCTTGCAGCGCTGCTGCTCACCACGCTCTGCACCGTTGCTACCGTCGAGGCGGCCGAGGTGCAGGTGGCGGTGGCGTCCAATTTCACCGCGCCGCTCCAGGCCATCGCCGCCGACTTCGAGAAAGCCACCGGCCATAAGGTGGTCGCGGCCTACGGCGCCACCGGGCAGTTCTACACCCAGATCAAGAACGGCGCACCGTTCGAAGTTTTCCTCGCCGCCGACGACAGCGCCCCGGCCAGGCTCGAAACCGAAGGCGACACGGTCAAGGGCTCGCGCTTCACCTACGCCATCGGAACACTGGCCCTGTGGTCGGCCAGGACCGGCTATGTCGATGACAACGGCCAGGCCCTCAAGGACAACGCTTTCCGGCACCTGTCCATCGCCAACCCGAAAGCCGCGCCCTACGGCCTGGCTGCGACCCAGGTGCTGGACAGGCTGGGGCTGGCCACGCAGGTCAAGGACAAGATCGTCGAAGGCCAGAACATCACCCAGGCCTACCAGTTCGTGTCCACCGGCAACGCCGAGCTCGGCTTCGTGGCCTTGTCCCAGGTCTACAAGGACGGCAAGCTCACCAGCGGTTCGGCATGGATCGTTCCGGCCCGGTTGCATGATCCCATCAAGCAGGACGCGGTCATCCTCGGCAAGGGCCGGGATAACCCTGCCGCCACGGCCTTGATGGACTATCTCAAGGGGCCGCAAGCCGCCGCCATCCTCCAGGCCTACGGTTATCAACGCTAAATGCCACTGGACAATGCCGACTACGCCGCCATCTGGCTGACCCTCCAACTGGCCTCAGTGACCACGGTGATCCTGCTGCTCATCGGCACGCCCATCGCTTTGTGGCTATCGCGTACCCGTTCCTGGCTACGCGGACCGGTGGGAGCCGTGGTGGCCCTGCCGCTGGTGCTGCCCCCCACGGTCATCGGCTTCTATCTATTGCTGGCGATGGGGCCGAATGGCTGGCTTGGCCAGCTCACCCAGGCCCTCGGCCTGGGCACCTTCACCTTCAGCTTCACCGGGCTGGTGATCGGTTCGGTGATCTATTCCATGCCGTTCGTGGTGCAACCGCTACAAAATGCCTTCGCCGCCATCGGCAGCCGTCCGCTGGAGGTCGCCGCCACCCTGCGCGCCGGCCCCTGGGATACCTTCTTCAGCGTCATCCTGCCCCTGGCCCGGCCGGGCTTCATCACCGCCGCCATTCTCGGTTTCGCCCACACTGTAGGCGAATTCGGCGTGGTGCTGATGATCGGCGGCAACATTCCGGAAAAGACCCGGGTGGTGTCAGTGCAGATCTACGACCATGTCGAAGCCTTGGAGTACGCCCAGGCTCACTGGCTGGCGGCGGCGATGCTGGTGTTCTCTTTCGTTGTGCTGCTGGCGCTGTATTCCAGTCGCAGAGCCCGGACCGGCTGGAGCTGATCGATGATTCAAGCGCGTTTTCAGCTCGACCGCGGGGACTTTTCCTTCGATCTGGATGTGCAGTTGCCGGGCCGTGGCGTGACGGCGCTGTACGGTCAGTCCGGTTCCGGCAAGACCACCTGCCTGCGTTGCATCGCAGGGCTGGAGCGGCCGGCACGGGGCTTTATCGAGGTCAATGGCCAGGTCTGGCAAGACACCGATCGCGGCGTGTTCGTGCCGCCCCATCAACGGGCGCTGGGGTATGTGTTCCAGGAGGCCAGCCTGTTCGCCCATCTGTCTGTAAGGGCCAACCTGACGTTCGGCCTCAAGCGGATCGCGCCGGCACAGCGCAAGGTGGGCATGGACCAGGCGACCGAACTGCTGGGCATCGGGCACCTGCTGGATCGGCGCCCGCAGCACTTGTCCGGAGGCGAACGCCAGCGGGTGGGCATCGCCCGGGCCTTGCTGACCAGCCCACGCCTGTTGCTGATGGATGAGCCTCTGGCCTCCCTCGATAGCCGGCGCAAGAACGAGATCCTGCCTTATCTGCAAAGGCTTCATGACGAACTGGACATCCCGCTGCTGTATGTCAGCCATTCCCAGGACGAAGTCGCGCGTCTGGCCGACCATATCGTGTTGCTGGACGCCGGTCGTGCCCTGGCCAGCGGGCCCATCGGCGAAACCCTGGCGCGGCTCGACCTGCCTCTGGCCCTGGGGGATGACGCCGGCGTGGTGATCCAGGGCGAAGTCAGCGGCTACGATGCCGACTATCAACTGCTCAGTCTGACCCTGCCCGACAGCCAGCTGGACGTTCGCGTGGCCCACACGCCGCTGGCCCCGGGCCAGGCGCTGCGCTTCAAGGTTCAGGCCCGGGATGTGAGCCTCAGCCTGGCCAACGATACCCAGACCAGCATCCTCAACCGCCTGCCGGTCACAGTGGTCAGCGAACTGGCCGCCGACAACGCCGCCCATGTGCTCATTCGCCTGGAAGCCGCCGGCACGCCATTGCTGGCGCGCATCACGCGTTACTCTCGCGACCAGTTGCAGCTGCATCCCGGGCAACAACTGTGGGCCCAGATCAAGGCGGTAGCGGTACTGGCCTAGGCCGGGAATTTCAGCGGGGCGGGGGCATCAGAATTCTGGCACGACCGCAACGGGCTGCGGTCAATGACTTCACAGGCCACCGGATTCGCCAAGGATTTCCTTCATGCCCGACACCCTGCCACCCGCTTTGCCGGCCGACCTGCATTATGTCGACGACACCACCACGCCGGGCATCACCCGCCGAAAACTGCGGGGCAAGTTCTGTTATTTCGATCCCCTGGGCCAACGCATCACGGACGCCGCCGAGATCCAGCGTCTCAATGCCCTGGCGGTGCCGCCGGCCTACACCGATGTGTGGATCTGCCCCGACCCGCGCGGCCATCTCCAGGCGACCGGTCGCGATGCTCGCGGGCGCAAGCAGTACCGCTACCATGCCCGCTGGCGCGAAGTGCGCGATGCGGACAAATATTCCCGGATGCTGGAGTTCGGACGCACCCTGCCCCGCCTGCGCAAACGCCTGGAGGCGATCCTGGCGACACCCGGCTTCAGCCGCGACAAGGTCATGGCCACGGTCATTACCCTGCTGGACGTAACGCTGATCCGCGTCGGCAACACCCAGTACGCCCGGGACAACCGTTCCTATGGCCTGACCACCCTGCGCAGCAAGCATGTCGAGGTCAACGGCAGCGCCATCGCCTTCCAGTTCCGAGGCAAAAGCGGCGTCGAACACCAGATCACCGTAAAGGACCGTCGCCTGGCGCGGATCATCAAGCGCTGCCAGGAAATGCCGGGCCAGAACCTGTTCCAGTACCTGGACGAAAACGGCGAGCGCCACTCCATCAGCTCTTCCGATATCAACGCCTGGCTCAAGACCCTCACCGGCGCCGATTTCACCGCCAAGGACTACCGCACCTGGGCCGGCAGCGCGGCGGCGCTGGCCGGGTTGCGGGCGCTGAGCTGGGAAACCGAGACCGAGGCCAAGCGGCACGTCGCCGAGATGGTCAGGCAGGTCGCCCGGCAACTGGGCAACACGCCGACCGTCTGTCGTAAATGCTATATCCACCCTGCCGTGCTGGAAGGTTTCCTGCTCGGCGCCTTGAGGGACTTGCCCAGACCCCGTGCTCGCAAGGGCCTGAGCGAAGAGGAAGCCGCCCTGGCAATGTATCTGCAGCGCGTGCAGCAAGCCGCCAACGCCTGCTGACCGAAGCGGCCAAGTCCTGGAAAGGCCTCGAGTGGCCCGCTACAAAAAGAGGAACATCCGACAGCCAGCGGACTCCCAAGTGTACGGCGCCACGATCCGCCGACACTTCAACGAATGAAGTCGACAGGAGTTTGAGATGTCCGAACACATTGTCCATTTTCATTGCCAGATCGATCAGGGAACCACGGAACGCTTCCGGGACAATTGCCTTGAAGCCATCGAAAAAGGCGCCGACTCGCTGATGCTCAACCTGTCTACCGTCGGCGGCAGCACCAACTTCGGCTTTACCCTCTACACCTTTATCAAGTCCCTGCCCGTGCCGGTGCGCGCCGTGAATGCCGGCAATATCGAATCGATGGGCATCGTCATGTACCTGGCCGCCAGCGACCGCACCACCACGCCTCACTCACGCTTTCTGATCCACCCCATGAACTGGTATTTCGGTCAGAAATCGGTGGACCATTCGCGCCTGCGCGAATACCTGTCCAGCCTGGATAACGACGTGGCGCGGTATGTGGAAATCTACGTCAAGGAAACCGCCGGCGCCGCCACCCAACTGGATATCTTCAAATGCCTGTGCGCCGAGGAGCGAGTCATTCCGGCAGAGAACTCCCTGGCCTTCGGCATTGCGCACCGGGTCGAGCAGGTGATATTCCCCGTGGAGGCCAAGCATTGGAAAGTCAGTGGCGGCGATGACTGAACCGCCGCAGGACATTGATATCTCCAATGTTTATCGCCGCCTATATAAAAGCAATCAATCCTGTACAACTTCCAAGCGCAACGGCTGTATAACTTTAATAACCGTTCGTCGCCAGCGAAACGTTTTTTTTAAACTTCCCACGGCGCTTTCCTTTCCCAATTATGCGAGGCAGTTACTCGCTTAACCAAAATGAGGAATCTCGAAATGGCTAATAGCGGAAACAAAAACCCAGGTAACTTCGCAAACGACCGTGAGAAAGCATCCGAAGCCGGCAAGAAAGGCGGACATGCTTCGGGCGGCAACTTTGCCAACGACCGGGAAAAAGCCTCTGAAGCCGGTAGGAAAGGTGGCGAACGCAGCCATGGCGGCGGCAGGAAATCGTAACCCGGAAAACCGTTGGGGCGCAGTCCTGCTGCGCCCTGGCGCTTGACTACCGAGGTCAGCATGGGCAACCACGAACGATTCATCGTCAGCTTCATCGCCAACGGTCAACCCGACAGCCGGGTGCTGGAGGCCGATTCCGAAACCCTGAGCGTCGACGAAGCCGAAGCGCTGCTGCGGATTTCTTTCAGCGAACTCAAAAGCGCCGAACTCAGTGATATCCAAGTTCAGAAAAGAACCAGGCCGACCGAAGAAGAACATGGCGTGCCCGGACATTTCAAACAACCCTGAGCAACTTCCGGTTTTCTTAACAATTCCGATATAACTTTATTACTTTCGTCGCTGGTGCGTTCTGGGCACTGTCCCTTCTATTCATAAGCAGCAGGTTCTGCCTGGAATATATTCAGGCAGAACCTACTGCTCAGGCTGTGAACGAAAGTCACCGAGGGACCATCCGACACTTCCCCTACGGAATCTAATGGGCATGTTCCCCCGTGGGCCCCTCGATCTGCCACACCTTTCCATTGCGCCAGGCATCCGCGCCGGGGTCTATCGCCGGAGCGACGATGCCCGCCCGGGCGCGCTTTTTCGCCTCGCTGTCCAGGCCCATTCGGCTGTCACGCTCGCGCACGAGCTGCGGATCGATCTGGCCGTCGGCGGTGAAACCCATCATCAATTGCGGCACGCCGTAAGGCAGGTCCTTGCCATGCCAGGTATGCCAGGTCTTGCCATAGGTACTCACCAGGTTCTGCATCAGGCGGTTCTCCGCTGCCTGAGCAATACCCGGGGCCACCAGTTGCCCGGATTTCACCTCGTGCACATGGCTATGCCACAGCTGTTTTTCACTGGCCGGCAGGCCCTCGAACAAACGCTTGCTGATGATGTACTCCACCCCCATCAGCTTGGCATCGACCGTATTGCCGTCGAAGATGGCGCACTGGAACACCTCTTCGTTCAACGCCGAGCAGTAGTGATGGGCCTCCATCTGCTCGGACATCCGCCCGTTATAGAAATGAAAGCCATCGAGGTAGGTGTTCAGGGCCTGCAGTGGAGGTTTGTCCTGCAGCATGTCCGCCCCCGCCTCCAGTATCGCGGTGGTCGGTGTCTTCGCGGCACCTGGCACATCCACCGGCGAATGGCTGTTGCCACCGGCACAACCAACAAGCCCCACAGCCGCAGCCCACAGCACAGCCCAGGTTCCGTGCGTCATTCGTCCTGACATGTCGTCTCTCCTTTGCATGACTGTTCATGAGAAAGACGCTGGGTGCCGCGGGTTTGATTTTCCTGATTGTGCAACCGACGAATGGTGGCATCTGGCATGGCCGACCTACACGGGACCAAAGATATGAAACTTCATATATTCGATTATCCATATATACTCGACACGACCTGCCCTCTAGTCTCTCGGGACAGCCAGATGAGGGTTCTTCACTATGCCCGAGAAGGCTCGCATCGGTACCTTTCTGATCCGGAGTTCCCATGACCGACCACCTGCCCAACCTCGATACCGCGCTGTCCCGTCCTATCCCCGGCGCCAGCGATGGCCCTCACAAGCCTCGTATCCTCCTGCTCTACGGCTCCACCCGTCCCCGCTCGTTCAGCCGTCTGCTGGTGCAGGAAGCGGCACGCCTGCTGGAGCATTTCGGCGCCGAAACACGCATTTTCAATCCCTCGGGGCTGCCGTTGCCCGATGACGCTCCCACCAGCCATCCCAAGGTTCAGGAACTGCTGGAGCTGATGACCTGGTCCGAAGGCCAGGTGTGGTGCTCCCCGGAGCGGCATGGTTCGATGTCGGCGGTGTTCAAGGCGCAGATCGACTGGGTGCCCCTGGCCATGGGCGCCGTGCGTCCGACCCAGGGCAAGACGCTGGCGGTAATGCAAGTGTCCGGTGGCTCGCAGTCGTTCAATACGGTCAACCAGCTACGAGTGCTGGGACGCTGGATGCGCATGTTCACCATCCCCAACCAGTCATCGGTGCCCAAGGCATTCCTGGAGTTCGACGAACAGGACCGCATGAAGCCCTCGGCCCTGTATGACCGGGTGGTGGACGTGATGGAGGAACTGGTGAGATTCACCGTGCTGCTGCGTGATCGCCCGGACCTGGTGGACCGTTACTCCGAACGCAAGGAGTCGGCACAGGCGCTGTCGCAGCGGGTCAATCAGCGCTCGCTGTAGCTGCGTTTCACCGCCTCGATCCAGGCCGGGTCCAGGCGCGACTGTTCGGTGTCCAGGCCCAGCGCCTGCATCTGCGCCAGATGCTCGTCGGCCTCCCGGGTCAGTGAGTCCTGGGCGCTGGAGTTGGCGTCCAGCCGATGCATCTGGGTCAGCCCCAGGTGATAGAACCGCAGCAGTTTCATGGCCGCCGGGTCCCGGGCCTGCACACCGGCCGTCACCTGGTGCATCACGTTGGTGACGCTCATCAGGCTGCGCTTGAGCTGCCAGCCATACACCGCGGCGGCCATCCACGGCTGCGACCAGAAATACAGGCGCATCAGCGCCGCCATCGCCAGCACGGCGGCAATCACCCCTGCGAGATTGAAGCGAAAATTATCCCCCCCGGGGGTACCGAACAGCATCACGGCCAGGCTGGACAGCAACATCGCCAGCGCCAGGAACGTCACGGCGACGATGAGGGTGCTGCGGCGGGTCTGCTTTCGGTAAAGCCCCGCATCCCACGGTTTGATCTCGAACATCGCGGCGCAATTTCCTTGTACGGCATCAAAAGAGTCCCGCATTATCGCCTGCCCGGTCGATTTAGCTATGCTGGGGCTCATTTTGCAGTGCAACGGACCCGAAGGATCCGGATCGAAGTCCATGGCGATAGCGCAAGGATCGTGCGATCTTCTTGCGTGGACGTTTTTTACAAGATGCCGTCGTTGTGTGCATGGCATCGTTTTCAAGGAAAGCTGAATGACTCAAAGACATGTAATCAATGCCTCGGTAAGCCCCAAGGGCAGCCTGGAGACCTTGTCCCAGCGCGAAGTCCAGCAACTGAGCGAAGCCGGTTCCGGCAGTATCTATACCCTCTTCCGCCAGTGCGCCCTGGCCATCCTCAATACCGGCGCCCATGTCGATAACGCCAAGACCATCCTGGAAGCCTACAAGGACTTCGAGATCCGCATTCACCAGCAGGACCGGGGCGTGCGCCTGGAACTGCTGAACGCCCCGGCCGACGCCTTCGTCGACGGCGAAATGATCGCCAGCACCCGGGAAATGCTGTTCAGCGCCCTGCGCGACATCGTCTACACCGAGAACGAACTGGACAGCCAGCGCATCGACCTGAGCACCTCCCAGGGCATCAGCGACTACGTGTTCCACCTGCTGCGCAACGCGCGCACCCTGCGTCCCGGCGTCGAGCCGAAAATCGTCGTGTGCTGGGGCGGTCACTCGATCAACACCGAGGAATACAAATACACCAAGAAGGTCGGCCACGAGCTGGGCCTGCGCAGCCTGGACATCTGCACCGGCTGCGGCCCGGGTGTGATGAAGGGTCCGATGAAGGGCGCCACCATCGCCCATGCCAAGCAGCGCATCCACGGCGGCCGCTACCTGGGCCTGACGGAGCCGGGCATCATCGCCGCCGAGGCGCCGAACCCGATCGTCAATGAGCTGGTGATCCTGCCGGACATCGAGAAACGCCTGGAAGCCTTCGTACGTGTGGGCCACGGCATCATCATCTTCCCGGGCGGCGCCGGTACCGCGGAAGAGTTCCTGTACCTGCTGGGCATCCTGATGCATCCGGCCAACCAGGACCTGCCCTTCCCGGTAGTCCTCACCGGACCGAAAAGCGCCGCGCCCTACCTGGACCAACTGCATGCATTCGTCGGCGCGACCCTGGGCGAAGCGGCGCAGAAACACTACCAGATCATCATCGACGACCCGGCCGAAGTGGCCCGGCAGATGACCCAGGGCCTCAAGGCCGTGAAGCAGTTCCGTCGCGAGCGCAACGACGCCTTTCATTTCAACTGGCTGCTGAAGATCGACGAAGGCTTCCAGCGCCCCTTCGATCCGACCCACGCCAACATGGCCAGCCTGGGCCTGCGCCGCGACCTGCCTGCGCATGAACTGGCCGCCAACCTACGCCGCGCGTTTTCGGGAATCGTGGCCGGCAACGTCAAGGACAAGGGCATTCGCCTGATCGAAGAACACGGGCCCTACGAAATCCACGGCGACGCCGCCATCATGGAACCCCTCGACCGCCTGCTCAAGGCATTCGTCGCCCAGCATCGGATGAAGCTGCCAGGCGGAGCGGAATACGTGCCCTGCTACCGCGTGGTGACCTGAGTTCTCTGAGGACCACAGATCCAATGTGGGAGCGAGCCGGCTCGCGAAGGCGTCGGTACATTCGGCATCGATGCAGGCTGAACCACCGCCATCGCGAGCAAGCTCGCTCCCACAGAAGTGCTGCTGCGGTCACAGAATCGAAGGCAGTCGCATCAGGCCGGCCTCATCCACCTCAATGCCTAGCCCGAGGTAATCCTTGATCTGCGGATGAAGGGTGACCACGGGGTGCGTGTGCGTTGCCGTCACCACCATCACATCAGCCCCGGCGGCGTCGCCTGCCCGGATACCGGCTTCGGCGTCTTCGAACACCAGGCACTCCCGAGGCGTCACCTGCAGGCGTTCGGCCGCCAGGCGATAGCAGGCAGGGTTGGGCTTGCCATCGCTCACGTCCTCGGCGGTGACCATCACGTCAGGACGCGGGATGCCAGCCGCCGCCATTCGGCGCAAAGCCAGGGCCATGGGCGCCGAGGTGACGATGGCCCACCGATCTGGCGGCAGGCTCTGAAGGAACGCCGTCGCGCCGGGCACTTGCACCACCCCTTCCACATCGTCGATTTCTTCCCGGGTAATCTGCTCGGCCTCGGCCTCGGCATCCACGCCCGGTAAATGCTGGCGGGCAATGGTATCGACCGCGCGCACGCCATGGATGGTGGGCAGGAACGTGGTCACGTCCACGCCATGGCGCATGGCCCAGCGCGTCCAGATCCGCTCGGCGGCGGCGATGGAATTGAGCAGTGTGCCATCCATGTCGAACAGGAAGGCGCGGTAGGCAACGCGGGAGGGAAGACTGGCAGGCATCGAATCCTCGGTGTCGAGTGTCGGGTACGGGTAACGGCCACTGTAACATCGCCAGGCACCGAACCCTTGTGGGATCCGGTGGCGGGTTGATTACACCAACCGCTCAATCGGCTGATGCAGCCAGACCAGCTTGTAATACAGCGTCTGCAACAACAGCATGCTCAGGTAAGCCACGGGAAACGCCATCCACACCCCTTGCAGGCCGAAGTATGCGTCCAGCAGATAAGCCGCCGGCACCTGCACACCCACGATGCAGAAGATGGAAATCGTCACCGGCAGCAGCACCGTGCCGCCGGCGCGCATGATGCCGCCGACGATCGCCTGGAAGCCGAACACCAGCAGGCTCCAAAGCATGATATGCAACAGGTGTTCGGCCTGGACCCGCGCCGTCGGGTCGGTGATGAACAGCCCCAGCAGCCAGTGAGACAGCAGGTAGCCAAGCAGCACCAGTCCCCCGGTCAGCCAGAGGTTGATGATCAGACCCGTGCGCAGGATCGGCCCCAGGCGCTCCAGGCGTCCGGCGCCAATGGCCTGGGCACCGAGGATCGAAGCCGTGATGGCAATCGACAATGCCGGAAACTGCACGTAATTGACGATCTGCGTCACCGCGCCATAAGCCGCCGTGGCCTCGGACCCGTGGCGATTGACCAGCGCCAGGATCACCAGCTCGGACAACGAGATCACCACCATCTGTAACCCGGTGGGCAAGCCGATGCGCAACACCTTGGCGAGGATGGCCCTGTCCAGGCGCATCGCCGCGAACAGGGCCCGGTCGGGTGCCAGGACGTTCTGCCGACGGGTCAGGCGCCAGGCCAGCATTGCCATGGCCGCCGTCGTGCCCACCAGGCCCGCCATGGCCGCGCTCTGGATTCCCATCTGCGGCAGCCCCAGCCACCCGCGGATCAGCGCAGGTGTCAGCACCAGGCCGACACCCGTGGATACCAGCAGGGCCAACAGGGGCGACAGCGTATCGCTCACCCCGCGCAACAGCTGGGTGAACAGCACGAACACCAGCAGTATCGGCAGGATCCACATCATGACCCGGGCATAGGACACGGCATCGTCCAGCACATCCGCCGGTGTCCCCAGGCCGTGCAAGGCATCGCGGGCGAAGACGCTGCCAAGCACCGCCGCCACCAGCCCGATGATCGCCCCCAGCAGCAACGTCGCGCCGGCGATCGCCTTCACCTTGCCGGTTTCCTGGGCGCCATAGGCCTGCCCGATCAACACCCCGGCGCCCGCCCCCAGGCCGATCACCAGCGCGATGAAGAAAAACAGCACGGGGAACATGCCCGACACCGCCGCCAATGCCTGGGTCCCGAGCATCTGGCCGATGTAGATGCTGTTGAACGTACCGGACATCGATTGCAGGAAATTGGAGAGGACCATCGGGGTCAGGAACAGCAGGTAGGTTTTCCAGAGTGGCTGGGCAGGCATGGGGGCTCGTAATGGCAGGTTCGAAAATTCCGTGCCGGTAATTTAGCTCAATCCCTGACCGTGGCGAGGGGATTCATCCCCGCTGGGTCGCGAAGCGCCCCCCTGCAAACTGCCTGACGCACTTGAGGGCAGCTTTGCCCCCAACGGGGATGAATCCCCTTGCCAGCGGTTTCGCTCACCTCGGTGGTCACCTTCGTCAGTCCGATTCGACATTTCGCAGACTGGGTCTAATCTGAAGTAGCACAGTGCCACACCTTTGGCAGGCTGCCGACTGCGGAACCGGACGACCGGTCTTCAAGTTGGATCCGAGTTCGCAGATAACCAGTTAGTCGCCAACATCCTGCAAGCAATATTGTTCAAGGACCGAACCATGACGTCGTACCCACACGGTCATTCCTCTGTTCCAACCCAGCCTCGTATCCTCTGGAGCCCCGTGCTCGTGGCCATCGCCGCAGTCGCCGGCGTGCTGCTGATCAACGGTGCGGGCGCACAGAATATTGGCTTGAGCGCGGTCCTCCTGGTCCTCGGTATCGGTGCCGGGGTGTGGAGCGCGCGAGCCCTGGGTCGTCAGCTCGCCCCCGTCATCGCTGCCGACGCGTCCCGACGCGAACTGCAGGCGGCCCAACACGATGCCCATGCGTCCAGCGCGCAGCTCAACGAAGTCATCCTCGGTGCCATGCCTATCTGGGCCAGGCAAGTGGAAAGCTCCCGGCAGCAGACCGAAACCGCGATCGTTTCGCTGACCAGCCGCTTCACCGGCATCTCGTCACGCCTGGAAGAAACCGTGCAGGCCTCGCAACTGGCGGCCGGTGAGCTGGCCGGCAACGGCAGTGGCGGCGCCGTCCAGGTACTGGCCCAGAGCGAAGGCGAACTGGTCCAGGTCATCAACTCCTTGAAGGCTACCCAGGCCAGCCGCGACGAAACCCTGGCCCAGGTGCGCAACCTCACTGCCTACACCGGCGAACTGCGGACCATGGCCGCCGATGTTGCCGCGATCGCCGCCCAGACCAACCTGCTGGCACTCAACGCCGCCATCGAAGCCGCCCGTGCCGGGGAAGCCGGTCGCGGATTCGCGGTGGTGGCCGATGCCGTGCGCAGCCTGTCGAGCAAGTCCAGCGAGACCGGCCAGCAAATGTCGGCCAAGGTCGACATCATCAATACCGCCATCACCCAGTTGGTCCAGGCCGCGTCCAGCGGTGCGGACCAGGACAGCCAGTCGGTGTCCATTTCCGAGGACAGCATCCAGCGCGTGCTCGAACGCTTCAAGAGCGTGACCGGACGACTCGCCGAATCGGCCGACCTGCTGCAGCAGGAAAGCTTCGGTATCCGCGACGAGCTCACCGAAGTGCTGGTCAGCCTGCAATTCCAGGATCGGGTCAGCCAGATCCTCAGCCACGTGCGCGACAACATCGAGGACCTGCATGTGCACATCCAGCAGGCCACCCAGTCGCCCGACCAGGCTGTCCCCATCGATGCCCGCCAATGGCTGGCCCGCATGGAAACCACCTACGCCACCGACGAGCAGCGCCGCAATCACCACGGCGACGCCGGCGCGCAGCAGACTTCACAGGAAATAACCTTCTTTTAGGAGAGCCGTTCATGGCTAAAAGTGTATTGGTTGTCGACGACTCCGCGAGCGTTCGGCAGGTTGTCGGCATCGCGTTGAAAAGTGCCGGCTACGACGTGATCGAGGCCAGCGATGGCAAGGATGCGCTGGGCAAGCTCAACGGCCAGAAAGTGCACCTGATCATAAGCGACGTGAACATGCCGAACATGGATGGCATCACCTTCGTCAAGGAGGTCAAGAAACTGGCCAGCTACAAGTTCACGCCGATCATCATGCTGACCACCGAATCCCAGGAAGCGAAGAAGCAGGAGGGCCAGGCCGCAGGCGCCAAGGCCTGGGTGGTCAAGCCGTTCCAGCCGGCGCAGATGCTGGCGGCGGTGTCCAAACTGATTCTTCCCTGATTGCCGGAGGTTGTGATGCCGTTGCTGTTCGAAACCGAGGATGACACCACCCAGGTACGCATCGACGGCGAGCTGACGATCTACACCGCCGCCGAGCTGGCCGCGCAGTTGCTGCCCAGCCTGGGCAATACGCCGCGCATGGCCCTGGACCTGTCGCAGATCACCGAGATGGACGGTGCCGGCCTGCAACTGTTGCTGATGGCGCTGCGCGAAGCACCGAAGGCCGGCACCGAACTGACCCTGACCGGTCGCAGCAAAGCCGTCACCGAAACACTCGAGCTGTGCAACCTGCAGGCCTAGGGTTTGTACGAAAAGTCGCGAAGGCAATTTTTCATACAAAGCCTGAGCCCCGCATCACCGGCCCGACACGACAAAGGAAATGAGCGTGAGCATCAATCTCGACCAGGCACAACAGACGTTCATCGTCGAGGCACGGGAACAGTTGCAGGCAATGGAGGAATCCCTGCTGCAACTGGAAAACGACCCGGGCGACGATGACGCCATCGGTGCCATCTTCCGCGCGGCTCATACCATCAAGGGTTCGGCCGGGCTGTTCGGCCTGGAGCCGATCGTCAGCTTCACCCACATTGTCGAAGACGTGCTCGATCGCCTGCGCAACGGCAGCGTCGAGGTGGATACCGGCCTGATCGCCGTGCTGCTCAAGTCCAGCGACCACATGCTGGAATTGATCAACGTGGTGGCCAACCAGGGCGGCACCCTGGCGCCGCAGGCCCTGAAGCGGGAAATGGAACTGTGCCAGGTCCTCCAGGAATACCAGGCGCCCGTGCCCGCCGATACGTCCCGGCCAGAAGCGCGAACCGCAACGGACGAACCCTCGGAAACCAGGCTGTGGCACATTTCCCTGCGCTTCGGCCAGGACGTGTTCCGCAATGGCATGGACCCGCTGTCGTTCCTGCGCTACTTGCAGACCCTGGGCGAGATCGTCCACATCGACACCCTGACGGACACCCTGCCGGCGGCCGACAGCTGGGACGCCGAATCCTGCTACCTGGGGTTCGACATCGAATTCCGCTCGGCCGCCAGCCACGGGGCGATCAATGAAGTCTTCGATTTCGTCCGGGAAGACTGCCTGATCGAGATCGTTGCCCTTGACGATGACCAGCGCCCCGACACCCAGGCGCCCACGAACACCGACCTGGTGGCAAGCACTCCCGCGCAAGGCGCCGAGTCCACCGGACTGGTCGCCAGTGGCGATTTGCTGCCCGACCAGCGCAAGACGCCACGCGTGCCCACCCAGGCGGTTGCCGAGCGACAATCCGTCGCCAGCGACAGCAAGGCCCGGGACGGCACCTATGTACGCGTCAACGCCGACAAGCTCGACGAGTTGATCAACCTGGTGGGCGAGCTGGTCATCGCCAGCGCCGGGGCCAGCCTGCTGGCCCGCACCTGCCACAACGATTCGTTGCAGGAATCGACGTCCACGGTGTCCGGGCTGGTGGAGGAGATCCTCGACGGCGCCCTGCGCCTGCGCATGATTCCCATCGGTGAAACCTTCAACCGGTTCCGTCGGGTGGTGCGTGATGTCAGCCAGGAGCTGGGCAAGGACATCGACCTGATCATCAGCGGCGCGGAAACCGAGCTGGACAAGACGGTGGTGGAGAAAATCGGCGACCCGCTCATGCACCTGCTGCGCAACGCCATGGACCACGGCATCGAGACTGCCGAAGCGCGGCTGGCCGCCGGCAAGCCGGCCAAGGGGCACCTGCACCTCAATGCCTATCACGACTCGGGCAGCATCGTCCTGGAAATCGCCGACGACGGCGCCGGCCTGAATCGCGACCGGATCCTGGAAAAAGCCCAGGAACGCGGCCTGGTCGCTCCCGGCGCGAGCCCGACCGACCAGGAGATCTACAACCTGATCTTCGAGCCCGGCTTTTCCACGGCCCAGTCCGTCACCAACCTGTCGGGACGTGGCGTGGGCATGGACGTGGTCAAGCGCAACATCACCTTGCTGCGCGGTACGGTGGACCTGGACAGCCAACCGGGCCAGGGCACCGTGGTGCGTATCCGCCTGCCGCTGACCCTGGCGATCATCAATGGCTTCCTGGTGGGCATCGGCCAGTCCACCTATGTCATTCCCCTGGACATGGTCCAGGAATGCATCGAGTTGAGCGAAGAAGACGGTGTCGCCAGCCGCGAACAGGGCTACCTGGACCTGCGTGGCGAAGTGCTGCCGCTGGTGTACCTGCGCGATCACTTCAACCATGAAGGCCCGGCCGCGCGCCGGCAGAACGTGGTGGTGGTGCGTTACGCCGACCTCAAGGCCGGGCTGGTGGTGGATGACCTGCTGGGGGAATTCCAGACCGTGATCAAGCCCCTGGGCAAGCTGTTCGGCGCACTGCGCGGCATCAGCGGCTCGACCATCCTGGGCAGCGGCGCCGTGGCATTGATCGTCGACGTCCCGGCATTGCTCACCCAGATCGCCCAGATAGAAAACCGCTACACCCCCACACAATTATCACAAGCCAACGCTCGCTGACGCTTTAGCAACTCCATGGAGAGGTACTTCCCAATGAAATGGTTCTACGATCTTAGAATCGCCACCAAACTGATCACTTCATTTCTCGTGGTGTTGGCCCTCACTGCCATCATGGGAGTGTTCTCGATCATCCAGCTGGGCCAGGTAAACGGCACCACCATCGAGATCCGCGAGAACTGGATGCCATCCATGCGGGCAGCCTCGGGCATGCGCTTCTTCGCGGCCAGCTATCGCCTCAAGGAAAACCGGCACATCGCGGCCGACTCCGAACAGGAGCGAACCACCCTGGAGCAGGAAGCGGAAGAAGCCAGGAAGGCCTTTGAAACGCGCCTGGCGACCTATGAAAAACTGCTCTCCAGTGCCGAGGATCGCCAACTGCTCGATGCAACCCGCACAGACTGGGTCGCTTACCTGGCGGTGAGCAAAGACCTGTTCGCGCTGTCCCGGCAGAACCTGACCCAGGAAGCCCAGGCGCTGCTCAAGGGCGAGTCCAAGCGTCACTTCGACCTGGTCACCGCCGACCTGCAGAAAATGGTTGAATTCAACGACGCCGGCGCCGGCGCGGCCAGTGAGCATGGCACCGCGCTGTTCGAAAAATCCCGCCTGTCCATCATTGCCGTACTCATCGCCGCCCTGCTGGTGGGCCTGGGCCTGGCGCTGTTCATTTCCCGGGTGATCTCCCGTCCGTTGAAGCAGGCCGCGCTGGTGGCCGAGCAACTGGCCGAAGGCAACCTGAACGCGAAGATCGAAGGGGGTTCGAAGGACGAAACCGGCATGGTGCTCAATGCCATGCAGAACATGGTGGGCAAGCTCTCGCACATCATCGGCGAGGTACGTAACGCAGCGGACAACCTGGCCAGCGCGTCGGAAGAAGTCAGCGCCACCGCGCAATCCATGAGCCAGGCTACCAGCGAACAGGCGGCCAGCGTCGAGGAAACCAGCGCCTCCATCGAACAGATGAGCGCCAGCATCAACCAGAACACCGAGAACGCCAAGGTCACCGACGGCATGGCCAGCAAAGCCGCCAAGGAAGCCACCGACGGCGGCGAGTCGGTGCAGCAGACCGTAGTGGCGATGAAGAAAATCGCCCAGCGCATCAGCATCATCGATGACATCGCCTACCAGACCAACCTGCTGGCCCTCAACGCCGCCATCGAAGCCGCCCGCGCCGGCGAGCATGGCAAGGGCTTCGCCGTCGTCGCCGCCGAAGTGCGCAAACTGGCCGAGCGCAGCCAGATCGCCGCCCAGGAAATCGGCGAGCTGTCCTCCAGCAGCGTCGACATGGCCGAGAAGGCGGGCAACCTGCTCAACGAGATGGTGCCGTCGATCAACAAGACATCGGACCTGGTGCAGGAAATCAGCGCCGCCTCCGAAGAACAGGCCGCCGGCGTGGCGCAGATCAACACCGCCATGACCCAGCTCAACCAGGTGACCCAGCAGAACGCGTCCAGCAGCGAAGAGCTGGCCGCCACTGCCGAAGAAATGAGCAGCCAGGCCGAACAACTGCAACAGGCCATGAGTTTCTTCACCCTGGACACGCCGGCCAAGTCGGCCGTCCTGCCGGTGAAGGTGGACAACACCCCGAGTCCGTCCAGCCGCAAGCCGGCCCGGGCCACGGTGACCGTGTTGCCCAAGTCGTTCGCCTACAACATGGCCAGCGCACCGGACGAATCCGAATTCACTCGGTTCTGACGGCCGTCATCACTGGCTCGCTAAAGGAGAAAAAGGCATGGGCGCCATCGCGACCACTCGTCAAACCGCAATGGCGGTCGAGGAAGAAGCGCAATACCTGACATTCATGTTGGGCACGGAGATGTTCGCCATCGGCATCCTGTGCATCAAGGAAATCATCGAGTACGGCAACCTGACCGTGGTGCCGATGATGCCGTCGTTCGTACGCGGGGTGATCAACCTGCGCGGCGCGGTGGTGCCGGTGGTGGATCTGTCGGCCCGTTTCGGCCGGCAGAACTCGTCGATTACCCGGCGTTCCTGCGTGGTGATCATCGAGGCCAACAGTGCCGACGGCCAGGCCCAGGACATCGGCCTGCTGGTGGACACCGTGTCGGCGGTGCTGGAAATCCCGGCCTCGCAGATCGAACCGCCGCCGAGTTTCGGCGCGAAGATCCGCGCCGATTTCATCAGCGGCATGGCCAAGGTCGACGGCAAGTTCGTCATCGTGCTGGAAGTGGACAGGGTGCTGTCTATCGACGAGATGTCCCAGATCGCCGAGGCTGGCCCCGCATTGGAGTTCGAAGGACAGTGAACACTCAGACCTGCACGGAACGCACGGCGAACGGGCTGGCGCTCAGCGACCGGGAATTCGGTCAGTTCCAATCCTGGCTGTACCAGGCCGCCGGCATCAACCTGTCGCCGGCCAAGAAAGCCCTGGTGGCCGGGCGCTTGTTCAAGCGTCTCAAGCACTATGAGCTGGACAGCTATGGCGATTACTTCAAGCTGATCATGAACGGCCAGCGCCGCGATGAACTGCAGGTGGCGCTGGACCTGCTCACCACCAATGAAACCTATTTCTTCCGCGAGCCCAAGCATTTCGATTTCCTGCGCCAGCATGTATTGCCCCATGCAACGCCAGGGAAGACCTTTCGCCTGTGGAGCGCGGCCAGTTCGTCGGGGGAAGAACCCTACAGCCTGGCCATGACCCTGGCCGAGGGGCTGGGCACCACGCCGTGGGAGGTGATCGGTTCGGACATCAGCAGCCAGGTCCTGGCCAAGGCGCGCTCCGGGCACTACCCGATGGAACGGGCCCGCACCCTGCCCCAGCCCTTGCTGGTGAAATACTGCCTCAAGGGCACCGGCAGCCAACAGGGCACGTTCCTGATCGACCGGTCGCTGCGCAGCCGGGTCAACTTCATCCAGGTCAACCTCAACGACACCTTGCCGGAGCTGGGGGAGTTCGATGTGATCTTCCTGCGCAACGTGATGATCTATTTCGACCAGCCCACCAAAAGCAAAGTGGTCGCCCGATTGATCCCCCGGCTCAAGCCCGGCGGGTATTTCATCGTGAGCCATTCGGAAAGCCTCAATGGCGTCTGCGATGCGTTGAAGCTGGTGGCTCCCTCGATCTATCGCAAGCCATGAACGCCGCAACCAAGCAAGTGGCCGAAGTGTACCTGGGGCCGGGGGAATTCCGTTTCGCCACCTGCCCGACCCGCCTGCGCACGATCCTGGGTTCCTGTGTGGCGGTCACGCTGTGGCATCCCGAGCGCAGGATCGGCGGCATGTGCCACTTCATGCTGCCCAGCCGCGTACGCTGCTCCACCGCCCTCAACGGCATGTACGCCGACGAAGCCATCGAACTGTTCGTGCGCCAGGCCCGGGCCCACCGCACCGAGCCCGAGGATTACCAGCTCAAGCTGTTCGGCGGCGGCGAGATGTTTCCCGAGTTGCAACGCCATGTGCCGTTCGGCGATGTGGCGCGGCAGAACGTCAACGCGGCGCTGGAAATAGCCTCTCTTTATCGCCTGGACCTGATCGCCCAGGACATGGGCAGCACCGGCTACCGCAGCATCATTTTCGACCTTTGCAGCGGCGATGTGTGGGTCAGACACCAACCGATAAGGACCCGGCATTAACCATGTCAAAAAAGATCAATGTTCTGCTGGTGGACGACTCCGCCGTGGTGCGCCAGGTGATGCTGGCGATTCTCAGCGAGACACCGGATATCCATGTGATGGGCGCTGCGTCAGATCCGATTTTCGCCATGGACAAACTGGCCCGCGAGTGGCCCGACGTGATCGTGCTGGACGTGGAAATGCCACGCATGGACGGCATCACCTTCCTCAAGAAAATCATGAGCGAGCGCCCCACGCCGGTGGTGATCTGCTCGTCCCTGACGCCAACGGGCGCGGAAACCACCGCACAGGCCATGGCGGCCGGCGCGGTGGAAATCATCACCAAGCCCACCAGTGGCCTGAAGAACTTCCTGCTGGAGTCGGCGTCGGAACTGGTGACGGCGATCCGGGCCGCCGCCCAGGTCAATGTGCGCAACCTGGGCCGGCGCCCTGCCCCGGCCCCGTTGGTGCCGGCCGCCAAGCTCAGCGCCGATGCCATGCTGCCCGCCGCCAACGGCCATGCCATGGCGCAGACCACCGAACGCATCGTCGCCCTGGGTACTTCCACTGGCGGCACCCAGGCCCTGGAAGCGGTGCTGACCGCCTTGCCGCGGGTATGCCCCGGTATCGTCATCGTCCAGCACATGCCGGAAAAATTCACCGCCTCGTTCGCCGCCCGGCTCAACAGCCTGTGCCAGATCGAAGTGCGCGAAGCCCGCAACAACGACCGCATCCACCCCGGCCTGGCCCTGATCGCCCCCGGCGGCAAGCACATGATGGTGACCCGCAGCGGGGCGTTCTATCACGTGCAGGTGGTGGACGGCCCGCTGGTCAACCGCCACCGTCCTTCGGTGGATGTGCTGTTCCGCTCGGTGGCCAAGTTCGCCGGCCGCAACGCCACCGGCATCATCATGACCGGCATGGGCGACGACGGCGCCCGCGGCCTCAAGGAAATGCTCGACGCCGGCAGCGCCACCGTGGCCCAGGACGAAGCTAGCTGCGTGGTCTTCGGCATGCCCAAGGAAGCCATCAAGCTCAACGCGGCGCAACGGGTCATGGGCTTGCAGGAAATAGCCCAGGTGATCCTACACCGGTGAAATCGTCGCAAGAGCGCCGATCAGAAGCGTCAGCGCGAGAAAACCACCGAGAAAAATCGCCATCTTTGTCATGAGTTGTTCCTGAACGAGAATGCTGCGTTCAAACAAGCCACCCGCCCCTTGTGGGAGCGAGCCTGCTCGCGATGGTGTGTCAGGCAACGCTGTACTGTCTGCCAGTGTGCCATCGAGAGCAGGCTCGCTCCCAACGGGGGGTGATTTCAGGTTTCTGTCGCCATTGACCCGCTGTGTAGTTTGGCCAGGGGTACGAGCTCATTACAGACGCACCTGCCGGCGAAAAATGCGGATCAGCGATATACCAACGTATATTTTCCCGTCCCTAGTCATTCTGGCCCCGCCCGGGGGCTCCGATTAATCTTGCCGGGCGTTCAGCGCAGTCCCTCCAGGTCCTCCAGCTTGCTCATCAGAGAGGTGGTCTATGCGCCCTTCAATCCCAACCCCCGCATGGCTTGCTTTCAAGTACAGCCAACAGGTTTGCTGGTGGGCCGATCTCGCCCTGCTGGGCCTGTTGATAGCGCTGGCCGTGTTCATCGCCTATGGCCTCGAACAAATGGACCAGCCCCTGGGGGCTCTCGATGCGTCGCCGCTGTCGCTGGACCTGGCCCATCTGCCGGGATACACACTGCGCACCACCTTGCGCATGTTCATCGCGCTGCTGGCGTCTTTTGTCTTTTCGCTGGTGATCGCCAGCCTGGCCGCGAAAAGTCGCAAGGCGGCCCTGGTGATACTGCCTGCCCTGGACATCCTGCAATCCGTGCCGGTACTGGGTTTTCTCACCTTCACCGTGGTCTTCTTCATGGGCGTCTTTCCCGGCAAACAGTCCGGCGTGGAATGCGCGGCCATCTTCGCCATCTTCACCAGCCAGGTCTGGAACATGACCTTCAGCGTCTATCAATCGCTCAGGACCATGCCCCACGACCTCTACGAAGTGAGCCGGCAATTCGGCTTTTCGCCCTGGCAACGTTTCATCCGGCTGGAGTTGCCATTCGCCACGCCGGGCCTGGTGTGGAACATGATGATGTCGATGTCCGGCGGCTGGTTCTTCGTGGTGGCATGCGAGGCGATAACCGTCGGCGATACGACCGTGAGCCTGCCGGGCATCGGTTCCTGGCTGGCACTGGCCATCGAACAGAAGAACGTCGCTGCGACCGTGTGGGCAGTGCTGGCCATGGTCGCCGTGATCATGCTGTACGACCTGCTGTTCTTCCGGCCCGTGGTGGCCTGGGCGGACAAGTTCCGCTTCGAACAGACCGCCGCCCAGAAACGCCCCCGGTCGAGAATCTACGACCTGTTGCGCTCGACCCGCCTGGTGCCGTTGACGTTGACCGCGCTGGGCAGCATCAAGGCCGCGTTGTACCTGCCCAGGTTGCCCAGGCTCCCCCCGTTTCGCTTCAAGGCCAGCGAGGGTTTCAATCGTGTCGCCGACCGGGCCTGGATCGCCCTGGTGGCCCTGGCCTGTCTGGCCGGCCTGCTGCAATTGGCAGGTTTCATCGCCAGCACCTTGGGCCAGGAAGATGTCATCGAGGCCTTCGGCCTGGGGCTGGTCACCCTGCTGCGGGTCGCGGTGCTCATCGTCCTCGCCAGCCTGGTCTGGGTGCCCATCGGCGTCTGGATCGGCCTGCACCCGCGCTGGGCCGAACGCCTGCAGCCCGTCGCGCAGTTGCTGGCGGCCTTTCCGGCCAACGTGCTGTTTCCCTTTGCCGTGATCGCCATCGTCACCCTGAAGCTCGACCCGGATATCTGGCTGTCGCCGCTGATGGTGCTGGGCACCCAGTGGTACATCCTGTTCAACGTGATCGCAGGTGCCAGCGCGCTGCCCAACGATCTGCGCGAAGCGGCGCGCAACTTCCGGGTGGGCGGCTGGCAGTGGTGGCGCGTGGTCGCACTGCCCGGGATCTTTCCGTATTACGTCACTGGCGCCCTCACTGCCGCCGGCGGTTCGTGGAACGCCAGCATCGTCGCCGAGGCCGTGTCCTGGGGCGACGAGCATCTCTACGCCCGCGGGCTGGGCGCTTTCATTGCCCAGGCCACGACCGCAGGGGACCTGCCACGGGTGGCCCTGGGAGTGACGGTCATGTCGGTTTTCGTCGTGGGTTTCAACCGCCTGCTGTGGCGCCCGTTGTACGGGTTCGCCGAGCGTCGGCTTCGAATTGATTGAGGGAGGTGAGCCAATGCAAGCACTCATGGACAAACGCTGCCTGGTGGATGTGCAACAGCTTCGGCATGTCTACGGTACCGCTGGCGGTGCCGAGCGACTGGTACTGGACGACGTCTGCATGCGCTTGAACGATGGCGAGATCGTCGGCCTGCTGGGGCGTTCGGGCTCGGGCAAGTCCACCTTGCTGCGGTCCATCGCTGGCCTGATCGCGCCCACGGCCGGCGTGGTCGACTTCCCTGCCGATGACCGCGGGCTGGCCAGCTCGGTACGCATGGTCTTCCAGAGCTTCGCCCTGTTCCCCTGGCTGACGGTGCTGCAGAACGTGGAAGTCGGCCTGGAAGCGCTGGAAGTGGCGGCGCCCGAGCGGCGCCGACGGGCCCTGGCCGCCATCGACATGATCGGCCTCGACGGTTTCGAAAGCGCCTTTCCCAAGGAACTGTCGGGTGGCATGCGCCAGCGCGTCGGCCTGGCCCGCGCACTGGTGGTCGCTCCGGATGTGCTGCTGATGGACGAGCCGTTTTCCGCACTGGACGTGCTGACGGCCGAAACCCTGCGCACCGACCTGCTGGATCTGTGGTGCGAAGGCCGGATGCCGATCAAGTCCATCCTGATGGTCACCCACAACATCGAAGAAGCCGTGCTGATGTGCGACCGGATACTGATTTTCTCCTCCAATCCGGGGCGGATCATGAAGGAAATCGTCGTCGACCTCAGCCAGCCGCGCAATCGCGCCGACCCGGCGTTCCAGGCGTTGGTGGAGCATATCTATGTGCAGATGGCCGGCGGTGGCCGGGACGGTTCAGCCCATACGGGTGCATTTGCAGGCACTGGCGTGGGCATGGTGTTGCCTTCGATTTCAACGAACGCCCTGGCCGGCCTGATCGAGGCGGTGCACGAGCAGCCCTACGACGGTCAGGCGGACCTGCGTGAACTGGCCGACACTTTGCGCTATAGCCCCAGCGATCTCTTCCCGGTGGCCGAGGTGCTGCAACTGATGCGCCTGGCCGATCTGCAGGACGGCCATCTCGCACTGCTGCCGGCCGGGCGGCGCTATGCCCGATCGACGGTCGACGAGCGCAAGCAATTGTTCGCCCAGCAGCTGCTCAGGCACGTTCCCCTGGTGGGCCATGTGCGCAAGGTGCTGGATGACCGTCCCACCCGCACGGCACCCGCCAGGCGCTTCCGGGACCAACTGGAGGACTTCATGTCGGAGCACGACGCTGCGACTACCCTCGATTGCGTCACGCAATGGGGGCGCTACGCAGAGCTGTTCGCCTACGACGAAGTGGCCGACCGGTTCAGCCTGGACAACCCTTCCTGAGCCACGGGCACAGAGGCGATATACACTGCGTGCCTGGGCCGGCCATTTGCGCGATGCGAGATGAATATCCAGTGAGAAGCACTCAATTGACCCTTCGCCTGCTGCTGTTGCTGGGATTGTCCCTCGGCATCGCGGCCATAGACACCGTCACCGACCTTGAAATCGCGGTGGGCGTCTTCCAGATCGTCGTGGTGCTGATTGCCGTACGAATCCTGCCGACCCGCGCCGTCGCCGGCCTGTCGGTCGCCTGCATGCTCCTGACGATCCTCAGTTATCGGCTCACCCGCTTCGGCGATACGGAGGCCGGGCTGGTCAACGTCCTGATCAGCCTCGCCGCCATCGCCGGTACCACCTACCTGGCGCTGCGCCTGTCCGCCGCCATCGGCACGGTGCACAAAACCCGCGCGCACCTGGCGCACATCGCTCGCGTCAACATGCTGGGGGAGCTGGCCGCGTCCATCGCTCACGAAGTGAACCAGCCACTGGCCGCGGTGGCCACCAGCAGCAGCGCGTGCCTGCGCTGGATGGCCAACGACCCGCCCAACCTGCCCAAGGCCCGCCAGGCCGTGGAACGCATCATCGCCGACACCCATCGGGCCAGCGAAATCATTACCCGCCTGCGGAGCATGGCCCGGCACCAGGCCCCCAGCAAGCGGTGGCTGAACGTCGCCGACACGGTGAATGCCGCGCTGCGGCTGCTGGCCGGCGAACTGAACGAGCAGAACATCAGCCTACGGGTGCATGTCCAGGAAGGCCTGCCGCCGATGCTGGCGGATGAAGTACAGATCCAGCAGGTCATCCTGAACCTGGCGATGAACGGGATCGACGCGATGCGGCAGGTCGATGTCGAGCAGCGCAGCCTGGAGGTCAATGTCGTACTGGAATCGGCCCAGCGCTTGCTCTTTTGTGTGTCAGACCAGGGCAAGGGCCTCAGCGGCAACGACCACGAACGGGTATTCGACGCGTTCTACAGCACCAAGCACGACGGCATGGGCATGGGCCTGGCCATCAGCCGTTCCATCATCGAGGCCCATGACGGTCGCCTCTGGGTCAGCAGCGATCCACAGTCAGGCGCCACCTTCCACTTCACCCTGCCGGCCGTAACCCGAGAATCCGATGACAGCCCATGACCCCAACGAATCGATGATCTATATCGTCGATGACGACAGTTCCGTGCGCGCCTCGCTGCAGGACCTCCTGGCTTCCGTCGGCCTGCCGAGCATGGCCTTCGGCTCGGCGCGGGAATTCATGGACGCCACGCTTGCCGATACGCCGGCGTGCCTGATCCTCGACGTGCGGATGCCGGGCTTGAGCGGCCTGGATTTCCAGCAGGAAATGGCCCGCCTAAACATCCAGGTTCCGGTTGTCTTCATCACCGCCCATGGCGACATTCCCATGTCGGTGAAGGCCATGAAAGGCGGGGCACTGGAGTTCCTGACCAAACCGTTTCGTGAACAGGACCTGCTGGACGCCATCGGCCTGGGCTTGAGTCGTGATCGGCAGCGACGTCAGCTCGCAGAAAAGATGGATGAGCTGAAACGTCGTCACCGCACCCTCACTGACGGAGAGCGGGAGGTGATGGATCTGGTGGTCTGCGGTCTGCTGAACAAGCAGGTGGCCGGGCGGCTGGGGTTGAGCGAAGTGACGGTGAAGGTGCGACGCGGCGCCTTGATGCGCAAGATGGGCGCCGATTCGTTGGCCACGTTGGTGAAGATGTCGGAAAGACTCAAGGACGCCAGCTGATGCGCCGCTGAACGAAGCGCACCCTGCGGCAGTCGGAACAACAAATCCCTGCCAGAGAACACTGGTTCATGCCCGTACGATCCGCTGCCCTCGCCGCTTTGCTCACCCTGGCCACCCACACCCTGGCTGCCGCGCAAGAGCCGCTGCGCCTGGAAGCCCTGAAGCGCTGCGGCGACCTGCTGCAAAGCCAACGACAGGACTGGTGCCTGACCGTGCGCGGCCTGGGCCAGGACGCCCCACAACTGAAGCTGGGTGACAAGGCGATACCGGCGCAAGCCGTCCAGCGCGACGGGGCCAACCTCCGGTTGAGCCTGGACAGCGCCGACTACCAGAGCGGACCGCTCTGGCTGCAGGAGGGTTCGCGCACCAGCAACGCAGCCTGGCTGACCCTGCGCAACAGTCACGTCCTGGCCGCCACAGCGGACGAAGTGGCGAAGAACATGGACGGCCTGACCACCTACGTCAACCTGGTCAGCGTGCTGATCGAGGAAGATCGCGAAGGCTTGCCGGAGGCCCAGCGCCTGGCCAGCAAGTATGGGGCGAAGGTGGTCGGCAGTATCGCGCCGCTGAACGTGTACCAACTGCGCTTGCCCGCCAGCGACCTGGTGCAGCGCGACGCGCTGGTGCTGCGCCTGGGCAGCGAGACCAGCGTGGATGCCGTGGTGGTGGAAGAATCCGCCGCAGAAGAAACCGAGCAGGCCACCGCCCGCCCGGCAGAACCGAAGAAACCGGCCCAGGACTCCGATGAATGGGCGGCGAACCGCTTTCTCGATGCGGTGAATTATTACCAGCGGCGCATTCCCGGCCAGCAGGCGCCCATCCGGCCGCAGCCGGTGCGCATCGGCCTGATCGAGCGCGACGTGGACTTCGACACCGCGGATTTTGCCGATTACCTCGGTCCCTGCTCGGCGCCGCGCACGTGCGTCTACGCACGCGATGCCGATAAGCCGGATAACCATGGCACCACCGTCGCCGGCATCCTCGCCGCACGCTGGGACGACGGCGGCAATACCGGTTTTCTGAGGGGGCTGGACAAGACCAGCGGTGGTTTCGAGGTCATCGTCGAACGCAATTCGGACGCGGGTATCACCGCCAACATCGCCGCCTCGGTCAACCTCGTGGAAGACGGCGTGCGAGTACTCAACTGGAGTTGGGGCATTCACCGGGTCGGCGCCAAGGATGTCAAAGGCGACGACGTGGATTCGCTGCTGCGCTCGGGGATCGCCATGGGAGGCTACGAGGAACTGTTGGAAGAATTTTTCCTGTGGCTACGCAAGGCCCATCCCGACGTGGTGGTGGTGAACTCCGCCGGCAACGGGTCTTCGTTCTCGGGCACGGACGAATACCGCCTGCCCTCCTCCTTCATCACTGAGCAACTGCTGGTCGTTGGCGGCCACCAGCGCAGCGAACGCACCGGAGTCGCCGTCCAAGACCCGGCCTATGCGGTCAAGCGCGACTCCTCCAACATCGACATGCGTGTCGATATCACAGCCGCCGCCTGCGCCCACGCCTCGACGCCCCAGGCCGGCCAGGAAGGCGCGGTGCATTGCGGCACCTCCTATGCCACCCCCATGGTGGCGGGATTGCTGGCGGCGATGCTGTCCATCAATCCGCAACTGCAACCCGAACAGTTGCGCATGCTGCTGCGCCGCAGCGCCATGACCATTGGCGATAATCACGACTTCGAGGCCATGGACGGCGAGGATCTCACCGCGCCCATCCTGCCATCGGAGCGCCGTTATCAGCTCAACGACAAAGACGTGGGCCGCTCGGCGCGGCTGGACATGCAAAAGGCATTGGACCTGGCCGCCCAGAGTCGCGAGCGGGTGCGCTGAGTCCGGCCAGGTTGGCGATGGGAGAATGATTGGATAGGCGCCATCGCGGCAGGGCGCCTGTCTGGCGACATTCCAGGGTCTATACTGAGTTTGTCCCTTCAGTCAGCTGCGCTCTTGAATACCGACCAGGCCACCAGGCAGAACACTTGAAATATTCCATATTCGCCGTTGCGCTGCTCTGCCTACTGCTCGGCACGCCGGTCAGGGCCGAGTCGTACCTGGTCGTCACCGAAGAGTGGGCGCCGTACAACTACCTGGAAAACAATCAACTGACGGGCATGACCACGGAAATCGTCCGGGCCATCATGACGTTGACCGCAGACGACTTCCCCATCGAAGTGCTGCCCAGCATGCGCAGTTCACGGGTCTTGAAGACCCGGCCGAAGACCATCCTGTATTCCATGTTCCGTACCGCCGAACGCGAACCGCTGTACAAGTGGGTCGGGCCCATCGTCGAGGAATCCATTTACCCCTATCAACTGGCCAGTGCACAGCAACCGGTCAATACACTGGAGCAACTGTTGCAGGCGCCCCAGATCACCACGCGCAATGCCGGCCTGATTCCCGAAGTGCTGCAATCACGCGGCTTCAGGAATCTGGACAAGAGCGCCACCGGAAGCCTGCAGCTCTACCGCATGCTCCTGGCCGGGCGAACGGAGATCATCGTCGGCGATACCCCGGCGGGCATGGCTTACTACAGCCGTCAGTTGAAAATCCCGCCTGGCCTGTTGCGGCAGGTGCCTGTCGAACTCTATCGATCCTCCCTGTACATCGCCTTCAGCCGCGACTCGGATGACAGCGTCGTCGCCGCCTGGGCCCGCGCCCTGGAGCAACTGCGCCGCTCGGGCGAGCTGGAGCGCATCCAGCGCCGGTACGCCCAGCCCAGGTAGTAACCGCGTACCGTCGAGCCTGCGCATCGGCTCATCGTGCTTCGGCAAGCCTCATGAAACCGGGTCGCGGGACAAGTGATCGACAAGTCGATGCAGTCGCGGACGGCGACGTTTCTCGAATCGGCGGCTCGCCACAGTCAGGCTGAAGACTTCTCGGTGCCTTCGAAAGTCAGGGAAAGGTCCGGGTATCGGGCGCAGATGAAGTCCACGAATGCGCGAACCTTGGGGGGCGCAAGACGCCTGGAGGTATGCAAGACCCAAAGCGCCGGTTCGGCGCCCACCATCGTGCCCCACTGAACCAACTCGCCACGGGCAAGCTGGTTCCAGGCGATGGATTGTGGAATGAGCGCTGCACCGCCACCGGCCACAGCGGCATCCCGGACCATCAAGAAGGAGGAGAATCGCATGTTCGGGTTCGGCTCCAGCACCAACTGCCCACCATCGAGAACCCACTGGGTGGGCTGGAAGGTCGAGGTCACGATGCCGGGAACCACCCTGACGTCCCCGGGCATGGGCTTGGGTATGCCCGGCGCGGCCACGACCACCAACCGGTCCCTGGCGAAGCAGCGGCCGACCAGATTGCTGTCCGGACTCGGGTTGATCCGGATGGCGACATCGAATTGCTCCTCCACCAGATCCACCTTCCGATCTTCCGCCACGACTTCAATCTCGACCTGCGGGTAGGCCCTACAGAATTGCGCTCCAATGCGTCCCATCGCGAGCTGGGAGAACAGCACGGGGGCCGCGACCCGCAAGCGGCCACGAGGTGTCGAAACGCCTTCCCGAGCTGCCGTCATGGCTTCGGCCACTTCACCCAGTGGCCCCTCGGCCCGAGCCATAAGGCCCTGGCCGGCTTCGGTGAGTTTCAGGCCGCGGGCGCTACGCTCGATCAGCCGCACCCCCAGTTGCTCTTCAAGCTCCGCAATACGCCGCGACAGGGTGGCCTTGGGGATACCGCTCGCGCGGCTGGCCTTCCCCAACCCCTCATGGGTGGCGACCAGAAAGAAATCCAGCAACGCATTCAGGTTCATGGTGTTCCGTTTTTGAAACGAGGTGTCTGGATTCTGCCGTCTTCGTTTTTCAAGTGCAACGGAATACCTTCTCCACATCGAACTTGTTCGAAGCGTCCAGAGCCGCGCCGTCAACGCGGCTCCACTGACCCACTACAGGAGCGTCAAAATGAGCATTCTCGTCATCGGTGCCACGGGCACCATCGGTTCACTCGTCACCCAGGGCCTGGCCAACGCGAACGTCGAGGTCAAGGCCCTCGTGCGCCAAGCGGGCAAACGGGCGTTCCCGGCCGGCGTCACCGAAGTCGTCGCCGACCTCACTGATGTCGCATCGATGCGCACCGCGCTGTCGTCAGTGCGTACGCTGTTCCTGCTCAATGCCGTGACGCCCGATGAGGTCACCCAGGCCCTCATGACACTGAACCTCGCTCGCGAGGCCGGCATCGAGCGCATCGTCTACCTGTCGGTGATTCACGCCGACACGTTCAGCAATGTCCCGCATTTCACCGGCAAATATACGGTCGAGCGCATGATCGAGCGTCTCGACATCCCCGCCACCATCCTGCGACCGGCGTATTTCATGCAGAACGATCGCATGGTCCAACAGACGATCCAGGACTATTCGGTGTACCCGATGCCCATCGGTGCGGCGGGCGTCTGCATGATCGATGCGCGGGATATCGCCGACGTCGCCGTGGCCGAGCTGTTGCGCCGCGACAAGGCCGCTGCCGCGCTGGATAGGCTCACGCTGGAGTTGATCGGGCCGCAAGCGCTTACCGGTGCTAGCGTGGCGAAGATCTGGAGCGCCGTGCTGGGTCGCGAAGTCGCTTATGGAGGGGATGACGTGGTCGCTTTCGAAGGGCAACTGGCATCACACGGGCCCGCCTGGCTGGCCTATGACATGCGCTTGATGATGGAGGGAATCCAGGCAGACGGCATGCGGGCAGCCGAAGGGACGGTGGAACGACTCCAGACCCTTATCGGCCACCCGCTGCGCACCTATGAAGATTTCGTGCGCCAGGCAGTTGCCGGGGTCTGAATGGCGGTGCCAAAGGAGGCGGTTCAGCCTCCTTTGGGCATGATGAGTTGATCGCCTTCTACGCCTGTCAATCCTCCGGCAGCACCCTGTCAATTTAGTTTTTTCACGATGACCTGGCCGGCAACCAACATAAAAGTGTCGGCCCGACATAAACCGCTCATCGTCGTTACACACTCATAGTGTCCGAAGGTCATCAGGAATAAACAACAGGCGCTACCCAGGCCTTATCGAGCCGGGTATCGAGTGCATTGTCAATCGCTCAATAAAGCGTATTGGCGACACGCTCCGGCAGGGCCTTGTCGTAAGCATCGCCATCAACCTGCGCAGGACAGATGCGTTTGAACACTTCGCCTGCCGAGGGCAAGGCGTTGCGCTCGACCTGTCGTTCCCTATCCCATAACCCTGCCCTGACCACCGCCCTGCTGCACTGGAAATAGACGCTGGAAACGGTGACTTCCAGAACGGTCCGAGGGCGCTGCCCTTTTACCTCGAACCGGGCCAGCAGCCCGGGCTCGACCGATATCCTGGCCGTACCGTTCACCCGCAAGGTTTCCCCCACGCCCGGCACCAGGAAAAGCAGCGCGACCCGGGGATCCTCGACAATATTTCGCAGCGAATCGATACGGTTGTTGCCGCGCCGGTCGGGCAGATACAGCGTCTTGCTGTCATGGACATGAACGAATCCCGGCGCGTCGCCCCTCGGGGATGCATCCAGCCCGCCGGGCCCCGAGGAAGCGAGGATCACGAAGCAAGCCGCTTCGATGAAGGGCTGGTAGACCGGATGGATATGGTCGACTTCCTTGAGCAGCGAGGGCGTCGCGACGGCGCCATAGAGGCTTTCCAGCGCTTGTGTCGTGGTGATGTAGGCGCTGCTGTCGTTGTCGCGTTCCATGCTTGTCTCCGTTGCAGGTATTTGAAAAATCGTCTTCAGGTGACTGACCAGACCATTGCACAGCGGCTGCCCGGAGCGTATCCGCGTTGGTATTCGGCGCTCAACAGGGCCGCCAGTCGCGGCTGCAGGTCTTGGGTGGCTTGAGCCTGGAAACCCATGCGGGCATAAAACGGGGCATTCCAGGGCACGTCGATGAATGTCGTGAGGGTGACCAGATGCAGCCCGTTGGAGCGGGCATGCTCCTGGGCAACCTCTATCAGACGCCGCCCCACGCCCCGGCCTTGCCAGGGCCGCGCGACGGATATCTCATGGATATGAAGAGCCTCGCCGTAGCGCTCGGCACTGAGAAACCCTTGCGGCGCGCTTTCGTCATCGAGGGCGACCCAGCATGTCGATAGCGCAATGAGCTGGCGATGTCGCTCGATGGACATCGGCGGCGACTGCGCCACCCAGCTCAACTCATCAATGCTTCCGAACGCCAGGGCGGCGGACGCCTCGATGGCGGGCAGGTGTTGTGCGTCGTCCGCAACGGCGACACGAACAGTCACAGGCATAGGTTCCCTCGGTTCTGTGAATGGACCGGCCCGATCAAGAGCCTGGCAGGCCGCACCCATTCGATGGCGCAGCCTGCGCAAGCATCAGCGCAATGACCCTCGTGGTCAATGCGCCTCCCCCATCAGCCCGCCCACCGCTTTCTCCAGAAAGCCCAGGCAGTGCTCATCCAGCCAGGTGCCTTCGGCGAGGCTGGGTTCTTCCAGCTCACCCACTCGAAGCAACATCGTTTCCAACGCCTGTTTCCTTAGACACTGCCCTTAAGGCTTGGCATTCATGCGCCCCTGGATCGCCACGCGCAGGCAACCCCAGGCAATAAAGCCGACGATCACGCCCTCAGCGATACCCACCAGCAAGTTGAAAGAAAAACTGAGCGGTTGCTCGGCCCAGTAAAACGTCGTCGAGCCCGTTCGAAAACCACTGACGCGCAGCCGTCCGGTAAAAATGGCCGGCACCAAGGTCATGACGTTGGTCAGTTCCAGCACCGCAAAGAAGGCACCCAATAGCGTGAGCAAGGCACGTGCAGGCACGCCCAGTTTCTCGGTCGGCTCAGGCGCAGCAGCGTCGCCCTTTTCCCGGCGCTGACGGGCTGCCCTTACTGCCTTGCCGCTGCTAGGGGCCGGAGTTGGCCTGTAGGGCACCTTCACAACCTGCGCCGCCCCCTCGACGACCTCGTTGGGCAACGCCACGCCCAGGTAGTCGGCCAGCTCCCGCAGCCACACGTCCGTGCGCTGACTGCCCGGCACCACCGGAACGTTGTCGGTGGTCAGGCGATGCGCGGTGCCATCGCGCAGTATCAGCCACAGCTGGGTGCGAGCTCGCTCAACCTGCGGGGAGCGACGCAGTTCGAGGGATTTGGCAGCGTCGATCCGGAAGGCCGATTGCACACGCTCGCGGCGCCCGAAAAAGTTACGGGTCAGGCGCTTGCCTTCGCCGTCGACCCGCGACAACACCAACGTCTCGTGGACGCCGGTGTACACCACCAGCAGCAGGCCAAGGGCAGGAATCAGCAGCCACAGCAGCCCCATCAATAGAGCGGACAGTGGATGCACCTCAGCCATCGACGAGGCCCCATCAACCATCACGAACACGGCAAACGCCATCGGCAAGATAAAGGCCAACGCCCCTATCACCCATACGACCAAGCTCTGCACCACGTTGCGCGAATGGATGTGCAAGTCACCCTGCGCGGTGCGCTCGAACCGATGTCCTATCAACATGCATGCCTCCTGGTGCGTTGTTTTGCAGACCGTTCGAGGGGCTGGGAGACGATCGGAACGCCTCGGGCCGGGATGGTGTTTCAGGGGGCGGAGAATACCCGATGTCGGGAGGGCTCAGGGGTCGGGTGGGGTTTTCTCCGGCGTGAGCAATTGGTCCTACGGAAATGGATCACGTCGATTGGTTTCCTTGGAGAATTCTCATGATTCCTACGAAGGCGTCGGAATCTCTCACCTTGTTCGTCTTGTGGGCGCAAATCTATAGTCAGTCCCGTCGCCAACCATGGTGATCAGGTTTGGCGACCTGCGTATCGGATAAGCCCTCTAACCAAATGGAGCAATCCCATGCAGAGATACATCCCCATCACCGGCATCGACTGCACCCCCGCCTCCTTACTCATCGATACCGAAGCCCCGCTAGATGTCCTACACGCGACAGCCGATTACCGCATTCGTGTGGTGACCCAGGTACTGGAAAACATCGCGTTTCGCTCCGAGATTACAAGCGATACGGTGGTGCTTTCGGATTTCGCGCAGCTTTTGGTGATTCCGTTGCGGGATGGGTGTGATTTGCTGGAGGTGATTGGGCGGCGGCTTCAGGAACAGGTTGGACGTTAAGGGATTATGGGCGCTTAAGGCGCCCGTTTTGGATTTGACAGGGAGTGGCTGGCGAACAGTTGACCTGTAGCCGACGATACGCACGAGGCTGAGGAGAATCGATGTACACAGTGACCGTCGTTAGCGAACGACCCGACTTCAGGTGCTTCCTGGATATGCTATATGGCCCTGGGCGAAACGTAGACACAGAGGGTAATTCATACCCTGTGAACAACCGCTCCTGGACATGCCTGTATGTGAAAGACAGGGAGAGCGATGACCCTTGCATAGAAATCCAAGCGAGCGAGGTAGATGGCTCTAGGTTTACCGTGCAGTCCGACTCGTCGAGGCTGGAGGCGCTGTGTGCGTTGTACCTGTACCTGACCTGTGGTGGGGCGATTTCCTCTTCAGATCAGGCGCTTGATAAATCTGCCATCGAGATGTTGTGCAACAGATATTCCGTCGAGCTCAGCCGAGCCCATGGCTCTATTTGGCATCAGTCGACAGATGAAGCGCCTTATCCACAGGAGTGAACGACGGCTTGTTTCGAAAAACGGGACAGATTTATTATCAAAAAAATAAGTCTGTACCGTATTTCCCAAGCTAAACAAAGTGGTCAACCAACCTCTGAGCTCGCCTTCAGGACACGCATTATTTCCACGACCACAGGCTTCGTGTATTTCGCACCGGCATCAGTCCCCGGTGGGTCTTCACTGCGTAACCACTCACCTTCATCGAATGCTTGGTAAAGCGAAAAGGCGGGCTGTGGCATGACCCCAGTGACGCTCAGGTCAACTATCGCATTTATGATCCCGTTCATGACTCCATCACAAAATGCGTAGGTAAGCGACCCATCCAGATAGCATTCCGCAACCGCAATGGATAGTTCGTTCAGGACGTCTGTGGGGGCAACGCAGTACCTTTCACAAATAGGGACAATCTCGCTCAGCGCCAAACCCTCCGCTTCCGCCGTCACCGCCAGCCTATTGAGTTCATTCATTGGTAAAACGCTGATCATAAATGTTGTCCGGATGAATACGATGGTAGCTGCTGCGTCATTGTAAAACGTCCGATTATTAGGATTGTGCGCACAACGCCGGCATCATCCAACGCCTTTCTTATCATTGCATCGGGTCGGTCAATCTTTGCTGGATCCAAAGCCTGCTATGGGTCGGTAGCTGCTGCTCAGTGAAGGTGTAAATCCTCAAGATCAAGCCGAAGCTTCTTCGCCTTCTGCCTCGTAAAGGCTTCGCAACGGAGCCTGGCCGGTAAGTTTGTGTGGTTTGAAATGGTCACAGAACACTTGACCCGGTCGCTGTTGCTCGAAGCCCCTCGGCTCCACAGCCGGACGAACTCTCCATAAGCAGCACGTTCGATCTACAACGAAAAAAGAAGACAGATTTATTATCAGAGAAAAGTCTGTCCCATTTTTTCCGGATCTACTGCCGCATAGATAGACCTCCATCCAAGATCAGGCGCCTATCAGAAAAGCTATCGCTCTACAGCGACACATTTGATCTCCACGAGAAGGCCGGGGCGAGCCAGTTCACTGACACCTATGCATGTCCATGCACATGTGCTCCTGGGAAAGACCTCATCCTTTACGCGTCTGAAAATCGGCATGTGGCGGTGCATATCGACGTGATAGGTTGTCATTTCGACGACATCTTCAAATTCGCAACCGCCGGCTTTCAAGACGATCCGGAGATTTTCCCATGCAGCCAAAAACTGCTGTTCGGGGTCTTCGATAACTGATAAGTCCGGCGTCCGGCCTACCTGACCAGCGCAGTAAAGGGTTTTTCCTACCTTTACCGCTGGTGCATAACCAGCCTGCTCGCAGAGCAATCTCATGGCATCTGGAACAATGATCTGACGATCAGTCATGGTTGTGGAGCCCAAAATAAACGGATACGCAAGCTAACCCAAGTGCCAGAGCGGCGTCCACACGGGCCACTCCGCATTAATGAATCCAATCTGGCAGGTGCGTCGATCCGCTTAACTTTCAATAAAGCTTCGTCTCGCTATGAGAAGTGAGGCGGTTGCGGGAGCGACGCGATCATTCGATCAAAGGCCTCCACCGAACACCTTCGATCAACGTTTTTCAAGGTGGGCATTTCTGAAGGAAAGCCAAATCGCACGGTTCCGGGAAGCACTTCACTCATGGCTGAATACCAAGTCAGCAGAGCGTGTTGCAGGCGTACGTGTAACTCGAATCTACTCCGGCGCCGGGTCGTGTCCGCTTTGGCTCGCTCGCGGGCGAGCTGATGTTCTATGCAGCCAATGATGTAATGGTCAGCGAAGCCAATACGGCCTTGTGAAATAGTTTCTCTTGTGGCGTCCAACTCTGTTCGCCAGTCTTGTTCGCTCGCCTCGCCGATCTGCCAAAGGCTCCAGATATAGTGGAGCTTGAGAGGATCACTGTCACACAAAGCCCACGAAGAAATCTCTTCCATGGCCAGCGCCGCTCGCCAGCGGTCCACGTTTCGCTCTGCCCAAAAAGCGGCTGCTCCCGCCGGATCCAGCTTTCGATCCGGCTCGTTTTCAAAACGGCCGTTTTCAGGAATGACATGCGGCCCCCCATGCTTGGTGCACCACGTGGTTTTCCCGCTGGCGCTGATACCTTCAACAACCAAAATCATCGTTATGGCTACTTCCTGATTGCATCATCCCTGTGAGCCTTAAAGAACTGGGGCTTACTTGGTCCTCTTTTTCCTTCGCGTGCTGACTGGATGAGACACATATTCACTGCCGCCCGTTTGCCGCTGAGCAGTGGTCCAGCATCGCGTCTGCGCAAGCCCAACTTGCTCATATTTCAGTACTTGCCTGGAAGAAGAAAATCTACCTCGTATATCCCCCTTGCCGCGCGGACAATGGCAGGGTGTGCGACTGGCCTCACGTGACTCAGCTCCCAGGCTAACCAGCCCTCTTCAAAATAGCTTGCACAGGCTGCTTCCATGTCAGCCAGGAGGAAAGGACGCACGACTTTAACGCGCACGATTGCGACAGCGATACCGTCAGCATCTTCGTCTCCGTCGGCGTGGAGAAATCGTTTGTTTTCGACAATCAGCAGATCCTCGGCGGGATCTAGATCTGGATGCCAACGACGAACTTCAAGTGTTTTCTCGCCAGAAGCGATTCGACCGCCACTGGGTCGAACTATTGATAAGGCTCTGATGGATCTCTCCTGAAAGTCAGCGTACGACTGAACCGTTTTTCGAAAGGGATAACGTGAAGCTGGGACAAGCCACGATTTTGAGTTCACCCGCGAAAAAGGAAACAGATTTTTTATCAGAAAAACAAATCTGTTTCTTTTTCCAGAATACCGTCCGAATAGAAGCAGCAAAGCTTGGCGCGAGGTGCAGGTAGCGAAGTATATTGTTCTCAAAAGGCACAGGGGTCGGCGGATGTTTGAGCCCCCTCCCCCGGCGCCGAGTGATCGAGCGCCAGGGGAGTCGGCGGCAGAGGCGTCAATTGGTACAGCCCGTCCCTATAACCTGGTACTCCATGATGTGCCGATCGCCTCTGGAGTCGTCGTAAGTCATCTGCACCGGCACTACATCGCAGATATTGGGTATCGGCGTCATCGCCACAATGTGCGCGATATCCAGTTTCTGAGCGTATTGATAGGGCTCGACTGTAACTTGCGCAGCCCGAGTATCCTGTTCATCGGCCATGGCGACAGAGCCAAGGCAGGCCAGGAATAAGACGAGTAACCGTTTCATAGCAATCACCTGTAATGAGGGCGTGAGAAGGCCAAAGCACTCAATTTGTGCTCAGTCGTGATAAAGGTTTCGGGTGTAGCCCGGTCGTCGCCAGACGCCGGGCTGACTTGCATCAGAAAGGCTTGGTAGGCAGGTACTTGCCGTCCAGGGTGATCACGGCGCGATGGCCGCCCTCCGGATCTTCGACTTTCTTGATGTCCAGCTTGAAGTTGATGGCACTGATGATGCCGTCGCCGAACTTTTCGTGAACCAGAGCTTTGAGGGTGGTGCCGTATACCGAGATCATCTCGTAGAAACGGTAGATGGTCGGGTCGGACGGTACGCCGTCAAAAAAGCTGCCGCGAATTGGCATCGATTGCAGCAAGGCGATCTGATCGGCATCGAGGTCGAGTTTCCTGCCCACGACATTGGCGGCGCTGGCAGGCAGCGGATGCTGGCCGAGCAAGGCCGCAGTGACGAAGGCTTCGGACAAGCCGGTGCCGTCAACGATCTCGGCGAAGGACAGGTCTTTGCGAGCCTTGGCCAGAATGATGGTTTCAGTCAGCTCCTGGCGAGCGGTGCGGGTGGCTTGAGTCTGGATCATGGCGTATCTCCTGGGTTAGCAACGGTGCAGGTACAGGCTTCAGGCAACGTGCCTGGCTTGTTGGGAAACGGCGTGAACTTCGGGGTTCTCGGCGAGGGACACGAAGATCCCGGTACGGCCATCGAAGGCGTCGATACGCCCGCTCTCGATGTCATAGACCCAACCATGCAGGGTCAGGCGGCCTTCTTCGAGAGCCAGGCGAACGGATGGGTGTGTCTGGATGTTGGCCAACTGCGCGATGACGTTTTCGCGCACCATTGAGGCTACTTTGCTCGGCAGATCCGGGTGTTTGCGGGCTTCGTTGACGACCTTGGCCGAGTCGGCGTAACGGAGCCATCCGGCGACGGCAGGCATGTGATCCAGGCACTTGCAGGTGGCCACGGCGGTCATCGCGCCGCAGTCTGAGTGGCCGCATACCACGATGTCTGCGACCTGAAGTGCGGCGACTGCGTATTCAACGGAGGCCGAAACGCCGCCCGGCTCCGGCCCATACGACGGCACGATATTGCCGGCATTTCGAATGACAAACAGATCGCCTGGCTCGCGCTGGGTGACCAGCTCCGGCACCAAGCGGCTATCAGAACAGGAGATGAACAGCGCTCTCGGGTTCTGCTGATTGGCCAGGTCCTTGAACAGTTTGGCCCGCTCAGGGAAGGCGTTTTTTTGGAATTTCAGAAAACCGTCGATGATCGCTTTCATCGTTGCTGTCTCAATGTCGCGGGTGTGAAACAAAGACTAAGCAACGCGTTACATAAGGTAAAAGTCTCATTTATTATGAGATAGATCAGATTACCTTATGGTCAAAACCATGCTTGCTCGACACGTCCAATATTTCCTCGCGGTGGCGGAACATCTCAGTTTTACGAAGGCCGCGGCGGCGCTGCACGTCTCTCAGCCGGCCCTTTCGCAGCAAGTGAGGCAGTTGGAAGAAAGCCTTGGAGCCCAGTTGTTCGACCGCTCAGGACGCACCACCCGTCTGACTGACGCGGGGGACGTCTATCTTCTGTATGCGCGCCGTGCTTATCAGCAACTGCGGGAGGCCAAAAGCGCCATCCATGATGTGAGCGACCTCACCCGCGGCTCATTGCGCCTGGCCGTGACGCCGACGTTCACGACCTATCTGGTAGGGCCGGTAATCGAAGCATTTCACTCCCGGTACCCTGGAATCACCCTCAATCTGAAGGAGATTTCCCAGGAGCGCATTGAGGAGCTGCTTTTGGCAGGCGAGTTGGACGCAGGAATCGCGTTCGATGAAATAAATACACCGAACATTGATGCCATCCCCTTGCTGAACGAAACCCTTGCCTTGGTGGTAAGTCGCAAACACCGCTTGGCCGAGGAGCGGTCCATTGGATTGCAGGACCTGAATGCTGAGTCCCTGATTCTGCTCAGTCCAGAGTTTGCAACCCGCGAACAAATCGACCGCTACTTCCGCACACACGCGATTCACCCTCACGTGCAGATGGAGGCCAATGCCCTCGGCGCCGTGATCGAAATTGTTCGCAGGACCAATCTATCGACTTTATTGCCTGCCAAAATCGCGTTGGCCCATGATGATCTGGTGGCTATCGCACTGGAGCCCGAGCGCTTGCAACGCACCGCCGTCCTGATGCGGCGCAAGGATGCCTTTCAGAGCGCAGCGATGCGAGTTTTCATCGAAGTGGCTAAAGAGGTAGCCGTTCAACTGAACGTGTAATACCTGTGCTCGTCGAGCTTGACGGGGCTGAGCCGAGCCTGTGGCGTGTAATAGCAGGCTTGTTGGAAAACAACAGGCTGCCCCTTTTTATAACAACAGAGATCGCAAATGCAGCCTCTCAGAGCGCCTAGCGAAACCGCCTTTAGCGTAATAACACAAACTTGCCACGGCGCTTCTTTAATCGCCAACAACCTCAGAAATCAACAGTAGCCGACACCTTCAGCATACGCGGCGCCCCTTGGGTCAAATAACCACCACTGCTTGCCTCGCGAACTGAGCTTCAAGCATAGCCTTCAGCTATGCCTTGCGTAAGTAGTACGGGGCGAAGACGCAGCGGTTCAGTGCGATCCATGATCGGCGGCATTGACCTGTCCCCACGCCAATCTGCAGAAGTTAATCGGAATACATGCACTCTCCATCCTGCCTGGATGAAGGGTGCATGTTGATCAATCAGCAGGCTTGGGCTGTTTACGATTACAAATAAAAGACCCTAGAAAGATCCGCGAGAGCAGCCCGAACCGCGCTTCTCCATCGTTGCTTGACCCCAGAGCAATGCGGGGTTCAACTGACATACCCACCCCCAACCGTTCCAAACCTGGTTGCTCTGCATCCAGCAAGATACGGATCGGGAAGCGACGCACGATCTTGGTGAAGTTTCCTGAGGCGTTGTCCGGTGGTATTACAGCGAACTCAGATCCACTCGCTCCGGAAATGCTTTCCACATATCCGCAGTACGTATGATCTGGCACGGCATCCACTTTGACTTGTACGCGATCCCCCTGGCGCATCCGCGCCAGTTGGGTTTCTCGCAGGTTAGCCTCGATCCACAAATCATTGGTCGGTGTAATCGCCATAAGTCTGGTACCCGCGGTTACATATTCGCCCAAGCGAACATTACGCGCAGCCACAAGCCCCTCACGCGGCGCTTTGATCTGTGTCCAGGACAGATCATTGTTAGCCCGTTGCAGCGTCGCTAGTGCGGAATCAAGCTGAGCGTCGATGACGGTTCGCTCAGCACGCAGTACTTCCATTTGTTGTCGGGCATAAACGACCTGAGACTGGTTTTGCGCCAAGTCCGCACGCGCACGTGTCCAGGCGGCTTTGGACTGATCGTATACCTTCCGGCTGATTGCTCCTTTATCGACCAACGCTTGTGCTCGATTAAAGTCCGCTGACGTTTCGCTTAAGGAAGCTTGAGCAGATATCACGCCGGCTTCTGAAACCTTGATCTGAGCTTGTTGCAGCCGTTGTTCTTGATCCAGTTGCATCAGAGATGCATTTTGTTGCGCAACGGAGGCCGCTGCCGTTTGGACTGCTACCTGATAGTCCGACGGATCTATACGGATCAGGACATCTCCCGGCACGACTTGGCGGTTGTTTTCCGTTTCGACGGCAGTCACGTGACCACTGACCTTAGGTGAAACGTAGGTTAGATTGCCCTTGATGTAGGCGTTATCGGTACGCTCGAAGTCAACTGCCTTGTGCCATTGCGCATACGAAAACGCCACGGTGACAAAGCACACATTAGCGACCACCCCTGCAATTAGTATTCTGCGACCACTGGCCCAACGCGTAGCAGGCTTCTGTTCATTTTCTGGAATTGCATTCATCGGGTGGTCTCGGGCTTGGCGGGTTGAATGGGGAGAGCAGCCTGGGGTGCCGCAAAAGGGAGCGTGGGCAAAGCCCATACCAGGATGGCGCCCACGAGCATCACCAGCGTGGTTACTAGAAAAGCGTCGCCATAAGCCAATGTATAAGCCTGATTCATTGCGCTGTCTGACAGCTTGCTCAAAGCGGTGCCGTGGGTAGCAGCGCCATCGGTGACAAATCGTGTATAGAGTGACTGGCTTTCGGCGATACGCTGGGTCGTCAGGGGATCGGTGCTACCCAGCGCTTCAGCTACACGCGCGTAGTGGTATTTCTCGCGTTCTGTGACCAGATGCCAAAGGCCTCCGAGTCCACCTAAAAGGGCATACATTCGGGCCAGGTTGAAGATAATGCCGCACGTCGTCCCTTCCTCCTTGCCGACTCCAAACACAGCGTATCGAAGCAAAGCCACCTGGACGAAAGCCTGGCCAAAGCCGACCAGCGCAATAGGGATGCGGAACTCATCGAGAGCCCAGTCGGGCGCCAGGTCACTGCATAGTGCAGCGGCCCAGGCAAACGTCAACAAGCCAATGCAAAGCGCTACACGGGCGTCCATGCGCCTGACGAGCCAATATGCCAGCATGAAACCCAGTACTGTACCGGGCACCATCACCAGCAACAGTTCTCCTGTCTGCTGCGCTTTGAAGCCGCGCATACGAGCCAGATATTGTGGGGCAATCCAGACTGTAAGCAGCGTGCCAAAGCGGAAGATGAACGACAGAATGATCGCCCAGGCGAAGGTCGGTTTTCTGAAGATCTTCAGGACCAGCAGCGGACGCTGTGCGATCCACAATGAGTGTGCACCGTAAGCAAGGCCAACCAGGCTGCTGAGTAATAGGGCAAGAATCCACCATGTTTCCAGCCAGAACCGACGCTCACCTTCTGCCATCACGACCATAAGGCCACTTAGTCCAGCGGCTAGAAAGGCATAGCTCGGCCAGTCCTTGCTGCTGAGGTACTCGAGATCGCCGCGCTCATCTGGCAGTACCTTGGACGCCAGCAAGGTATAGATGCCACCGACCACTGCTTGTATCCAGAACAGGCCTCGCCAGCCGGATTCGGTAAGCAGGTAGCCACCGATGAAAGCCGCTATACCCGAACCGATGGACGTGGCAAGTGCAAACAGGGTCATACCTTCGAGCTGACCGCGCCCAGGAAAAAGGCTGGTCATGACAAGCTGCATCATTAGCACAGGGAGCATTCCCCCGAAGAAGCCATGAATGAAGCGTGCGACCAAGGCCCATTCGTAGAAGGGGGAAACGGCAACGGCGATCGAACTGAGGGTGTAGAACAGCCCGGCGAGCAACATCGCTCGACCTCTGCCCAATGATTCTGCCATCGTCATAACGATGGGCAAACCGCAGATCGCGCCCACGTTGTATAGCGTGTTCAACCATGCAGCGTCATCGCTGCTCACTGACAACCCACCACCAACATCACCGATGGTGAGGATCGACATCACAGAGAAGGTAGTGCCTGCAACGGCGCCGAGGCTGGAAACAAATAGTGCGAAGCGGATCGGCAAAAGATCGGAATACGCCATGGATTCTCTCCGCCACGCCATCAATATACGGCTGGCACTTGGCAGTTAAATAAGGACGATACTCGAAGGTACTCGGCGCTAAGCTGCTTCGAATGGGTGATCAAGTCGTATGAAGGGCAATCGAGTCGTTTCATAAGCCGCGAACAAGGTGCTCATCTACTCGCCAGGCATCTTTCGGCAACTAAACTGGCCAGCAGCGCTGCATCCTCCACGGTTGTGAGGAAGCCTCGACCGGTCATTGGCGATGACAGATGGGCGTCGAACCAGGCAAATTTGATTTGTCGGCGACCAGGTTCGATTGAGCCGTCACGTCCGCGGAGCGTGACTGCAATCAGTCGATATTCATCGACGAAATCTATCCGTAGGCCACCATTCGAGGCCCAGGCAACGGGTTGCTGCAGGCGGTCCTCTCGATCAGTCCACGCCATACCAGATACCCTGGATAGTGAGCGGAGCCTCAAACCTTCGACACCGACGATTTTCATGACTCGCTTACGTTGTAAGCGAGCACGTTAAGACTCGTCCCAGCGCAGACTTCGACCAGCTCTTGAGTGAGGAAATGCGTCGCGCCCATACATTGTTTGAGCATTCCGAAGGGGGGCTCAAACAATGGCCATTTTCGGACGGTTGCGACCCTCGCAGATCAACAGCCCGACGTTGGTTAGGAGGGAAGCGCTCAACCGATGTTCAATGCCTGAACCAATTGGCCACCTTCAGGGGTGCTCCAACTGACCGCCAATTCAGCAATAAGCTGATTAGTGCTCGTCAGGACCACGCCGGCGCGCTCCATGCGGCGCAGCGCTATGTCGTCCGCGATTTTGGTGGGCGACCCGCCAGCATCTGCGACCACCTGAACCTCAAAGCCTTGCCCAACCAGACTCAGCGCCGGATACACCGTGCAGACATCGTTTGTGACCCCAGCCAGGATGAACTTCGTGCGACCTGTCGCTTTGACGGCAGCAGCGAACGCTTCGTCGTCCATGGCATTGACGATGCCTGTGCGCTGGATGCGAGCGGCGAACTCATTGGGCAAGATGTCTTCAAATTCGCTCAGTAAAGGGCCCTGGGCAGCGTCTTCCATGCTCGAAGTAAGCACCGTCGGTATTTTTAGGATTTTGGCAGCCTTGGCAAGAATGATTGCGTTCTTCTTCATTTCATCAAAGGTCGTAGACGCTACCCAGCTCATAGTCCCGACTTGGTGGTCAATTAGGAGCAAGGCCGAGCTGTCGCCGGTGAGTCGTTGGAAAGTCATGATGTACTCCTTGTGTGGCTCGATAAATTTGGGGGGAATCCGTCTAAATCAGAGGTGAGTTGTCGTCATGATGGGGGAATCCAATGTGCCGAATTCGCCGTGCTGGTAGGCGGCTATCGCGGATGCCAGAGCGGCGGTCGATGCCATTGCCATCGGCCCTTGCCAATAGACCGGTTGGCGTAATGGCGATCCACTGAAAAGCACCGCTTTTGCATTACCTTTCGGTGCCGAAAGGATGACTTCATGTACAGTCTGCTGCTCAGGGAACGCTGGCACAGCGAACTTGGCGTGCTCGAAAATTTGTCCATTTACCGCCAATGTCCCGTGGATCGGCATCACGAAAGCCGTGTTGCCGGGGATGATCGGCACGCAGAGTTCAGCTCCGTCCTCAAGAGCAATATCAAGGAGGATCAGTTCGGTCGGGGTCTCCAGGGGAGACTTAGCCCCACCGAAGGTCCCGAGCGGTACTCGCACCTTGGTGCCAGAACCATCTACCACCGGGACATCCGACGGTTCTAAGCTCAACGCAAATGGCGCATTTTGCTGCCGTTCCTCAGAGAGGTTCACAAAGATCTGCAGTGTGTGGACAGTTTTCCCTTTCTCAACAGGGAATTCTTCGTGCACTACCCCGCGGCCGGCGGCGGTCCAATGCAGACCTCCTGGCTGGATTATGTTGTGATTACCCAGTGAGTCACGGTTGTCGATGCCGGTTTCCGAATCGAGGAAGAGATAGGACACTGCGGAAAAACCTGCATGCGGATGGGCCGGAAACTGAGGCGCGCTGATCCACGCATGATCAACCCCCAGAATCGGGTCAATCGGCTCGCCACTGGGTCCATCACCGCGCAACGAATAGGCGCGAAAATGACTGCTCAAGTTCATCGGACGCAGGCGGCAAATTACCGGAGAGACAACAGGTTTTGCTTGCGCAAAGGCCAGCGTATCGAGCTCGTCGTCCAAGTCCTGCCGTCGGTGGTTGAGAAGATAGCTTGTATCGGAGGACGAATCTTGGCTCATGGCTAGTTCCTAGAAATTGCTATAACTCATGATGACCCTGCTCTCTTTTGGGATAAATAGGTGTCTACGGAATTCACTGATCCATTAATGGAGCAAAGGCATGAGCCATCTTGATGACATGGCACTATTTGTCGAAGTGGTGAAAGCTAAGGGCTTTCGGGGAGCGGCCGACGCCTTGGGCATACCCAACTCGACTTTGTCCAGGCGTATTGGTGCATTGGAGAAAGCGATAGGGTTACGGCTATTGCATCGCACCACACGCAAGGTCGAACCGACGGAGGCAGGACAACTGTATTACGAGCGCAGTAGGCGCATCGTGGAAGAGGCGCGGCTGGTGCATGAGCAGTTGGGCGATATGCTCGCTCAGCCAAGAGGCGTGTTGCGCGCGTCAGTACCGGAAGGTTTTGCGATAGTTTTTTTAGCCCCGCTGATAGCAGAGTTTTCTTTGCTTTATCCAGGAATAACTTTCGAATTCGATTTAACGTCAAGGCTAGCCGATTTGGTCAGTGAGCCCCTAGATGTTGCCATCCGAATGGGATATCCAGCGAATTCAAATCTGATCGCGAGGCGGCTTGCTTCTCTGCCGCGATACCTCTATGCGTCGCCTAAGTATCTGGAACTTGCCGGAGAGCCTAGTCATCCTGATGAGCTACAGAGACATAAGTGCCTCCGTATGCGTGCACCAAGCGAAAGTTCATGGACATTGCAACATGAGGGCGAAACGGCTCAGATTTCTGTTGATGGCAGTCTTACGGTAAACAGCGTAGCCATGACTCAGCGTTTGGCCACTTTGGACATGGGGATCGCAATGCTTGCGGAGCGCATCGTGGTAGAAGACGTTGCTAGTGGGCGACTTCGTAGAATTTTGCCAGACTGGAAAGCAACGCCGATACCTGTTTATGCAGTCACCGAAACTCGATTACTTCCAGCCAAGACACAGCGATTTATAGACTTCTTGCATCAGCGTCTATCTGATCTGTAAATGCGAGTCTTGGTGCCATTGATGCAGGCTTTGATTATTTCCGTTTTCAGCCTCACGCCTTCCAAACCAACTCAAGATGCGGGCGAAACTGTGATGAAAAAGTGTTCATTTTCTTTTGTAGACGTTTGATGACCGCTATTGACCGATTCCTGTCTAGCGCGCAAGACTCCAATCAAATCAATAACAACAGAGGCCGCAAATGCAGCCTCTCGGAGCGTCTGGCAAAACCGCCTTTCGCATAATCACACAACTTGCGACGGCGCCTCGTTAATCGCCGGCAACCTCAGAAATCAACAGTAGCCGACACCTTCAGCATACGCGGCGCCCCTTGGGTCAGATAACCACCATTGGCCGAGGCCCAATAGTTCTCGTCGGCGACGTTCTCCAGCATCGCGTTGAAGGTCAGCGCGCGGCCATCCATCTTTGTTCGATAGCGTGCGCCCAGGTCGACGCGGGTCCAGGCGGGGATGCTGTATTCGTTGGCGCTGTCTACGAACTGGCCGCCGGTGCGCAGTAGCAGGCCGTTCAGGCTCACCCCGGGCAAGCCGGGCACATCCCAGTCGGCGCCCAGATTGAACTGGAATTTGGGCACCCCCACCGCCTGGTTGCCATCGTCGCGCCCGCCAGCGGTGCCGCGCAGTTCGGCTTTGGTCCAGGTGGCGCCGCTCAGCAGGCGCAGGCCGTCCAGCGGTTCGCCGAACAGGCTCAATTCCACGCCGCGATTGCGCTGCTCGGCATCCACCCGGTAGTAGCCGTCGCCGCCGAGCACGCCTTGCGGCTGCTCGATGCGGAACAGGCTGAGGCTGCCGCCGAAGGTGCCCCAGTCGAGCTTGGCGCCCACCTCGGTCTGCTTGGAGCGATAAGGCGCGAACATCTCACCGTTGTTGAGTGCGGCGGCAGGCGCAGTCGGGCCCTGTTGCAGAGACTCGACGCGGTTGGCATAGAGCGACAGGTACTCGGTGGGTTTGATCACCAGGCCATAGGCCGGCGTGGTGATACTTTCCTGATAGTTCGAAGTGCGAGCACCGCTGGCCGCGTTCCAGGCATCGGCGCCGATGGACTGGCGGCGTACGCCCAGGGTCAGCAGCACGCGGTCGTCGAGCAAGCCCAGGGTGTCGGACACCGCCAGGCTACGGTTCTGCACCTTGGCGGTGGTGTCCGGGTCGTGGATATCGCCGGAGACGCTGGTGGCCGGCGGCTCGGCCACGGGCTGGCCCTCATACAGGTTGCCGAAGCCACGACTGCCTGCCGCGGTGGACTCGAACGCGTTGCGTTTCTCTTGCCAGATGCCATTGGCGGCCAGGTTGATGCGGTGGCTGACCGGCCCGGTGGCGAGTTCGCCGCGCAGCCCGGTGACAGCGCTGAGGGTTTCCTGGTCCAGCGGCGAATAGAGGCGGCCGATACGGGCGTCGCCATTCGCGCCATAGACGTAGTTGGAGGCGTAGACACCGTTCTCCCGCGTGTATTTGCCGCCAGCGCTCAGGTAGGCCGTCCAACTGGGCGAGAGGTCATACTCGGCGCTGAACATGCCATAGGTGTCTTCGAGCTGCGACCAGCTCCAGGGTTGCGCGTAGTTGTGGTCGGAGTCCGGTGCCGACGGCGTCTTGCCATTGAGCCGGCTGGTCGGCCCCGTCGTGGTCAGGTAGACCACCGAGCGCCCTTCGTTGACCCGCTGCTTCTGGTAACCGAAGTCCGCAGACAGGCGCAGACGGTCACCGCGGTAGTCCAGACCGAGGGTGGCCAGGCTGAAGCGCGAGTGTTCATCGTCCACCGCGGTCTCGCCCTCGCGCTGGGCCAGGTTCACCCGCACGCCGAAGCGGTTGTCCTCGCCGAAGCGCTGGCCCAGGTCGAGGTGGCCGCCTACCCGGCTGTTGCTGGCATAGTCCAGGGTGGCGCTGCGCGTGGGGGTGTCCTGGGCACGCTTGGAGACCACGTTGATCGCCCCGCCGACACCGCTGCCCGACGGCGATACGCCATTGACGAAGGCGTTGGCCCCCTTGAATACCTCGACCCGCTCGACCGACTCGGTGGAGATGATCTGGCGCGGCAGAATGCCGTACAGGCCGTTGAAGGCAATGTCGTCGCTGAACAGCTGGAACCCGCGCACGACGAACACCTGGGAGAAGTTGCCGAAACCGAACGACTGACGCACGCCCGGATCGCTGGCCAGCACATCGGCCAGGGTCTGCGCCTGGCGCTTCTCGATCAACTCGGAGGTGTAGCTGGAGAAAGCGAAGGGCACATCTTGCATGTCCTGGTTGCCCAGCACACCGATGCGCGCACCCCGCGCCGCCTCCCCGCCGGCGTACTCGGCCGGCAGGTCGACACGGCCTTCGGTGATTCCATTGATGGTGGTCGAACCCAGCTCCAACACGCCCTGCTCGGGCAGCGGCACCAGCGTGATGGTGCCGTCGCCGCCGGCCTGGAAGGTCAGGCCGCTGCCCTCCAGCAACCGCTGCAGACCGTCGACCACCGAATAATCGCCCTTGAGTGCCGGCACCATGCCGCTGCCACGGGTCAGGCCGGCGTCATAGAGCAGCCGTACATTGGCCTGCTCGGCGAAGTCGGTGAGCGCCGAGTCGAGGCGCTGGGCCGGCACGTCGAGCTCGACGGCCTGCGCCTGTGCGGCAGTAATGGCCAGGGGGAGAACGGCTAGCGCCGCGAGGAAGGAAGTCGACCGCATGCTGATGTCCTTGGCTATCAATACGAAGAAGTCGCATTTGCAGGAACGGAAGACGAAGGCGGCGATGATTTCTGAACCATCGCCGCCCAAATATTTTCTTTTTTCTTGAAGGTACAGGCGCGGCGCGGGTCTCAGCGACGTGACGCGACCAGGATCAACCCCGGCAGGCGCACCAGGCGCACAGGCAAGGTGGTTTCCACAGCGCTCAACACCGCCTGCGGATCGTCAAGGGCGAACACGCCGGTCACCTGTAGGCGGCGAGCGGCGTCATCGACAAACAGCACCCGCGCAGACTGGCTGCGCTCGAGTTCGGCGAACACTTGCTCCAGGGGCCGGTCGCGGAACACCAGTTTGCCGCGCTGCCAGCCCAGGCGCTGGCGCGCATCCAGTGCTTGCGGCGCCTGCAGCGCCCCGCCGCGCCATTGCACCTGCTGCCCGCCGACCACGGGCCGCGGCTCGCCGCCCGCGCTGGAGGCCAGCACTCGGCCCTCGCTGACTGCGAGGTCGACACCGCCCTCCTCCAGACGCACATCGAAGCGCGTGCCGGTGACGCGGATGCGCGCCTCGCCGGCACTGACCATGAACGGCCGGGCCGGGTCATGGGCGACCTGGAAATCCGCCTCGCCACGGTACAGCCTGACCTCGCGACGACCGTCGACAAACTGCCAGTCCAGCGCCGAATCGCCGTTGAGGGTCAACAGCGAACCATCGGCCAGACGCACCTCGCGCACCTCGCCCGGCTGGGTGCTGATGTCGGCATACAGGCCAATCCAGGTGCCGCGCGGCAGCCACAGGGCGAGCAACAGCATCGCGGCGCAGGCCAGCGGAGCCGCCCACAGTCGACGACGACGCAGCACGCGCACCTGAGGCTGCTCGGCCGGACGTTCTATCTGGCCGAGCAACGACCACAGCCCTTCCACCTCCCGCAATGCCTGCTCGTGCTCGGGCGCCGCCTGGCGCCAGGCCTGCGCGGCAGCGCGATCGGCAGCGGTGGCGCGGCCGGAGTGCAGCAGCACCTGCCACTGTCGGGCCTGGTCGAGAAGCGAAGGATGATTCACGGCTGCGGGTCCATCTGCTGCTGGCAGTGTTCGAGGGCCTTCAGGATATAGCGTCCGGCCATACTTTCCGAGACACCCAGGCGCTCGCCGATCTCACGCTGGGTCAGCCCGTCCAGGCGATTCCACAACAACGCCTGGCGCAGGTGCGGGGGCAAACCCTCGACCACGCGCTGCAGTCGCTCCAGGCGCTGGGCGTCGCTTGCCGCTCGCTCCGGACCCGGCTGGGCACTGACCAATTCGATGGATATCTGCTCCTCGACCGGGCGGGATTTTTGCTGGCGGCGGTAGTCGATGATCAGGTTGCGCGCGATGCGGTAGAGAAACGCGCGAAGATTGCCGATTTCCGTCCCGGACTCGCGCCGACGAAAGCGCAACCAGGTTTCCTGGCGCAGGTCGGCCGCCAGCTCTTCACACTTCACCTGACGTGTGAGAAAGCGCAGCAGTTCGTTCGAATGGCTCTCGAACTGGCCGTCGGCGGAATGAGGATCGGATGGCCAGGACACGCATGCGACTCTAGCAAGGAAGAATCGCGAGAGTATATCAAATGATAATGACTTTCAATTAGTCAGAACTTGCGGCATCCGTCCCCTTGATGGGTGTAAAAACCCAAACTTGGTCATTGCGCTCTAAAACAGCTCTACGACGGTGATGAAGGCAGGCTCACCGAAGAAGCATTTCTTCCGGCATTGTCGGCGCGTGCTGAGTCGAGCAAGCGTGCGGCATGTGGGCAAGCCGCACGCGATGGGCATTACTCGTCAGCAATATTGATCGTTCTGGTTTCGGCTGACAGGTAGACGCACAAGGCAGAGATTACTGCGAGCGCTACCGTGTACACCGAAATGGCATAGGGCGAGCCGTAATGGCTGAGCAGATAGGCGCCGACGATGGGGGCCGTGCCGCCGCCGATGATGCCACCGACGTTGGTGGCCATGGCGAACCCGGTGAATCGTGCGCTGGGTCCGAATGCCTCGCCGGTGAAGGAAGGCACGGCACCGTATACCAGGCCGTAGCCGGCCATGAACAGGCATGAGCCCAAGACCATGGGTAGGAACTGGCCTGTAGAAAAGAGGTGCCAAAAGGGAAACGCGGCCAGTGCAGTCACCGCGAAGCCGATCAACATCATGGTGCGTCGACCCAGTCGATCGGCCATTGCGCCAGCGAAAGGAACGATTACCAAGTGCGTGCAGATAGCGACCATCGCTACCGAGAGCACAAAGGCATTGGAAAGGCCCAGTTCCTTCTGGCCGTAACTCAATGCGAACACGGTAAAAAGATAAAATGTCGAAAAATGACAAATGTTGGCACCCGCGACCAAAAGTAACTGTTTAGGGTACTTGGTGAACAGGCGCATGGCAGGTGACAGGTTCGGCCCCTTGGCTGCCGCGCGTTTTTCGGCGGTCTTTTCGAACACCGGAGATTCGGCAACTTTAGACCGTACGAAGACGCCAACGACCAACAGGGCGAGACTGGCAATGAATGGAATGCGCCATCCCCATTTATAGAAATCCTCCACCGACAATAAACTGCTGACGATCAGCAGCAACCCCGCCGAGGCGATGAATCCGAACACCGGACCAATATTGTTGATGGCTGCATAAAAACCACGTTTTCGCCGGGGCGCATGCTCAAGCAGCATGAGCACTGCACCGCTGTATTCTCCGGCAAAAGCGAAGCCCTGAATGAAGCGCAGCACACACAGCATGATGGGTGCCCAGATTCCTACGCTCGCGTAGGTAGGCAGCAAGCCAATGCCGACGGTGCTCAAGCCCATGATGATCAGCGTGAGGTAGAGCAATTTCTTGCGGCCTATCCGGTCGCCGAAATGTCCAAGCACCAGCGAACCCAGTGGCCGTGCGACAAATGATATGGCGAAGGACGCTAGCGAGGCGAGTCTTGAGACAGCTTCATCGGTGCCAGGAAAGAACAGAGGAGCGAAGATCAGCGCCGCCGCGGTACCGTACAAATAGAGGTCATAGGTTTCTAACGCTGTGCCGAAGAGACTTCCGGCAACAACATTTTTCATGGTTTTTTTCTTCTCATCATCAACATGTTCATGATGAGTCTCGCTGTTACTTAAGAGTGAGGTTTGCATAGTTTCACCTGTTGTTATTGTAAATATGCAAGCGTGTTCCTGTCCTTGAACGGACCTTAGCTCCTACCTGTGAGCGCTTTTACGAAGTAGTCCTGGTCACCCATCTGCCCGCCTTTCAAGGCGATTTCCAGGTTGTCCAAGTACGGTTTGTTTGAGCGCACCTGGCAGAGGGGCGCACCGGGAGAGAGATCGGATTTGATGACCAATGCATCAGGGGCGAGAATCTTGGTGATCTGACTTGACGTATCACCGCCGGAAATAACCAGTCTTTCGAGCGGATACGCCTTAAGAATGTCCAGAACGATGTAGCCCATTTCGACAGCCAATTGCTTACCGCCGCGGATTTTTGCCTCGTCACGAAGCAGTCCTTCGGCGATCATCGCTTCGATCATCTGTTCGATTCTCGGGTCATCCGGACCTTTTGCCGTGTGGATCAGCACGGAGCGTCCGCTTTTGAGGTGCGCGACTGCCGTCGCCACTACATCTTGAACCCGCCCTCCTTTATGTGATTCTGTGAGGATCGCTGCCGCATCCACCGCCAGTTCGACAAATCCACTCGCGATAGCGGTATCGATTTGAGCGCGACTTGACGGGGATGCACTTCCAGAAATGACCAACACTTGTCTGGCGGGCTGCAGCGCAATGACCTGAGTTTGGTAAGCATCTATCAGCCCCACCGAATGCCAGTGCTGCGTTAATCCATACTCGACACCTGAAGAGCCAACTACGAACAACGGCGCCGAGCGGCCAGAGATCTCCGTGAGTGCTTTTCCTGCAAGGGTCATATGTGCAGTGGTAGTGCCGTCGATCAGAACCGAGTCATGGCTCAGAGAAGCTTGGCTGACCAAGAAAGTCAGGTCGGCAGTTTGATCAAGCTGAAGGATGTCGATTTTGGCAATCGATAAATTCTTTTGCTGGCCGATATGGACACTCAGATCGGCTTCTCCCATAGGCGTGATGGGGTGCGCCCGCATGACGGGATGGCGGTCGATCCGGTGTACACAGTGGTCGGTCTTGGACAGCGCAAACAAATTGCCAAACACGCAGTAACGACCCAGGGCCGGGTTACCCGCGATGATCGGCACCCCCTTGACCCCAAAGGCGCGTGATGCGAGCTCGATGACATGGCCAATGTTGCCCACGTCGGGAGCGCTGTCGAACGTGGAGCAAACTTTGTAATGCACAAGGTCGGGGGACAGGCGCTTGATTGCTTCGAATAGGTCTGGAAGCACCTCATCCATTTCAGCATTGGACAACGCGCGGCTATCGCCAGCGATGCCAATAGCGTCGAAACCACCCAGCTCTTCTAACAACTCGGGCGACGGTGGCGCCAAAAACAGTGCGCATCTCAGGCCGGCTGCGGTAAGGACTTCCAGAGCATCGGTCGAGCCGGTGAAATCATCACCGTAAAACACCAGACGAAGCCTGGGCGTATTGGCTGACTGCATGATTTATACGCCTCCAAACTTTGCCAAGGCGGCGGTTAGTGCTGGCCGACCCTCTGCATACTGTTGCAAGGGGATGCCTTGAGTCGCCGCTTCCCATCCTTCGCGCATACTCTGAATGCCGGCACCGATACCTAGGGGATGGCCGATAATTCCACCACCTGCCAGATGCATGAGGTCCACCGACTGCAGCTTTTCGAACAGCGTTGGCGCTTGCGCAGCCCATTGGCCGGAAGAGAAAACCGGCAGGATCGGTTGGACGCCCGAAAACGGGGCCAGGCAGCTCAGTGCCGAGGCAATGACTGAGTCATCCGGTTCCCAGAATTTGCTCTGAATGCCATTGACGTGCAGATGATCGATGCCAGCCAGGCGCCAGATTTTCTGGTAGACCTCAAACGAAAAGCCCAGCTGTGGATTGCGGGTGAAGGCACCCCAGCCGTTGCGATGGCCGTGAATAGGTAGTTGGGAATGCTTGCGGATGTGCTCGACCGCCGAATGCCCAACCCAGTTCAGGCAGAGCATGACGCAGCTCCCCCCCGACTCCAGCACGGCGTCGTGGCGGCGAAGCATTTCATCAATGCTCCCAGAAATATTGATCGCGTACATTGGCATCCTGCCGAGGCGATCTGCATGCTTGTGAAGTACAGGCATGACAGCATTTAGCCTCGCATCGAAGGATGCATAGGTCGGGTCGATCAAGAGTTCATCATCCTTGAGGAACTCAATACCACCCGCACACAGCTCATCGGCCACGGTCGCGGTCTGCTCAGGTGTCAGGCCGATGCTGGGTTTAATGATGGTGCCAATGATTGGACGGTCATGAACGCCGCACAGTTTACGAGTCCCTTCAATACCGAACTGTGGGCCCAAGAAGCCAGTGGCAAATGTTGCCGGAAGATCGACATCGAGCACTCTTAAACCGCTGACTTCACCTATCTCGAATAGATTGCCGGCAATGGTGGTCAGCAGTGCAGGAAGATTCGGACCAATATTGGCCGTTGGAAAAGCGATTTCAACTTCGCCGCGATAGTACGTCGCCGAAGGATTGTGCCTAGCCAGGTATTCGCTATGTAACGAAGCGCTGGTGACCGCTGGAAGAGACTTGACCGACACCACACGGGCCCGTGAACGCTCTTTCAACTCAGCTGATTCGCCGGGCAAGGCAATGAATGTACCGCTGGATTGCTCACCAGCGATGACCTCGCCGACCCGCTCAATCGGGTAACTGCTCTCTACGAAGAAACGGGCCGTAAACTCTTCGCGCCCGGCTGTTTGATCGACCATCGATAATCACCTTGGCTCTACTTTTTTTATATTCATTGGCCGCTTTTGCAGGGGCGGCCTTCACTTCGAATATACATTGACCCTGCTGACGGGCTAACGATATGATTTCCCGCCAAGTTGAGAAAAACTCACATTAGGCTTCTGGTTCGACCGGCGCTCTGGTCGCCATGGCCTGCTCACGAGGTGCGCACATGTCATCCCCTCCGCGACCGTCTCTCAATGCACTCAGAGCTTTCGAAATGGTTGCGAGGAAAGGCACCTTCGGCGAAGCCGCTGATGCCCTTTCCGTGACTCACGGCGCTATCAGCCGACACATTCGGACGCTTGAGGATGTGCTGGGGGTCGTCTTGCTCACGCGCAATGCCCATGGCACTAAACTGACTCCAGAAGGCGCGCGCCTTGCCGCTGGCTTGAGCCGCGCATTCAACTTGATCCAGCAAAGTATCGACGAAGTGCGCCCTCAACCGCTGGAGCTGTCATGTTCGGCGTCGATCATGATGCATTGGTTGCTACCCAGGCTTGCCGGGTTGCACAGCAACTTTCCGACGATGGAGCTGGGCTTGAGAACCGGACACGGTCCAATCGACTTTGTCCAAGATGGCGTCAGTGTGGCAATACGCTTGGAAAGCATTGCCCCACCTCCCGGCATCGCGCCGATCCCGTTGGCCAATGAATGGATTGGGGCTATATGCTCGCCTGATTACCTTAAGGCTTCAGGTGTGCAGCAAGTGAGCGACCTGAGCGGCAAAAAGCTGCTGGCTACCAAGACTCGCCCGCATGCTTGGAAAGAATGGTATTCAGCGTTGCAGATGACCATGCCCGCCCCCCCTGAATTGGAATACTTCGAGCATTTCTATCTGCTGATTCAAGCGGCTAAGGTCGGCTTGGGATTTGCCTGTGTGCCGCGGATGCTGGTGCAAGCGGAACTGGAGAGCGGCGCGCTGGTAGCCCCGTTTGGCTGTGTTGAAGGCCCGGAAAAATTGGTGCTGTGGATCTCGCCCAACGCCAGAGCGCGGGCCGACACAGCAGACCTGGTGAAGTGGATCGTAGAAGAAATGGCGGCCGAATGATCAGCCGCACAGGGAGTGCCTAGTCATTACGCACCCCGTTTATTCGTATCAGCGCAACTCAGATATCGCCAGCGCCCCACGCAAGGAAACCACCATCCACGGGTAGGACAATTCCGTTGACGTAAGCTGAGACGTCAGACGCCAGATAGCTGACTGCTCCGGCGATTTCACGCGTGGTGCCATAACGTTTCGCTGGGATGGCGTTGCTGTAAGCCTTACGGAACTCATCGCTGTGCAGTTCTTTGGTCATCGGCGTATCGACCGGTCCAGGGGCGATGGCATTGGCGGTGATTCCGTATTCGCTCAGCTCGACGGCCATCTGCCTTGTCAGCGCGATCACAGCACCTTTCGATGTGCCGTAGGCCGTCCGGCCTTTGCCCACTGCGCGCATTCCGGCAACGGAGGCAATGTTGATGATCCGGCCGAATTCGTGCTTACGCATGATGCGTGCCGCCAGCTGGCAGCACAAGAACGTGCCAGTGACATTGATCAGCATTGTCCGGTTGAAGACCTCGGCATCAAATTCCAGGAAAGGCATGGTCTTGGCGATACCAGCGGAATTGACCAGCACATCGCAGCGTCCAAACTTACCTTCAACCCACTCGAACGCAGCAGACACTGAGGCAGGTGTGCCAACATCGATCTGGAAGGCATCGGCGCAGAAACCTTGGTCTCGCAGGTGTTGCGCGTAACGTTCGGCCTCGTTGGTATTGATGTCGCAAATGATTACATGATGACCATCACTCGCCAGCGCATTCGCAGCTTCCGCACCGATGCCCATAGCGCCGCCGGTAATTACGGCGACTTTCTTGTTTGCAAGCGTCATCGAGAATTCCTCTTTTATTATCGTTGCCAAGCCCAGTCGGTCAGTGGAAATCCTAAGAAGGCGCCGTCCATCCAGCAATCGATAAAAATTCGCGCGGCGGTCACAAAAACTCACAGACCTCCGTGCCTGCTCTCAGTACCTCAGCACCTATGCAACGCATCTGGATTAATGAACCGCAGAGACTTGCTCCCCCGGGTATTCATGCTCCGCACTTCAGGTTTTTCTGCATCAACGCATTCTCAAGGGTTACACCCCGACGGATTGGAAACCCTCGCTCCACGACACGAAAACCGTGTAATGCAAAGAAGGGCTCAGCCGTCTTGCTGACATCTGAAGTCAGTTTTTCAATGCCAAGCGATCTGGCTTCTTCATGGATGCGGTTCATGAGCGAAGAGCCTATTCCTTGGCGAGGATGAGTACCCGCCACAAAAAAATGATCTATGTAGCCGTTCGGTTGAATGTCGGCGTAGCCCACAATTTCGCCGTGGACCTCAGCCACGAACGGGCGCAGATTGCTGAGATGATTCGCCCAGAGATTCGGATCAAGATCCGCAGGCGCCCATGCCTCGATTTGATCGCGAGTGTAGTCGCGTGAGGCGATGCCATGAATGGCGGAGTAGAAGACGTGAAACAACGCAGTCTCATCCCCGCTTCTGAAGCGTCGAATATCCATGTGTTTCTCGTAAGGCTCACTCAAAAAGGGAAAGTCTGTCATACCTGCTGCAAATCGAAATTGAACTGCCCACGTTCCATAGGCACAGCCAGGTGTGACTGAGTGCGCACCATGCCATGCTCGCCCTCCCCAACACGCCACAGCCTCGGCAGGAGATGTGCTGGGCGGCGTCAACCAATCCCTGTGGTTTGCAATCGTTTAGCAACCCCTTCGATCAGTTAAACAGCGACGCATCAGGAGTTCTGCATGTTCATTAAATAACAGTTCGAGCGCACTGCGCAGAGTGACCTGCTCATCCACTCGCGCGACCTTGCGCAGAGGGCTTTCGCGCTGGTGACAGGCGCGCTGACCTTCATGTTACCGGTGGCGTTCGCCGTGTTTGTGATCGTCGCTGGCGCCTCGCTGATGGCTGATGATGCGCGATGGCACCGCGCACCGCCTGACGACCGACAGCGTTCCGCTGGCCCTCGGGAAGTCAATGCACCGACGGGTGGCTGCCTGAGCTGGCCGACTACCTGACATGGCGCTGCCCACCGAAGTCGCCGAAGGAACGGCGCCTGTGAAGGAGCCCTATCGGCCAGTTCCCCCCCACCAGCGGCAAGACGGTCAGGGAAACCCGGCAGCGTCTAAAAAGGGCGACATGCCTGCCCCTGAGCCGACCGAGAAACCAGGCGTTCCCGCACGTGCCTTGCTCACGCTATGGGTCGCCTTCATCGTGGTGCTGGAGCTGACTGACATCGTTACCTTGGTGCAGACCCTGTTTACCAGTCGGTTGCGCGTCAGTGGCTTTCGAACGGGCTCTACGATCTTCTACTGGGCCGAGCGACCATGGAGCGTTGCATTCAACTTGCTGGTGGGCATCGTCGGGGGGACTGATCATTGGCCTCATCGCCTGGGGCTGCCTGCGCGGGGCGACCCAAGGTCGGATGGGGAGCAAGCCCTGAGGGCAGCCACTCGGTCAAAGTCTGGTCAGAAAGGGCGAGCAGTGCACGATCTGATCCAGCAGACCTGCGTCGATTAGACGGTGATATGCCAATTGGCCGTCAGGTACCGCTATCAGGTTGTAAGCATGTCCAAGAGCTCTTTCAATGTTTCAATGGAGCGCTCCGCTGGTGCTATGTTCGCGGGCCACGGATGGAATCCACTCAACCAGACGGCAAGCATTCCGGCGGCTGTGGCACCCAGGCAATCATTCTGCGGGTGATCCCCCACAAACCAGCAATGCTCGGGACGGGCCCCCAATGCCTTCGCTCCCTGATGGAATATTTCAGGCGCCGGTTTCGAAACACCCCACGTTTCAGAGCAAATCATCGTCTCAATGGCATCCCCGAAGGGCAGTGCCTTCAGGGTCTGCCGTCGCGAATGCTCGGCGCCATTGGAGATGACACCGATGGCAATTCCCTTGCGACGAAGCGCTTGAATCATCGCGCCAGCGCCTGGCATTTCAACCGCAGCGCTCGGAAAGTGATTGATCCAATGGGTGATCAATCGCTTGGGATCGATTGGCCCGCGCCACTTCAACTCCTGAGCCAACGTGTACCCAACCGCCTCACGGATGGAAGAGTATTCAGACTCCGGTCGCAGATACCCACCGTTATCGGTGCGTGCGATCAGATGGGAGATCCGACGGGGGTCCACTCCCGAGATTTCACCCTTGAACTCATCCAGAAATCGCTCAACGTAGCGGTCAATACTGAGCGCACGATGGGTGAGCGTGTTGTCCAGATCGAACAGAATAGCTTTCGGTGCCAAGCTCCCTCCTAGCGATCAAGATGCTGATGAAAAATCCTCACGCCATCATCAAATCCAGATTCTCCACCGCCGCGCCAGCGGCCCCCTTCCCGAGATTGTCGAATACCGCCGCCAACAGAACCTGTCCCGTCTCGTCATTTTCACACACCACTAAACGCAAACCGTCAGTCCCGTTGAGGGCCTGGGGATCAAGGTATGTCAGCTCCTTAGCCTCTTGCATCGACATGACCTGTACAGAGGGGGCGTCGGCGTAGTGCTGCATCAGGCAGGCATGCAACCGCATCGCATCCACGCCTGGCGCCAGCAAGCGAAGTTGCAACGGGATGGTCAGCACGATGCCCTGGCGAAAAGCCCCGTAGGCCGGTACGAACATCGGCCGCTCCGTCAAACCGCTGTGCTGCTGTATTTCCGGAATATGTTTGTGCGCCAACCCCAGACCGTAGACCTGGAACGCGGGCGCCTGCGATGCGCCCTCACCCTCATACTCTTGTACGCCGACGCGCCCTTTTCCGGAATAGCCCGACACGGCGTGAATACTCATCGGGTAGTCCGTGGGAAGCAACCCAGCCTCCAGCAATGGACGCAGCAGCCCTATCGCTCCCGTGGGATAGCAACCGGGGTTGCTGACCCGCTGCGCCGTGGCGATTCGTCTGGCCTGCTGCGCGTTCATCTGCGCGAAACCGTAGACCCAGTCTGGATGGGTACGGTGCGCGGAGCTTGCGTCGATCACCCGTACAGCGGGGTTTCTGATGCTCGCTACCGCGTCGCGTGCAGCCGGGTCGGGCAAGCAAAGAATGGCGATGTCGCAGTCGTTGATGATTTCAGCGCGGCGTTGCGGATCCTTGCGATGTTCGGAGCTGAGCGTGACAAGCCGCAGATCGGTCCGCCCGCTTAAACGCTGATGGATTTGCAACCCGGTGGTGCCTTGGTCGCCGTCGATGAACAGGTGAGGAATCGCCATGGAAAGCTCCCGGACACAGGAAATCAGGAGACTCCATCTTCAGGGAACGGCTAAGATTGGAAAAGTTGAATTTCCAAACGATTGAATTCAGTTTTCCTGAATATGGAATGACCCATGCGCGAAATCAGCCTGGACCGCCTGCGCACCTTGGTAGCCATTGTCGACCTGGGCTCGTTTGCCGAGGCCGCTCGTGCCTTGCACCTTGCGCCCCCCACTGTCAGCTTGCATATCACCGATCTGGAGTCGCGGGTTGGTGGTCAGCTGTTGTCACGTACCCGTGGACGCATTCAGCCTACGACGATTGGCGAAACACTGGTGGACCGCGCGCGGCGCCTGTTGGCGGATGCGGAACAGGCGCTTGAGGACGTCGAGCGTCAGGTACAGGGCTTGGCCGGGCGTGTGCGGCTGGGGGCCTCCACAGGGGCCATCGCCCAGTTGCTGCCGCAAGCGTTGGAGACGTTAGACCAACGCCATCCCGCTATCGATGTGCAGGTCGCCGTGCTTACCTCCCAGGAGACGTTGAAGAAGCTTGCCGAGGGCTCGTTGGAAATCGGCCTGGTCGCGCTGCCACAGCCCCCGGTGAAGGGGTTGCGGATCGAGCCATGGCGACGCGACCCGGTCATGGCCTTCTTGCCGGCTCGCTGGGACTGCCCGGACATCGTGACACCCGGTTGGCTGGCCGCCCAACCCTTGATTCTGAACGACAGCACCACACGGCTTTCGCGCTTGACGTCGGAATGGTTCGCCAATGATGAACGCCAGCCTACGCCGCGAATTCAACTGAACTACAACGATGCGATAAAAAGCCTGGTGGCTGCCGGCTATGGCGCAACGTTACTGCCCCATGAAGCCTCCACGCCATTGCCCGATACACGAATCGTCATGAGGCCATTGCAGCCCTTGTTGTGGCGTGAACTGGGGATTGCCCACCGGGGTGGCGAGGTCGAGCGGTCTACGCAACATGTGTTGGATGTGTTGAGGGGGTTGGGTGCTGGGTAGGTGCAATGACCAAGGCCAGCGATCGACCTAAAGCTGCCCTATATGGAGGTCTTCCACGCGCATAGCGCCTTGGACCGCTCAGGAATCGGCCCAAGGCAAGGAATGACCAGGTTGGCGTTCACACCCAGAGGTCAGTCACTCCGATCAATTGGAAGACTTCATCTCCCGCAGGCTCGGCGAAGATGATGTCCAGGTTACGGTACCCGGAGTGGTCCCCTGCCAGGCTCAACTCGAATCGAGCTCCATTGGCGTCGGCTTCGTAGCTCTTCAAGTAGGTCAGGTTCTTGGCTTCATTGACAACCACGTCCAACGTGCCGTTGTAGCCATTTCCCAGCCGGGTAAAGCCCAGGGCGGACAAATCGATGGTGTCTTCACCCACCGTATAGTCAAGCAGCCGATCCGTGTGGTTTTCGGTGGCGGTACGGTAGCTGTCGCTCAGCGCGTCGAAGCGGAACACATCGTTGTTACCGCCACCTGCCAGCAGGTCCCGGCCCTCTGCGCCTACCAGCACATCATTTCCCAGTGCGCCATAGAGGCGGTCATCCCCCGCGAACCCTTCGATGATTTCGCCTCGGGCGTTGCCCTGTAGACGATCGGCCTCTTCGGTGCCCGTCAACCTGGCTTGCTGGAACAGGATATTGGTTTCATTCAGCGTTTGGCTCAAGTCACCGTCGAAGACCAATTCGAAGCGTTCCCCCTCCGCGTTGGCATCGAAACTCTTGAGGTAGGTCCGCGTTCCGCTTTCATTGACTCGTATCGCCAGCGTTCCGTCATGTCCATTGCCCAGCCCGAGGAAGCCCAGGGATGAGAGATCGATCGTATCGGTGTTGGGGTCGAAGTCGGTGATTCGGTCGCTATGGGCCGTGGTTACGGTTCGGTAGCTGTCTGCGACTGACTCGTAACGGAACGTATCGGCCCCGACGCCGCCCGTCAGCAGGTCGCGACCTTGCTGGCCATCGAGCAGATCGTTACCGGCCCCGCCAACGATGGCATCGTCGAACGAGTCGGTACCCAGCAAGAAGTCATCATTCTGGCTACCGTCAAGGTGGTAATAGCCGTCGTCGGGATTGCCGAAGCTGTGATCCAGGCTACCGTCGGGGTTCAACTGAACCAGGGCGGCCAGATAACCGTCCGCCTTCGTCCCCTGGCTTCCCCCAATCAACACCCTGCCGTCGGCCAGCACCACCATGTCGGCGACTGCGAAAGGCGCACTTTGCGAGCCCCAGCTCACCTGCCCCTGATCACCGAACCCGGTGTCGAGCGAGCCATCGGCGTTGAGCCGCGTGACCGTCGCCACGCCGCCCGAGGCGCCCGCCAGCAGGATTTTGCCGTCCTCCTGGATAACGAGGGCGTTTGCATGAACATCCAGGGCCAGGCTGCCGCCGTTGGCAAAGCTGCTATCCAGGGTACCGTCCTGGTTAAGGCGGGTCAGGGTGTCCTGCCCCGTGACCAGTACTTTTCCGTCTTCCTGCAGGGAAACGTCGATCGTACCGCGGGGTTGAATGCCGACGGATGCTGGCAGGTGCAGGACCCCGCCCTCTGCGAAAGACGAGACCAGGGCCCCCGTCGCGTCGAAGCGGGCGATATAGATTTCCCCAGTGGGATACGCAGCGCTCGCGAAAAAGCTGCCGTCGCGCTGCACGGAGAACGACGCTTGCTGGCCTAGAGATTCATTCCAGTAGAACGGCACGGTCGCGGTTCCGCCGTTGCCGAAACTCGTATCGAGGCGGCCGTCAGCCAAGGTACGACTTACGCCCGACACCCAGGCATCGCCGACTTTCACGTACTGAGCCACCAGGTAGCCCCCGCCCGGCTGCACCGCGGCATTACCGCCGTCCTCGATATCGAGCGACACAGGCAGGAGGGATTTGCCGTCTGCACTGTAGCTGCGGTCCAGGCGACCGTCGGCATTGAACCGGACCAGGCTGCCGGTGAAGCCCGAATCCTCTTCGCCTCCCAGGCCCAGGCGGCTGTAGGCGCCAAGCCAGATGGCACCGTCCGGATCGACCGTGATGCCGCCGATCTTGTCCGAGCCCCATAAGGCCGTGGCTACCATGCCCGTGTTTCCCACAGCCGCAGCGGTGGGCGAAGTGCTATGACTCATGTCCATGCCTCCCGTAGCAATTAGTCGCCCAAAACAATAGACACGGCTCGGTCTGGTTGCCAGTTATGCAGCGAAGAGAGGTTCTGAGGTGGCGTTCTAGTTTGTTATCGGTGCAACTGATCTTGCGCGCCAGGATAGCTGAAACCGTATAGCGTCTTGATATCACTGCAGCAAGTTGATGGTGACTTGAGCAGGAACAATCGCATAACCGCAAAGGGGTAGACCTATTACCGAGAAAAGAAATCTGCCCCTCTATTTTCATTCTCCGCGCAAATTGAAACGGCAGCGACTTTACGCCAATTGTCCGCGCATCCACATGATGACTACGGCGATAATCGCCACCAAGCAGATAACACGAGCAATGTTTACGTAGTTTGATGGGGCGACGAGAGTGACAACCATGAGAATCGCAACGAGGCCGGCGATGATCAGAGTCGGATTAATTAAAGTTTCCAGGCTCGGAATGGGCACCACAGCGATGGCCACACATGTTGCAAGGAGGATAGCAATGATAGGGATCAGGGTAAGTGCTGCAGCCCAGTTCCAGCTTGACGGTCCTGTTTGATCATCGAGATTTGCGTCGGCCTTATGAATGGCAGTGCTGTCTTTGTTGAATTGCTGATGAGACTGGTCGGACATGATAGCGCTCCAGGTTGTGCTTAATGTCAAGTCAGGCAAGGCAGAACGCGGATTCATCTGACAACAGGAGAGGCTGGCCAGTCCAGGACGACTGAGTTAAGTAGGCGTTCTACACTGTCTTCGTGTTGCCACAACGAAACCGCCGTTCGTCAGCGTAGCCCAACTTCAAACACTTGTAGAAAGCCCACGCCTATCTTAATGAGAGCATGGAGTACTCGATTTCCCTTCGTCATCACTGTCCCTTTTTTCCTTGGCTCACAGCCACTTCTAGGGACGATATCCGCTGCAAGCGTAACTGGCATATGTTTCCAAACCCGGCCCTCGCGCCGGGTTTACTGTTTTCGTTTGGCAGCCGACAGTTTTCTGGATCTAAACCTGGGGACCAGCGGAGGTTTGGTCGCGGGTTTTCCAAAGCGACAGCAGCACACCGCCCAACAGCAAAGCCACCGTTACCCCCAGAGAAAGGACTGCCGGAATCTTGCCGATGATGCCGACCATGAAGATCTTGCCGCCGATGAACACCAGCACCAGCGCCAAGGCGTACTTGAGGTAGGCGAAGCGGTGGATCATCGCCGCCAGAGCGAAATACAGCGCTCGTAGGCCGAGGATGGCGAAAATGTTCGAGGTGTAGACGATGAAGGGGTCCTGGGTGATGGCAAAGATCGCCGGCACGCTGTCCACAGCGAATACCAGGTCGGCGCACTCGATCAGCACCAAGGCCAGGAACAACGGCGTCGCCCAGACCACGGACTTGCCATTGGCATCCATCTGGCGGACGAAGAAGCGCTCTTCATGCAAGCGATCGGTGACCCGCATGTGTTTGCGCAGGAACTTCACCAGCAAGTTATCGCTAAGGTTCGGGTGGGCATCGATCTTGCTGAACAGCATCTTTACCCCGGTCAACAGCAGGAAGATGCCGAATACATAGAGAATCCAACTGAACTCGGCGGTCAGCGCTGCACCTAGGCCAATCATGATAGCGCGCAGCACTATGACACCGAGAATGCCCCAGAACAGCACCTCGTGCTGATACTTACGCGGAATTGAGAGAAAGCTGAAGATCATCGCCATGAGGAAAACGTTGTCCATCGACAACGATTTTTCGATAAGAAAGCCGGTGTAGAAATCCATCCCTGCATCACCGCCCTTGACCTGCCAGACCCAGAGGCCGAACAGCAAGCCAGCCGTGACATAGCCGGCAGACAGTAACAGGCTTTCACGAACGCCGATTTCTCGATGCTCACGGTGCAGCACCCCGAGGTCAAAGATCAACAGGCTCAAGACGATGCTGACAAAAACGAGCCACAACCAGCTGGCGGTGCCGAGAAACTCGGCAAGAAAGAACGCTTCCAGGGCAGTCATGAGCCCCCTCCTCTGATGTCGAAGTTGTACAAACTGCAACTCCGACATGGCAGCGATTCGCTGTCAGAGGGGCCCGGCGTTGTGAGAAAAAATTTAGAGAGGCGCGTGCGGTTTCTCAATCACTCAAGGGTTGCAAGTTATTTCAATGGAAGGCCGCACCTGAGGTCGGAATGACATTGACAGAAATTGCACAGCCTGGCTCTCTGGAGAAGTAAAAGACTGCCATCATCGTCGGAACATACAGGTCAGCCTCTATGCGCAGATCAAGACTCACTCACCACCTCCCCAACCTGTAAGCACACCTCAACTGAGCGTATTCATCGCTACCCAACGCTTACTGGTCATCCCCCTCCGCCGAATCCCCAGCCTCACCCGATGGTGCTCCATAAGACTCGCCGATCTCCACCCGATCCGCCCTCACCCAACCGGTAAAGTCATCGCCGCTCTTGGCGATGAAGTTCACTTCCAGCCATGACTCGTCTTCAAGGCTGGAGTAGAGGGTGAGGGAGTCGCCGGGTATGACGAAGATTTTCTTGTTGGCGCAGGCCTCGTCCGGGGCTTCGTGGAAATGCAGGCGGCCGCTGCCAATGACCTTGCCTTGTAGCGGCGGATGAAATTCCGGCACCGTCCCCGATAGCTTTTCCGCCAGGGCTGAACAGTCGACGGCTGCCTGGGTCAGGCCACTGAAAAGACACAGGCAAAACAGGCTTGAACGCAAATGCATGTTGAGAAATTCCGTTGGGGTTACAGCGGGATCGGGCCCTGCCTGCATGATTGTGTGGACGAGTCCGTGCCTATTGCACAACCCCGTTATAAACCGTCACCTCACCGTCCTCCTTCTTCACCAGCAACTTATTCCCCTGCGCCTCAACCTCCACCCGTTCCGAGCAACCCTTGACCTCTTGCTTGCCATCGACCCGCTCGGCCTCGGTGTCGAAGCTCAAGACATAGGTGGACGCCGGGCAGGCATTGCCGCCCTCGCCGGTGGACACGACCACCACGTACCGGCTCGGGCCAAATGTGAAGGCCCTTTCGATGGTCACATAGCCGGTGTATTCGGCCTGTTCGACGACCGATTCCATGACGTTGATCACACCGGCACGGGATCGGTAGTTCAGCGCGGTTCCCGTGCCCTGGGGCTGGGTCGTGAAGGGGCCTGCACGCTCCGTATTGATGGGCAGCGCCTGGTAGGCTACGCCGGGCGGTGCCGACGGTGCGGCTTTTTGGGTGGTGGTGGTTTTTGCCACGGGGCTTTGTTGCGGCTGGGGCAGATCGCACAGGCCGTTCTTGCAGATCAAGTCACCTTGGCAGTCGATGTCTTGCGTGCATTGGTTGGTTTCTTCGAAGGTGCTTTCTTCGGCGTTGGCAAAGCCGGCAACAGCCAGCGCCAGGAAGGTACAGGCGAACAGACGCTTCATCGGTGAAGTCCTTTTCTGGATGGTGGCGTGATGATAACGGTGGCGCGGGATATTGTCCCGGTGATCGCCTTCGATTTGCCATGCGGGGTGGTCTGGGTTGGGTTTGACGGCTAGCCTTGCGGATGCCCTTGTACGCAAGTCGAGGAAAGACATGACGGATCGCGAGCGACTTCATCGCGATGGCTACGCGCTGCTTCGTCGGGCGATCCCGGCCGGGTGGCTGGAGGCGCTGCGCAAGGCTTTCGATGCCGGCGTGAGGCCGGCGGATCAATGGCCGGTACCGCGTGGCACGGGCTGGCGTTATTCGATGCTGGATGACAATGAGACGGTGCAGGCAGTGTGTCGTTTGCCCCAGGTGCTGGCGGTAGCAGGCGAGTTGATCGCCGAGCGGTTCTTTCTGTCCCAGGTGGAAGGACGCGAACCTCTTGCCGGTGGCGGCCATCAGCCGTTGCATCGGGACCTGTCAGCCAAACGGCCCGGCGACGTTGCGATTGCCCTGGCTTTCTTCGATGACTATGGCCCCGGCAACGGTGCGACCCGTCTCGTTCCCGGCAGCCATCGCCCCGGGCCGGGGGAACCGGCCTTCGACTTCGCCGATGAGTCACGCTCCGTGCAGCTGGCGGGCTGCGCCGGTGACATCCTGGTGCTCGATGTCGACCTGGTGCATGCCGGCAGCCTGAATTCCGTGGGCACGCGCCGGCGCTCCATTCTGATCAGCTATTTTGCCGAGACGTTGTACGCCTCGCACCTGGAGACCGTGGGGCTGCGCAACGTGCGCATGGACACTGGCGAGCGGTTCGAGCCTTCGGATTTTTCCTTGCAGAACCCGGGATTCAGCAACCCCGGTACCTTGGTGTAGGATCAGCGCCATTGAAAAAGCGGTGCACCTGCCCCGGCGCATCCGCTCCCGCCCTCCTGCAGGCCCTTGCCCTATGAATCCAATCGATCCGCTGTCGTTTCAACGTATCACCACGGCCCATGGCACGTTCGAGGGCGCGACGTATTTCGATGCCGAGGAAAGCCTCGTCCATGATGTGTTTCCAGACCGCATCGTTTTGCAGACCAACTACCTGGACCACACCAGCTATGCCGTCCATCTTGCCGAATGTGAGGTTCGCGTGCACAAGACGCGGCTGGATAACTACCAGCGCGGGCACAAGGCCCAGGTGATCGACGATGAGATGGACGAAGAGGACTGGCAGGAGCTGGACAGCCTCTGGCAGCGCTTGAGCCGCGACCTGGACACCCAGGCGCAAGGCCCCGGGCTCGATGTGGCCGATACGCTGGCCGACCTGTTCCATTGCCTGTTCGACGAGGTCCACGCCCAAGCGCTCGTCGAGAACCTGCCGGCGCCTGCCGCGCAGTGGGACTGGGCGTGGACGCAGGTGGCCTCAGCACTCACCGCGGCCAACCAGTTGGCCGAGTTCGAATGGAAAGCGTGGTCGTCCTGCGGGATCCATGCGGTCAATGCCCTGGCCCCGCTACGGCAGTCGGGTATCGAAATCCCCGCACCTGAGCGTGACACCGTCGATGCCGTCAACCGTGCCAGCGATTGGGAGCGGGCGGTGCTGCAATATTTCAATGCCCGGCTCGACGCCCACGATCTGAAGTTGCTGGCCCTCGGCACGCATTTCGATGAATACCAGGCCTTCGCCTGCCTGCCCATGAATGGCCTGGGCCTGGTCGATGCCTTGGAAATCATGGGGCGGCTGGGCATCGTCCATCGATATTGAGCGTCTGCATGCCGCGATGCGTGAGGGCTCGGGGAGCCCTCGACCCAAGCGCAGCGCAGCTATCCGTTTTCCTTATAGTCGCTATCGATAGCATGCAGTTCTCGTCCCCCTCCACTCTCTCTAATCTGCCCACCAACGCGATCGATGACGACCGCCGCAGATCGAACCACACCCCTTATGGAGAGAGAAACGATGAACACCTTCAACCGCACCCTGGCCATTGCCACCCTCGCACTCGCCACCCTCAGCGCCCATGCCGCGACGCCTGCCCAGGCCGGCACGACCGTGTCCGCCGTCGGCAGCGTCGTCCAGTCCGCCAGCTACATCACCACCCGGGATGGCGTGCAGCTCTACTACAAGGACTGGGGCCCTCGCAACGGCCAGGTAGTGACCTTCAGCCACGGCTGGCCGCTGGACTCCGACAGCTGGGAAGCGCAGATGATGTTCCTCGCCTCGAAGGGCTATCGGGTCATCGCCCACGACCGCCGCGGCCATGGCCGTTCCAGCCAGCCCTGGGAAGGCAACGACATGGATCACTACGCCGACGACCTGGCAGCGGTGATCGAAGCGCTGGACCTGAAGGATGTCACCCTGGTGGGCTTCTCCACCGGCGGTGGTGAAGTGGCGCGCTACATCGGTCGCCACGGCACCGCGCGAGTGAAGAAAGCCGTACTGGTCTCGTCCGTGCCACCGCTGATGCTCAAGACCGACACCAACCCCGGCGGCCTGCCGATCACGGTGTTCGACGGCCTGCGCAAGGCGTCCCTGGAAAATCGCTCGCAGCTCTACCTGGACATCGCTTCGGGCCCGTTCTACGGCTACAACCGCAAGGGCGCCAAGCCATCCCAAGGTCTGATCCAGACTTTCTGGGCGCAGGGCATGATGGGCGGCAGCAAGAACACCTATGACTCGATCGCGGCCTTCTCGGCCACGGATTTTCGCGCCGACCTGAAGAAGTTCGACGTGCCGACGCTGGTGATCCATGGCGACGACGACCAGATCGTGCCCATCGATGCCGCCGGCCGGGCTTCGGCCGCACTGATCAAAGGTGCCCGGTTGATCGTCTATGCAGGTGCGCCCCATGGTTTGACCGAGACCCACAAGGATCGCCTCAACCAGGATCTGCTGAAGTTCCTCCAGGAATAAACCCTGTAGGCGCGAGCCGGCTCGCGCCCACCTGCCCCTCGCAAAAGCCCTTCCCTGGAAGGGCTTTTGCGTTACCCAGACCCTCGCCGGAAGCGCCCGGAGCAACGCTCATCGATTGCTGTGAACCTCGCCGCCGTCCGGCCCTCGGATACTGAGGACGTACCACGGATGATCCCCATGGCAATCGAAGACACGTTGTTGCGCCAACGCAAGGTACTGGCCGAGTTCGGCGAGCTGGCCCTGGCCTCGGATGACCTGGAGCACATCCTTGACCAGGCGTGCCGCCTGGTGAGCGAGGCGCTCGACACGCACCTGGCCAAGTTCATGTGGCTGGAGGAAGACGGCGTGACGTTCCTGGTGCGCAACGGCGTGGGCTGGACACCGGATGTCGTCGGCCAGGTGCGCGTACAGGCGTTGCCGGGGACACCGGAGCGCTATTCGCTGCAGACCAGCAGCCCGGTCATCTCCACGGACATCGCCACCGAAACCCGGTTTCGCTACCACGACTTCCAGATACGCAACGGGGTCCGGGCCTTCGTCAACGTGCTGGTGTACGACGCCGGGCAGAAGCACCCGTTCGGCATCTTCGAAGTCGACAGCCGCAGCCCCCGCCTGTTCAGCGAAAGCGATATCGATTTTCTGCGCGGATACGGCAACCTGCTCGGCGCGGCACAGCGGCGGGTCAACGCATTGCAGGCCATGCGCCGCTCTGAAGAAAAACTGCGCGAAAGCGAGCGACACTATCGAATCGCCGCCGAGCTCAATCCCCTGTGGCCCTGGACCGCCGACAGCCTCGGCGCGGTGCTGACCCTGGATCAGCGCTGGTACGAGTACACCGGGCGCTCGCCGACACAAACCCTGGGCCGCCAGTGGCTGAACGCCGCCCACCCCGATGATCGAATGGCCTTTGCCCGGCTCTGGACGCTGTCACTTACCACTTTGCAACCCTTCGACACCCAGCTGCGTTTGCGCAAGAGCAACGGCGAATACCGCTGGTTCAGGATCCGGGCGCTCTGCAGCCTGGGCCCTGCCGGAGAGTGCGAGCAGTGGTATGGCACCGTTGAAGACATCCATGAACGCGTCCAGCTGGAAAACGCGCTGAGGGACTGGAACGACCGGCTCGAGGAACGCATCGCCAAGCGCACCGAGCAGCTCGAACGCGAGCAGCGGGAACGCACCTTGGCCGAGTCCAAGCTGCGCCAGAGCCAGAAAATGGAAGCGGTCGGGCAACTGACTGGCGGTATCGCCCACGACTTCAACAATCTCCTGGCCGGCATCACGTCGAGCCTGGAACTGATGCAACGGCACATCGACCAGGGCCGGTATGACGAGCTGTCACGTTACAACTCCGTCGCCCTGACCTCGGCCACCCGCGCGGCGGCATTGACCCAGCGCCTGTTGACCTTTTCAAGGCAGCAGTCGCTCCAGCCCGAAGTCTTCGAACCACGGATTGTCGTGGCGGGCCTGGAAGAAATGATCCGGCGCTCCGTGGGGCCCAGTATCCAGGTCGAGTGCTCTTTCAGTGGTAACGACCCGATCCGATGCGATCCCAACGGGCTGGAAAACGCCCTGCTGAACCTGGCGATCAATGCCCGGGATGCCATGCCCGGGGGCGGCGCCCTGAAGTTGAACGTGCACAGTTGCCTGATCGATGAACAGTCCGCCGACGAGAAGATGCTGCCGCCGGGCCCCTACGTCGACATCTCGGTGGTGGACACAGGCACCGGTATCAGCGCCGACATCCTGTCCCGGGTGTTCGATCCGTTCTTCACGACCAAGCCCATTGGCGAAGGATCCGGCCTGGGCCTGTCGATGATCTACGGGTTTGTCCAGCAGTCTGGCGGACAGGTCAGGATCCGGAGCAGCGTCGGGGTGGGTACCACCGTGACGATGTATTTCCCGGTGGTCAGCCAGCCGTCCGCCACCACGCCACAGCCCGGCTCGGAGGAGACGACGTCGTTGCAGCCGGGCAACAACGAAACCATCCTGCTGGTGGACGACGAAGCCGCCATCCGGCAGATGGTGGCCGAATTCCTGGCTGAAACCGGCTACCGCGTCATCGAATCGCTGGACAGCGTTTCGGCCTTGAAGCAGGCCGAAAAGACCGGCCCTGTGGATCTGCTACTGACCGACATCGGCCTGCCCGGCGCCATGAACGGCATCGCCCTGGCCCGGGAAATGAGAGCCAGGCATCCACGGCTCAAGGTGCTGTTCATCACCGGTTTCGCCGAGGGCGAAAGGCTGGTGACGGCCGATGCGCACACCCGGATATTGACCAAGCCGTTCAGCTTGAACGAGCTCGGCCAGCGGGTGAGTTCGCTGATCCAGACGGGCAATGACGGCGCGGGCCCGGCGTAGCAGAGCCTGTCTTGCTCTATCGTCCGTCAGGTTCGCGCAGCTAGCTAGCCCGGTCGATGAAGCCGATCAATCCTCGAACCGCCCCTGGCCGTCACGGTCCCGTGAGTAATGGTGTGCAAGCGGAAACGGCGGCAGCCAGCCTTCGCGGCGCACGGTCCAGCTTTCGTAGGTAGGCGCCAGTTGGTCGGGAGCATCGAGGATGCCCAGGTGCACTTCGATTTCATCGGTGCTGCGAGCGAACAACGACGAACCGCAGCGGGGGCAGAAATGTCGCCCGGCATATTCCCGTGTCTGGCCCTGGATCGTCACCGCGTCCTGGGGGAACACGGCCGCTGCGAAAAACAGCGCGCCGTGATGCTTGCGACAGTCCAGGCAGTGACAAAGGCCGACTCGATAAGGGCGCCCCGAAGCCTCGATGCGCACATCGCCGCACAGGCAACCGCCGGTGAATCGTTCCATCATGTTCTCCTCTGCAATCGGATTCGACTTACAACGGATGACGTTCAATGATAGGCGCATGTTCCGCCATCAGCTCCGACACCCAGGCGATGAACACCCGCAGCTTGGCGCTGATGTGCCGGTTCGGTGGGTAGGCCAGGTAAAGCGGCATCGGATCCAGGCGCCAGCCGTGGAACAGGCGCACCAACTCGCCCTGGGCCTCGTGGCGCCTGGACATGTATTCCGGCAACCAGAGCACCCCCAGCCCCGCCAGGCCGGCGGCCAGGTAGGCGTTGCCGTCGTCGACGGCCAGGGCATGGCGTCCCTTGATATGCAGCTGCTCGCTGTGATTGCGCATGGCATACGGCACGGCCTTGCCGGTGCGCGCCCACAGGAAGCCGACGATGCGATGCGGCGCCTCTTCCAGCTCTCGCGGATGCACAGGCGTGCCCACCCGTGCCAGGTAGTCCGGCGAGGCGAAGACCCCCAGGGCCAGATCGCCGATGCGGCGGGCGATCAATGACTGGTCCGTCAGCTCGCCGCCGCGCACCACGCAATCGACGTTCTCGTCGATCATGTCGACGATGCGATCGCTCACCCCCAGGTCGATCTGGATGTCGGGGTATCGCGCGTAGAACGCCGGCAATGCCGGCACCAGGATCAGGGCGGCCAGCGGGCTCGGCACGTCCACCCGCAGCCGGCCCCTGGGCAAGGCCTGGGCACCGGACAGGCTGGTCTCGGCATCGTCCATGTCGGCCAGCAGGCGGATGACCCGCTCGTAGTAGACGGCGCCGTCGGCGGTCACGTTGACTTTGCGCGTGGTGCGGTTGAGCAGCCTGACCCGCAACCGTGCCTCCAGTTGCTGCACCAGCTGGGTCACGGTGGTCTTGCTCATGTGCAGTGTTTCAGCCGCCTTGGTGAAGCTGCCCGCCTCCACCACGCGAACGAACGCCTGCATCGCATCGAAACGGTCCATGGTTGCCCCGGCTCATCGGATTGTTTGGATTTTACAAACAGTGATCGCCAAGGTTGCTCGTTTATCGCCTCGGCACAAGCCCCTAGAGTGCCTTCATCGTTGATTTCGGGTCAGGTCCGACCTTTTTGATGGAGGTATCTATGACACAGCGTGACGTTGTTTTCCCCCCTGGACGCCAGGCGCTTTACGAGCGCAACCGCTACTCTCCAGCCGTGCGCTCCAATGGGTTTCTGTTCGTATCGGGACAAGTGGGCAGCCTGGAAGACGGTTCGCCGGAAGCCGACCTGCAAGCCCAGGTCCGGCGCGCCTTCAACAACCTGAACGCGATCCTGGCAGCCGCCGGTTGCACCTTTGACGATGTGGTGGACGTGACCGTTTTCATGGTCGATGCACAGTCCACCTTCGAGAAGATATGGGAAGTGGTGCCTGAGTTCTGGGGCAACGCGCCGCATCCGACGGTGACGGCGGTGGGCGTGACCTGGTTGTATGGGTTTGAGTTCGAGATCAAGGTGATCGCCAAAGTGCCTGACGCCGCTGGGGGCTAAGTGGGTCGGCGCAGGCCAGCGGCGCCATCGCGAGCAGGCTCGCTCGCGCAAGGAATCGGCGGCGCCGGTGATATCGTGTCAGCCTTTGACCGCCGCCTCGATCGTCGCGATGTCGATCTTGCTCATTTGCATCATGGCTTCGAACGCGCGCTTGGCGGCGGCTCTATCGGGGTTGGCGATCGCGTTGCTCAGGACCCGAGGCGTGATCTGCCACGACAGCCCCCACTTGTCCTTGCACCAGCCACAGGCGCTGGCCTGGCCGCCGTTGTCGATAATCGCATTCCACAGCCGGTCCGTTTCGGCCTGGTCATCGGTGGCGACCTGGAACGAGAAGGCCTCGCTGTGGGGAAACAGGGCGCCGCCGTTGAGCCCGAGACAAGGAATGCCCATCACCGTGAACTCCACGGTCAGCACGTCGCCTTCCTTGCCGGCCGGATAATCACCGGGAGCGTGATGCACGGCATCCACCGTGCTGTCGGGAAACGTCGCGGCATAGAACTGCGCGGCGTCCAGCGCCGCACCGTCATACCACAGGCAGATTCTGTTCTTGTTCATCCGGATTCTCCGAAATGGCACGGGTCGGCAAAGTCTAGCAGTGCGCCCGTTGCGCCATGGTCGGTGTGATGAACGGCCTGCCGCAGCGACATGGCACTGCGGCAAGCGGATGGGCGCGGCCCGGCCTCAAGTGAACAGGTCGACACCCAGCTGGAACGCGACCCACAGCGCCAGGCCGGTGGCAAAGGCCAGGGCGATGTTCTCGAACAGGTTGTTGCGGTACTCCTTGCCCAGCAACGATTTCTGGTTGGACATGATCAGCAGTCCGAGGGAAATCACCGGCAAGCCGATGATGTTCAGGGCACTGACCCCGATGGTCAGCGTGACGAAGTCAGGCATGCCGGGGAACGACCAGATCAGCGGCGTGACCAGGATGAACAGCATGAACCACTTGTGCATCGGATCGCGGTGGAACTCCTTGCCATACCGCTCCCGGCGCTCGGGCCGCACGTGCTGGAAGGCATCGGTGATGAGCATCGGAAAAGCGGTGGTCTTGCCGGAAATACTGGCGAACAGCGTGGCGAACACGCCGACGAAGAACACATACCAGCCGATCGGGCCGAAGAACAGTTCCAGGGCCTTGCCCAGGTCGCCCAGGGTTTTGACCTCTATGCCGTTGGGCCGCAGGATTTCCGCGCCGACGATCCATATCGCCAGGTTGATGACGATCCCGACGAACACCGCGAACAGCAGGTCGTTGCGCTGGATGCGCTTGTGCTCGGGACCTGTCCAGCCTTTCTGGCGCATGACATAGGGGTGCACGAAGTTGGCGATGGAGCCGGCGACCGCACCGATGACCGAGACGGCCACCAGCAACGCACCGTGTACGCCTTCATCGGGTGGAATGCTGAAGCCGATGGTGCCCCGCACGATACCGGCGACATCCGGGCCGGACATGACAGCCAGGGCGATGAAGGCCAGTGTCATGATTGCCAGCAGCGCCTTCATGACGCCTTCGATCATCGAATAGATATTGCGCCCGACCAGCAGCCACACCGCCAGGACCACGGCCATCGAGCAAGCCAGGGGGTAATCCACCTTCAGCAGCATGGCCAGGGATTCGCCGGCGCCCTTGATCATGTAGGCATTCATCAGATGCCCCATCAGCAGCGCGTACACCAGCAGGAACCAGGCGAAGAACGGGTTGAGCTGGGCATAGCCTTGCAGGATGGTCATGCCCTGGTTATTGCAGAGCTGGAAACGCGCGATGATGTTGACGATCAGGTAGCGCAACAGCAGCGACACTGCCAACACCCACATCATGGCGTAGCCGTAGTTTGCCCCGGCCACGGAAGACGTGATCAGGTCGCCTGCGCCCAGCCAGGACAATACTGCGATGATTCCAGGACCAAGAAGCTTCAGGATGCGGACGAAGCGGCTTTGGGTAGACGCTGCGGCCTGACCCTCGACGGTAGGAATGCTCGTCATGAGATGGAGTCTCCGTTTATTTTTTTTGTAAGAAACGGAGCTAGTCGAACACACTACATACGACGTCGTACAACCTTTATTGTCGACGAAGTGTGTAAAAATGTTTCTAGACACGGACGGCCAAATCCGCGCCGGTGCACGAAGCGTTCCCACCGCCAGGCAAGGCTGGCGGCTACGCCCTCACCCGCTCTCCATGCTCGGTCATCCAACGTATCAGGGTCGCCATCGACACCTGATGATGCTGGACGATGCACTCACCGCCTTGCTCATGGTGGTAGCGCTCGACGTAACGACTGAGCAACACATGATGGCCATCCTCGGCCAGCCGCAGCTCCACCTCACGACACTGCAGCCCGCCCCGGCTGAGGGTCTTGGTGTGTCGTCGCAACACCAGCGCCTGGTTAGTCATCGGCCTGTTCCTGCGCGCATTGCGGGGTGACCGCCCCCAGCTTGCCTTGTGCGACAAAATCGGCGCGCTGTTGCGCCACCGCGTCACGCAGGGCCACGTAGTAATCCGGTTGGGTGCGTAACTGGTCGGTTTGCGGGAGCGCCTGCGCACGACCATCGACGATGCCGCCTGCGGTGTTGATCGTACCCAGGGTGTCCAGGGTGTCGCTGTCGCCTGCGAACGGATCGACCACGAAACCCACCACCTTGCCCGTGGCGTCCCTCAGGTTGGCGGTGCCCAGCAACGGCAGCTCGACGATGGGCCCCGGGGCGAGGTTCCAGACCCCGAATGTCTGGCCGAAATCGGCTTTGTGGCGCTCGATCCCGAGCTTGCCCGAGACATCGATCAGCCCGACGATGCCTGCGGTCGAGTTGATGACGAAACGTCCCAGGGTATTGACCGAACGTTGCGCATTGCCTTGCAGCAGGTCGTTGATGAACACCTTGGGCTCGCCGAAGTTGGCCACGAAGTTGTGCACGCCTGTCTGGACCGCGTCCGGCAGCTTGCGATACCCGCGGGCCACCGGGGCCAGCGCATAATCGTCCACCGTGCGGTTGAAAGCGAAGATCCCACGGTTGATGGGCTGCGCAGGATCGTGGACGGTGTACGGAACGCTTTCGCAACTGCCGGGCTTTGCAGCGGGTGTACTGGTGCAGCCGCTGGCGAGTGCCGCCAGTGCAATGACCAGGGAGGATCCAACACGTAGCGGCGCGGGTTTGAACTTCGGCATACGAGGCTATCTCGGCAAGGAATGGAGAGGTGTCGCCCAACGCCCGCCCAGAACCGAACCCGTGGTTGGCTGATCGACTGGCAACGGCGCGATCCTGCCGCTGTTTTCTTGCCTGGAGATTTCCGCAATATTGCCCGCCTGCAACTTTATTTCCGGATTGAAATATATGACGCAGGCCACGGATTGACCCTAGTATCGCCCCCTGTATCCATCACCCTGCGTACTCGCCGTGAGCCATTTACTACTGGTGGACGATGATCTCGAAGTCCTCGCCCTCTTGCGCAAATTCCTCGAACAACACGGCTACAGCGTGGAAGTGGCCGCCGACGGTATCGCCCTGTGGCAGGCGGTGGAACGCAGGATGCCGGAGCTGATCATCCTCGACGTCATGCTGCCGGGGGACAACGGCCTGGTACTGTGCCAGCGCCTGCGGGCCGAGCACCGGGTCGGCATCATCATGCTCACCGCCATGGGCGAGTTGAGTGACCGCGTCGTCGGCCTGGAGATGGGGGCGGACGACTACCTGACCAAGCCCTTCGACGCCCGGGAGCTACTGGCCCGGGTACGTGCCGTGCTGCGGCGCACCGGCGAAGCCAGGGGCGTGCCGGGCGACGCGTCGCGCCCGGTCCTGGAATTCGAGAAATGGCAGCTGGACGTCGCCCGGCGCGAGTTACGTTCGCCAGACAAGGTCATGATCCCGCTGTCCACGGGGGAGTTCGAACTGTTGCTGGTGTTCGCCGAACACCCGCGCCGGGTGCTGAGCCGCCAGCAATTGCTGGACCTGGCCCGGGGCGAAACCTTCGACGCCTTCGACCGCAGCATCGATGTGCAGGTCAGCCGCTTGCGTCGCAAGCTGGAGACCGACATCGGCGGCGCGTCCATGATCCGCACCGTACGCAACAGCGGCTACTACTTCAGCCCCCAGGTGCTGAAACGATGAGACCTTCACCCACGGCCCCCCGCCGGCCACGGGACACGGTGGCCCGCTGGATCGCCCTGACCACCCTGCTCGCCATGCTGACCCTGCTGGCCTTGAATGAATTGTTCAGCATGCTGGCCGGTGCCTGGGCGCGGCCGCCGCTGATGGAGACCGGCCTGATCGAAAAAGTCGCCGCCGTGGCCCGCATCATTGACACGGCACCCGTTGCACAACGGCCCGACATCGCCAGGGCGGCCAGCGACGCCGGCTTCAACGTGCAATGGTTGCAACGCCGTGAGGAGGCCCGGCTGCCGGTGATCGACGATCCGGAATTCAGCGCAGGGCTGGACTTCCTGCGCCAGCAGTTGGGCAGGCCGGATGCCCCCGTGGAAGCCTACCAACCCGGCGACTGGCCGAACGATGACCCGGCCGCACGCTACGCGGTGATCATCGGGCTGGCCGACCAGACGTGGCTGGTGCTGTCTGCCCCCTCGCGCAGTTGGGGGCTGGACGAATGGGAGCGCAATCTGATCATCATCGGCTTGATCCTGCTGTCGACCTTCGTCGTCGCGCTGGTGGCCACGCGGCACCTGGCAACCCCACTGGAGCGCTTCGCCGAAGGCGCCAGGCGCTTTGGCGTGGATCACCAGGCGCCGCCCATCCCCGCGGTCGGCCCCTATGAAATCCGCCAGGCGATCAGTGCCTTCAACGCCATGCAGGCCCAGCTCAAGCACTACCTGCAGGATCGCACGCAGATGCTCGCGGCCATTTCCCATGACCTGCGGGCGCCCCTGACCCGCATGCGCCTGCGGGGGGAATTCATCGAAGACCCCGAGCAGCAATCCCGGCTGTTCAGGGATGTGGACGAGATGCAGGCGATGGTCAATTCGGCCCTGGAATTCTTCCGCGACGACGCGCGGCTCGAACACGCCACCGCGTTCGACCTGGCGGAGTTGCTCCACACCATCGTCGACGACTTGAAGGATGCGGGCGCCGAGGTGTCTTTCCAGGGCTCCCATCGCCTCGTCTATCTGGGCCGGCCCATCGGCATCAAGCGCGCCCTGGTCAACCTGATGGACAACGCCATCAAATATGGCGGCGAAGCGACCATCACGCTGGAGGCCGATGCCAACCGCGTGGACATCCGCATCCTGGACCAAGGCCCCGGCATTGCCCCCGAATACCTCGAGCAGGTCTTCACCCCGTTCTTCCGGATCGAAGGCTCGCGCAACAAGCACACCGGCGGTGTCGGGCTCGGACTGTCGGCGGCGCGGGCCACGGTGCTCGAACACGGCGGGACGCTGACCCTCGGCAATCGCCCCGATGGCGGCCTGGAGGTCAAGGTCTCGTTGCCCTTGACCTGACCATCCCCGCAATGGTCGACGAACTAAAGCCTAAACAACTGTCGCCTTCCTCGGTAGGATGTCCGGCCTTTTGCCTGGACCCGCGCTGGAATTGCCGATGATCCTGATCGTTTATGCCCACCCCTACCCCGACCAATCGCGGGTCAACCAGCAGATGCTCGAGCGGGTGTCCGGTCATCCGGACGTAGTCGTGCGGTCCCTCTACGATCTCTACCCGGACTTTGCCATCGACGTCGAGGCCGAGCAGCGTGTGGTCGAGCAGGCGCAACTGGTCGTCCTCCAGCATCCGATGTATTGGTACAGCATGCCGCCCCTGCTGAAACTGTGGATCGACAAGGTGTTCACCCACGGCTGGGCCTATGGCCGGGGCACCACGGCCCTCAAGGGCAAGAGCCTGCTGTGGGCGGTCACCACCGGTGGCGACCAGGCGCATTTCCAGATCGGCGCCCATCCGAGTTTTTCCGTGCTGGCCCAGCCCCTTCACGCAACGGCCCTCTATTGCCACATGCGCTGGCTGGAACCGGTGGTGGTGCACGGCGCCTATGCCGCTGAATCCGCTGCGCAACACGCACAAATCGAACATTACGCCGCCCGCCTGGCCGCCTGGAAGGAAGATTGATATGGAGACCCACAGCCTGATTGAGATGCTCATCTACCTGGGCTCGGCGGCGTTGATCGTGCCGATTGCCGTCCGGTTGGGCCTGGGGCCCGTGCTGGGCTACCTGCTGGCCGGGTGCGCGATCGGCCCGTGGGGGCTGAAGCTGATCACTGACGTGAAGGCGATCCTGGAATTCGCCGAGATCGGCGTCGTGCTGATGCTGTTCATCATCGGCCTTGAACTCGATCCCAAGCGTCTCTGGGCGCTGCGACGGATGGTGTTCGGTGGCGGCGCCTTGCAGATGCTGGCCTGCGGTGCCGCCATTGCAGCGTTCTGCACAGCCCTGGGCCTGGGCTGGACGGCGGCGCTGCTGGTGGGGCTGACCCTGAGCCTGTCGTCAACGGCCATCGCCATGCAGGCGATGAGCGAACGCAACCTGACCGCCACCGCCGTCGGGCGCAGCAGCTTCGCGGTGCTGCTGTTCCAGGACATCGCGGCCATTCCGCTGGTGGCCATGATCCCCTTGCTGTCGGCCCACGGCGAAACACCGTCCGGTACCGCCCTGGTGCTGTCCATCGTCAAGATCGTCGCGGCCATCAGCGCCGTTGTCCTGCTGGGACGCTACGTGACGCGGCCGTTGCTGCGCTTCGCCGCGCGCTCGGGCCTGCGGGAGATCTTCAGCGCCGTGGCCCTGTTCCTGGTGTTCGGCTTCGGCTTTCTCCTGGAGGAAGCCGGCCTGTCCATGGCCATGGGGGCGTTTCTCGCCGGGGTGTTGCTGGCCAGCTCCGAGTACCGCCATGCCCTGGAAAGCGACATCGAACCGTTCAAGGGGCTGCTGCTGGGGCTGTTTTTCATCGGCGTGGGCATGTCCATCGATTTCGGCACGCTGATCGACGCGCCGCTGAAAGTCATCACCTTGACCCTGGGCTTCATCCTGATCAAGCTGCTGGTGATCAAGGCTGTCAGCCGCTTCCTGAATGTCCCCGCCGGGCAACGCTCCTGGCAGGCGGTCTTGCTCGGCCAGGGCAGCGAGTTTGCCTTCGTGGTGTTCGGCGCCGCGACGCTGGCGGGTATCCTCACCGACCAGTGGGGCAAGAGTCTGACCCTGGCAGTGGCCCTGTCCATGTGCGTGACGCCGTTGCTGATCCTGCTGCTGGATCGACTGGAATCGGCGAGCAAAAAGGGCCGCCAGGAAACCGACCTGGTGGATCAGCAGAACCCACGGATCATCATCGCCGGGTTCGGCCGTTTCGGGCAGATCGCCGGCCGCCTGCTGATGTCTTGCGGCGTGGAAGTGGTGGTCCTGGACCACGACCCCGACAACATCGAGACCCTGCGCAAGTTCGGCGTGAAAGTGTTCTACGGCGACGCCACGCGCCTGGACTTGCTGCACGCCGCCGGCGCGGCCCAGGCCACTGTGCTGATCAACGCGATTGACGATCTGCAGGACAACCTGACGCTGACCCGCCTGGTCCAGGAGCACTTCCCCGCGCTGAAACTGATCGTGCGGGCCCGGGACATGGGGCACCTGATCACCCTGCGCCAGATGGGGGTCGAGGTGGCCGAGCGGGAAACCTTCGAGAGCGCATTGTCGCTGGGTCGCCGGGCGCTGGTGCAGATGGGTGTCGGCGCCTACGAGGCGCGGGAGCGAGCGGATCAGTTCCGTCGCCTGAACCTGCAGATGCTGGAGGAAATCGTCGCCCAGCCGGAAGACGACCTCAAGTTCCGCCACGACGCCTACCGGCGCGCCAATGCCCTGCTCACCGAGATGTTCAACGAAGACCGAGCCCACCCCGTCGACAGCTGGCCTGAACATCATCGCAACGAAACGGAGGAGGCGCGCAGCTAGACCGCCCTCCTCACACACGTGCGAACTGACGCCGGTACGCCATCGGCGTCAGCCCGGTCAGCGCCTTGAACATCCGTTGCAGGTTGGAACTGCTGCTGAAACCCAGTTCGGCGCCGATGCTGGCCAGAGGCAATGACGTCATTACCAGGCGCTCGCCGACCTGGTTCAACTTGATGCAACGGGCGTAGGCGGCGACGGTCTGGCCGGTTTCGCTGCCGACCTTGCGAGCCAGGGTACGCTCGGACATGGCCAGCCGATCCGCCAGCGCCTTGACCGTGATCTGCTCCGCCGGCATTCGCTCCACCAATCCATGCAACCGCCGCAGCAACCCGTCGGGCTGCTGGATCAGCGCGATGCCCTGGAATGCCGCGTGGGGGACGGCCGGGCGCGGCAACACCATCAGCCGGGTGATGTCGCGCAGCGCATCACGGCTGAGACTTTTCTCGATCAGGTTTTCGGCCAAGGGCAAATAGCCGTTCACCCCCGACGCAGTGGCGTTGCGCTCGTTGAACACGCAGATGCGTTCGTTTTGCCAACGCACCTTGCGATACCGCGCTTGCATCGCCTGCGCCAGCCACCAGGTCACCGTCGCGCATTGCCCATCCAGACGGCCGCAGGCAGCCAGCAGGCAGACGCCGGTGCAGTAGGCCCAGAGCTGACGGTCCCGGGGACCTTTGGACAACGCCTTCACTAGCAGGGCCTGGGCGGCAACGAGCGCATTCACCTGTTCGGCCGATTCGGCCCAGAAGCCGGGAACCAGGACCGCGTCCAGATCGGTCTCGCCCAGGGCCGCCTGCGCCTGGAGGCTGACGCCATGGGCACAGTCCACCGGACCGGCCTGCAGAGCGACGTACGTCGCCTCGAACAGATCCCGGCCCCTGCGACGGTTGGCCGCGTGCAGCAGATCGGCAAATGCGAACAGGCCGGCAGGCATGCAGCCGGGGAACAGGAGTAGACCGACACGGATTGGCTGGGGCATGGCATGAAATGAATCAATGATGTCAGACTCGGCCATTATGCCCGCCCCCCCGGATCGGCACCATGAAGCGCTCGCCTTGAACAGGAAACCTTCATGAAAATCCAACAGATCCGCAACGCCACGATCATCCTGGAGTCCGGTCCGTATCGCGTGCTTGTCGACCCGATGCTGGCCGGCAAAGGCACCCTGCCGCCGCTTCGCCTGTTCGGTGCCACCCAGCGCAATCCGCTGGTGGAGCTTCCAGCCTCTGCCGAAAAAGACCTGGAGCGCGTCACTCACTGCCTCATCACGCATTGCCAGAAAGGCCATTTCGATCATCTGGACCGCACGGCGAAACGCTGGCTGAGGGAAAAACGGATCCCGGTCATCTGCACGCCCCACGATGCCGGCTACCTCGCCAAACGGGGCTTGAATGTCCAGCCGCTGGCCGAGGACCACGAGCGGCCCGTGTCCTTCCTGGACGGCACTCTTCGCTCCGTCAGATGCACCCACGGCCGTGGCCTGGTGGGCAAACTGATGGAACACGGCGTCGGCTACCTGATCGAGCTGCCCGGTGAACCCAGTGTGTACCTCGCCGGCGACACCGTGCTCACCCCTACCGTGCGCGAGTTCGTCCTGCGCCATCAACCGCAGGTCAGTGTGATTCCGGCCGGCGGCGCACGCTTCGATTTGGGCGGCGATATCATCATGGGAATCGAGGAAGCCATCGAGTTCACCCGTTTATCGGGTGCAGCCGTGCTCGCCAATCACCTCGAAGCGATCAGCCACTGCCCCACCACGCGAAAGGCACTGCGCGACGCCGCCATGACAGCCGGGCTCGGAGCGCGACTGCATGTGCCGGAAGATGGCCAGACGCTGGAGTTCCAGCCTGCCTAGGCTCTGTACGGTCAATTCGAGCCCTCGCCCAGGGCATCCAGCTCGGCCAGCAATGGCGCCGGGATCTGCAGCTCGCTCGCCGAGAGGTTCTCCCGCAGGTGCGCCACCGACGACGTACCGGGAATCAGCAGGATGTTCGGCGCACGTTGCAGCAGCCACGCCAGCGCCACGCACAGCGGTGACGCGTCCAGGCGCGCCGCTACGGCCGAAAGGGTGCCCGATTGCAGCGGTGTGAAACCGCCCAACGGGAAGAACGGCACGTAGGCGATACCCTGCCGGCCCAGGTCGGCAATGAGTGACTCGTCACCGCGATGGGTCAGGTTGTAGTGGTTCTGCACGCAGACCACCCTGGCAATGCCCTGGGCCTGCTTGACCTGCGCTGCCGTGACGTTGCTCAACCCCAGGTGACGGATCAGGCCTTGACGCTGCAGTTCGGCCAGTGCGGTGAACGACTCTTCGATGGACGCCTCCGTGGGCGACTGCATGTCGCCCCAGGCCCGCAGGTTGACCACGTCCAATACGTCCACACCCAGGTTGCGCAGATTATCGTGGACGGCCTGGGTCAACTCGGCCGGGCTCGCGGCGGGATTCCAGGAAGCGTCGGCGCCACGAACGGCACCCACCTTGGTGACGATCACCAGGTCCTCGGCGTAAGGGTGCAGCGCCTCACGGATCAGCCGGTTGGTGACGTGGGGCCCATAGAAGTCAGCGGTATCGATATGGTTGACCCCTGATGCGAGCGCCTCGCGCAGCACGGCGATGGCCGCCGCCGGATCCTTCGGCGGCCCGAACACGTGAGGCCCCGCCAGTTGCATGGCACCGTAGCCCATGCGGTTGACCGTACGGTCTCCCAACGAAAAATGACCTGCCTTGTCTGCCTTGCTCATCTCGTACCCCTTGGATTGATTGCCTGAAGCCGACTATAGGCGTTGACCACTCCACTGATAATCAGGTGCAATCCGCACGGGCTGTACGGTGGAGAGAACAATGGCGACGGATATTCAGGACCTGCTGGCCTTCGTGGCCGTGGTCAATGCAGGGGGATTTCGAGAAGGCTCGCGGGCCAGCGGCAAGTCCGCTTCCAGCCTCAGCGATGCCGTACGCCGGATGGAAAGCCGGCTCGGTGTCCGCCTGCTCAACCGCACCACCCGCAGCGTGGTGCCGACCGAGGCCGGCGCCCGCTTGATGGAACGCATCGTGCCGGCCTTGGGCGAGGTCGAGTCCGCCCTGGATGTGGTCAACGATTTTCGCGACCGCCCTTCCGGCACCCTCAGGCTGAACGTACCGGTCAGTGCCGCACGCCTGGTGCTGCCGTCCATCATCACACCGTTTCTGAAGAGCTACCCTGACATTCGCCTGGAAGTGATCACCGAAGAAAGCTTCGTCGACATGCTGGCGGCCGGGTGTGATGCGGGCATTCGCTACGACGAGCGCCTGGAGCAGGACATGATCGCCCTGCCCATTGGCCCACGCTTGCAGCGCTTCGCGACCGCCGCCTCGCCGGCATACCTCGATGCCAGGGGGCGTCCCGAGCACCCAAGGGATTTGCTGGAACACGCCTGCCTGCGGGGCAAGTTCCCCAGCGGCGCCATGCCGTTGTGGGAGTACGAGCGTGACGGCGAAACCGTCAGCGTCGATCCGAGCGGCCCGTTGATCACTCGCATTGGCGGTGCGGTGGACCTGTCGGTGCAGGCCGCGGTGGACGGGCTGGGCATCGTCTATCTGTTCGAAGACTGGCTCCGCCCCTACCTGGACAGCGGCGCCCTGGAGCCGGTGCTCGAACCCTGGTGGCAGGGCTTTACCGGACCGTTTCTCTACTACCCCGGCCGCCGCTACCTGCCCTCGCCGTTGCGGGCGTTCGTGGATTTCATCAATCAGAACCGGGGCCGCTGAGCGACCGCGAATAGAGCCGGTCGATCTCCGACCGGGCGTGACACACGAACGCCGCAACCTGCCGGGGTCGGCTGGCCAGGTCATCCCGGGCCTGCCCCCGGTAGACCGCCCGGGCCGTTTCAAGTACAGGCCGATGGGCCAGGGGCAAACGCTCGAGCAGCCATGTCGCTGCCCCGTCCTTGGGAACGATGTGGCCCGTGGCGAGGGTCAGCCAGATGCGAGCCAGGGCCAGCACCACATTGCATTGTTCATCCTGCCAATCGGCGTCTTCATTCCATTGCGTGGTGGTGTCATAGAGCGCCCGCAGCAAGTCGGCCTCGGGTATCGGCTGGATGATCGCGGTGGCCGCGGGCCCGAGCAGACAGACGCTGTGCTGCCTGGCCTTGGTCAGCAGGATCGCCAGGTCGTGATCGGCCATGGGCGGTTCGAAATACCCGGCCTGCAAGTCCTCGCGCAGCCATTCGCCGAACTGCAACTCGCGCACCGGCGGATAGCGCCACGGCACCAGCGCCGCTTGGGCGACCACCGTCACCTCCAGCGGCCGCAATGACTCGGTCGGCGGCCAGGCCGATACCGATAGCAGATCACTCATCAACCCGTGCCGCAGCGATTGCGGCAGTGGCTGGTGGACGATCACCAGCAGGTCGATGTCGCTGCCGGGCTGCAACCCGCCGTCCACCGCGGAACCGAACAGGTAGACGGCTTGCAGTCCATCGCCGAGATGAGCCGCCAGCACCTGGAGAGCACGGGTGATTTGCTGGGAAATTTCAATTGGTGTGTCAGTCATGAGCAGCCCGGTGGTTGGCAGAGACCTGCCAGTATTTTTCCATTGCCCGTGCCAGGGCAAGCCGTTACGCACCGAGACGGCGGCAGGCCCAGGAGGCACGGACCGCCGCTCGTCTCCCCGTCACGAGGATTTTCGAACCAAGCATCGGCCCACGGCTCGGACTTACATGGCCCCACTGAAAGCAATGACGGCGCGCTTGGACAATCGGGACTCGTCAGGCGCATCGAGGGTCCTTTGCGCTTCACTCCAGGGAGTTTTCACTATGTGTGACGGTTTTGTTCAGCACGTTTGCTCAAAGGACTCCCTGGCGTATTTTGCCCAGCGAGACACTCCCGGCGAACGTATCGATACGCACCTGACACGCATGGACCTGTTTCGGACGACACCCGTCAGGCCACCGGAGCGGCACAGCCTGATCAAGCCGAACATGCAGGTCAGCGCCATTCGTCGTCGCGGCGGGCACTTGGAGTCCATCAAGGTTCGCTGGGGCTGGTCACCCATCTGGTCAGTGGGAACGATGCCGCCCCTGACGCATCTGCCGCTGCATCTGGTGATGCGTTCCAAGGTCTTCGACGCGATCAAGCGCGAAGGCCGCGTACTGGTTCCCGTGGAAGGCTGGTACGAGACGCAGGTCCCCTCCTCAAGCCAGGCACAACGCCTCACGTACACGACGTCCCGGCATTCGGCCCCGATTTTCCTTGCGGCCCTGGCCCAGGCCAGCGAAACCCCCTTGGGCTGTGACGGCCTGAGCCTGGTGACCTATGGCGATATCGCCAGCCAACAGCAGTGCGTACTGGCCTTGGGCACCGAAGACGCGCTCGATTGGTTGGACCCGGAGTTCGGCTGGGAGCAGGCGCAACAATTGGCCGAGCGCCTGAACGGCATGGAACCGCACCTTGAACCGGCGATGACCGCCCAGGTCCAGGGCAATCTTTGACCCAGGCAGAACGGTTGACGGTCCTCGGGATAAAGGAATCCGGGAACGAGGCGGCATTGGGCGGTAAACTGCGGCGTCTTTTCCTAACTCATGAGGCGCCGCATGACCCACCCAGACATCACCTTCACCCCCGACCCGGATGCGGATTCCATCTCGTCCGACGTCGCCGGCTTCGGCGGCCTGCTGGTGTCCACCCAGATCCCGACCCGCGCCGACGGCAGCCTTGAACTGGGGGACATCACGCTGCAGAGCGAATGCACGCTGCAGGCCCTCAAGTCCGCGCTGGAACGTGCCGGCAGCTCCATGGACCGCGTGCTGCACCTGACCATCTACCTCACCGACATGGCCGATCGCGCGGCTTTCAACGAAGTCTACAAACGCTTCTTCGCCAAGCCATGGCCGGTCCGGGCGGCAGTGGGCGTGGCTTCGCTGGCGGTCGAGGGAATGCGGGTGGAAGTGACGGCGATGGCGGCCAAGGGCTGAGCGGCAAAGAACGTTCGTGGACCTGCAAAACGCTTTGTGGCGAGGGGATTGAGCGAAACATCGCCCCCTCGCCGCAAATATCCCGAACATAGCTCAAATGCGCGTTTCCCACGCAATTCGTCAGTTACGCACCTAGCCCGCCCCCTGCGCGGAGGCTAAAGTGCGCCGTTTTCCTTGTTCACGGCGTACTTATGAATCTCTGGTTCCGACTGTTGCTGATGCTGTTCCGCCGCCCGTGGCGCAAGCCCGCGGCGCCCTTGGGTACTACGGTGGTGCGCATGCGCGTGTGGCCGCTGGACCTGGACCTCAATCGCCACGTCACCAATGGGCGTTATTTCACCCTGGCCGATGTGGGACGCATGGATTACGTGCTGCGCAGCGGCGCCTACAGGGTGGCGTTGCGCAACCGGGCGGTGCCGATCGTCGGGGATGTGTGGGGCAAATTCAGGCGGGAATTGAAGTTGTTCGAAGCGTTCGAGGTACACACGCGCATGCTCGGCTGGGACGAAAAATGGACCTTCATGGAGCACCGTTTCATCAGCCGGGGACGTGTGGTCGGGGTGGTGATCATGCGAGGCCTGTTCCGCTCGGCCAAAGGCACCCTGGCGCCGACTGAATTCGTCCGCGAGCTGGGCCTGGCCGAACAGTCGCCGGCCATGCCCGACTGGCTGGTCGCCTGGTCGCAAAGCTGCGACGGCTTGAGTCTCGGACTTCGCCAGGAGGAAGGTGAGCGCTGACCTGCGCTGGCCAGCACACCACTTGCGGCAAGGGCGCTGGCCTCCCCTTGGAGCCTGCCCCTCGCCCGCGCGCCAATCCCCCCGCCAATACCCGCCTATACTCTTGTGCCAATCCCTCCCGGGGCCTGCACTTCCAACAATAAAAAGCAGAGGTGGAACATGGTTTGGCAACAAGTCTACGATCCCTTCGGTAATGCGGTGCTGTCGACGATCCTGGCGGCGGTTCCGGTGGTGGTGATGCTGGCGTCTCTGGCGTTCTTTCATATCAAGGCGCACCTGGCGGCATTGTATGCCCTGGCCTCGGCGCTGCTCATCGCGATCTTCGCCTTCGGCATGCCGGCCGACATGGCCGGCTCAGCGGCGCTCTATGGTGCCGCCAACGGCCTGCTGCCCATCGGCTGGATCGTGCTCAACATCATCTTCCTGCACCGACTGACTACCGAAAACGGCTCGTTCAAGGTGCTGCAGGACTCCCTGGCCCGCATCACCGATGACCGACGCCTGCAACTGCTGCTGATCGCCTTCTGTTTCGGGGCGTTCTTCGAGGGCGCGGCGGGCTTCGGCACGCCGGTGGCGGTGACCGGTGCGATCCTGATCGGGCTGGGTTTTTCGCCATTGGCCGCCTCCGGGCTGGCCTTGATCGCCAACACCGCGCCGGTGGCGTTCGGCGCCCTGGGCACGCCCATCATCACCCTTGCCAAGGTTACCGGGCTGGATGAAATGGAGCTGTCGATGATGGTCGGTCGGCAGTTGCCGTTTTTCTCGGTGATCGTGCCGTTCTGGCTGATCTGGGCGTTCGCCGGGTGGCGCAAGATGCTTGAGGTGTGGCCGGCGATCCTGGTGGCCGGCGTCAGCTTCGCCATCCCGCAGTTCCTGGTCTCCAACTACCATGGGCCGATGCTGGTGGATGTGATTGCCGCGTTGATTTCCATGGCGTGCCTGACCGGTTTCCTCAAGGTCTGGAAACCGGCCACGGTGCACACCTCGGCGGCGCTGTCGGGCCGGCACGATGACTCGAAGATCGACGCCAGCGAGCAACAGCAACCGGCGGCCAGCGGCGCTTTCGCCAGCGACACCCGCCCCGCCGTGCTGCGAGCCTGGATGCCATGGATCATCCTCACGGTCTTCGTGTTCGCCTGGGGCACCCAGGGTTTCAAGAACCTGTTCGATACCCGCCCGGCCATCGATCCGCAGACCCAGTCGGTCCGGCTCGACCCCCAGGGCAAGCCGATGCGCGAAGCCAATCCGGTCTTCTCGCCCCTGCTGACCTTCGGCACCATCCACCAGCAGATCGAAAAAGTCCCGCCGGTGGTGCCCCAGCCAAAAACCGAAGAAGCGGTCTACAAGTTCAACTGGTTCACCGCCACCGGCAGCGGCATCTTCCTGGCGGCCATTCTCGGCGGCCTGCTGATGGGCTATTCCATCCCGCAACTGGTGCGCCAATACCTGCGAACGCTGTGGGTGGTGCGCTATTCGCTGATTACCATCGTGGCGATGCTGGCGTTGGGATTCCTCACCCGTTATTCCGGGCTGGACGCCACCATGGGCCTGGCCTTTGCGGCCACGGGCATTTTCTATCCGATGTTCGGCACCTTGCTGGGCTGGCTCGGCGTGGCGCTGACCGGTTCGGACACGGCGTCCAACGTGCTGTTCGGGGGCTTGCAGCGGGTGACGGCGGAACAGCTGGGGATCAGCCCGGTGCTGATGGCCGCTGCCAACAGTTCCGGCGGGGTCATGGGCAAGATGGTGGACGCCCAGTCGATCGTGGTCGCTTCAACCGCCACACGCTGGTACGGCCACGAAGGGGAAATCCTGCGGTATGTGTTTTTCCACTCGGTGGTGCTGGCGATCCTGGTGGGCGGGCTGGTGACGCTGCAGGCGTATGTGGAGCCTTTCAGTCACATGGTGGTGGGAGGAAGGTAATCCGCTTTGTGGCGAGGGAGAGCGAGAGCTGGCTCCCTCGCCACGGGTCAGGGCTCTGACCTTGCGAGCGTGGGTCTTTACTGAACGTTCTTCAGCTTGACCACGTCGCCGGACACCGAAGTGGTGTAGCCGGTCAGGACCCAGGCCCAGAACCAGTTTTCCTGCACTTGGGTGTTGATCATGGCGTCGCCGCCCTTGGCCTTGATCGCCGCATCCTGGGCACGCACGAAGCGGTTGTTCTGGCGAATCGGGATGAAACCGAACAACAGCAGGCCAGTGGCCTTGGCTTCACTGTGACCGACAACGGTGTACTGGCTGCTGTCGTACTGCTGGGTCTTCATCGCGGTACCGGTGCAACCCGCCAGGACCAGGCCCAACAATGCGCCGGCGACAACTTTGCTGAAATGCTTCATCAACTACTCCATGGGATAACGCCCGGGATCCATCTCTCGGGCGGCGCGTACTCTACCCCATCGACTTCAATTTGACATCAGTCACGCCAACCCGCAAAAACGCCGGCAAGGCTCGGTGCAGAGCCATCCGTCAGGTGCCTCTCCAGCGAAACAGGCCTGGGTCGATAACATGGACACTGTGCCATGGAAGGCAAATTTGCCATTACGGCCGAGACCACGGCCGACTCCATGGGAGTACCCGATCATGATTGACCTGACTGTCTGGAACATCACCCTTCCCGTGCAGACCCCGGCGCAAGTGGTGCACACCAAGGCCATGCCGAGCCTGCAGAACAAGTACTTCAACCGCAGCGGCGAACGCATCGTGTTCTGGGCACCGGTGACCGGTTCCCATACCGGCAAGAGCGAATTCCCGCGCTCCGAGCTGCGGGAAACCGGCAAGGACGGCAAGCTGCGCAACTGGCGCTACAACAGCGGCATCAATACCCTCAAGGGCACGCTGGCGGTGAACCAGGTGCCTTCCGAAGGTCGCGTGGTGGTGGCGCAGATCCACGCCAAGGATGCCCCTACGCCGCTCTTGAAACTGGTGTACCGCTACGCCAAGGGCAAGGGCAATGTGGATGTGGAGTACCGGGTCAAACCCAAGGACAAGAAGAGCCCCGTGCTCTTCAGCGTACCCAACGTGGCCCTGAACAAAGTCTTCAACTACTCGCTGCAGATGGACAAGCAAGGCAAGCTCACCGTACTGGTCAACAACGTCGGCAAGCAGGTGAAGCTGGACTCGTCCTGGCATCCCTATAACTTCTACTTCAAGGCCGGTGTCTACACCCTGGACAACGTCGGCAACGCCAGCGAAGGCGGGAAAGTGACCTACACCAAGCTGGACGTCAGCCATAAATGACCGACGTCCCGCCCGGCCTCATGCCTTCGAGGTCGCCGCCAGCGCTTGCCGGCCACTGAAGGTCAGCAGGAAGAACACCAGCACCACCAACGCGAAACCGGCCGGGAACAGCCAGATGCTGTTCCAATCGTGGCCTGCATCCACGACGAAGCGATCGGTCACCTGCCCCGCCACCCAGAAGCCGATCAGCATCCCCACCCCATAGGTCGCAAGGGTGATCAACCCCTGGGCCGAACTGCGCAGGTGCTTGGGCGCCTTGGCGTCGGTGTAGATCTGCCCCGAGACGAAAAAGAAGTCATAGCAGATGCCGTGCAGCGCAATGCCGGTGAACAGCATGAATGCCAGGTCCCCGTTGTTGCCGTAGGCGAACAACACATAGCGCAACGCCCACGCCAGCATCCCCACCAACAGCGCCAGCTTGATGCCGAAGCGCTGGATGAACAGTGGCAGCAGCAGCATGAACAGCACTTCGGACACCTGCCCGATGGCCATCTTCGCCGTGGGGTTGGCCATGCCGGTTTCGGCCAGGAACGGGTTGGCGTTCTGGTAGTAGAACGCCAAGGGGATGCAGATCAGGATCGAGGCCATGAAGAACACCAGGTAGCTGCGGTCCTTCAACAGTCCCAGCGCGTCCAGTCCCAGCAGTTGCTTGATGCCGCCACCGCCGGCCTGCTCCTCCAGCGGCGCCGTGGCCGGTAGGGTGAAGCTGTAGAGCCCAAGGACCAGCGAGGCAATGGCCGCCATCAGGAAAGTATTGCGCAGTCCGCCCGCGGCGATGGACTCACGCGAGTCCCAGGCGAACACGAAGCTGATCACCACCCCCGCGACGATCCAGCCCAGGGTGCCCCAGACCCGGATGCGCGAGAACTCCAGCGCCGGGTCGCGCATCTGGCGAAACGCCACGGAATTGACCAGGGCCAGCGTCGGCATGTAGACCACCATGTACGCCAGCACATACGGATAGAACTCGCCGAATTGCGCCGCGCCATACAGCTGGTACAGCAGCACCGCGCCGATCAGGTGCAGCACCGCGAGGATGCGTTCGGCGTTGAAATAACGGTCGGCGATCAGGCCGATCACCAGCGGCGCGATGATCGCCCCCCAGGACTGGGTGGAGAACGCCATGCCGACCTGCCCGCCGCTGGCGCCGAGGGTGTTGGAGAGAAAGGTCCCCAGGGTGACGAACCAGCCTCCCCAGATAAAGAACTGAAAAAACATCATCACGCTCAGGCGTGCATTCATCGTGGTCATGACCGTCACCGTTCTGATTGTTGTTTTTGTAAAAGGACCGTTAAGCAACCAGGCCATGGGTTTATCCAGTTCATAAACCCTCTGGAGCCAGGCAAGCTCCCGATGGCGAGGGGATCTATCCCCGCTGCGCTGCGAAGCGGGCCCGAGGCCATGGACTCCATGAGCCTGACACGCCGAAGTGTCAGGCCTGGGACCGCTTCGCGCTCCAGCGGGCGTGAGCGCCCTCACCACACGGGTGCAGGTCTATTTCAATAGGCCCAGCAGCCGCCGATTGGATTCTTCGTCCGCCGTAACGCCGGCAAAATCGTCGAACGCCTTGCGGGTCTTGCTGATCATGTGCCGCTGGACGAACGCCGCGCCTTCGGCGGCGCCCTGCTGCGAATCCTTCAGGCAGCACTCCCACTCCAGCACCGCCCAGCCGTTGAAATCGTATTGGGTCAACTTGCTGAAGATCGATCCGAAGTCGATCTGTCCGTCGCCCAGGGAGCGGAATCGGCCGGGTCGATCGACCCAGCCCTGATAGCCGCCGTAGACACCGGAACGAGCATCGGGGCGGAACTCGGCGTCCTTGACGTGGAACATGCGGATGCGTTCGTGATAGCGGTCGATGAAGCCCAGGTAGTCCATCTGCTGCAGCAACAGGTGGCTGGGGTCGTAGAGGATGGCTGCCCGAGGATGATGGTCCACCGCTTCCAGGAAGCGTTCGAAGGAGGCGCCATCGTGCAGGTCTTCGCCGGGATGGATTTCGTAGCACAGGTCCACGCCGGCCTCGTCGAAGCGATCGAGGATCGGCAACCAGCGCCGGGCCAGCTCGGCGAACCCTTGTTCCACCAGCCCGGACGGGCGCTGTGGCCACGGGTACATATAGGGCCACAGCAGCGCACCGGAAAAGGTCGCGTGGGCCTTGAGTCCCAGGCGCCGGCTGGCCCGGGCGGCCAGCTTCAGTTGCTCGATGGCCCACTCGGTCCGCGCCTGGGGCTGGCCGCGCAGGTGGGCCGGGGCGAAGTCATCGAACAGCGCGTCGAACGCCGGGTGCACCGCCACCAGTTGCCCCTGCAGGTGCGTCGACAACTCACTGATTTCGACCCCGGCCTGGGCGCAGGTGGCCTTGAGCTCATCGCAATAATCCTGGCTCTCGGCGGCCCGGGCCAGGTCGATGTAGCGCGTGCCCAGGGTCGGCAACTGGATGGCCTTGTAGCCTTGCGAGGCGGCCCACCGGGCGATGTTCGCCAACGAGTCGAACGGTGTCTCGTCGGACATGAACTGGGCCAGGAAAATAGCCGGCCCGCGCAGGCCCATCGGTGTTTCTTCGGTGGTTTTCACAACAGCGATTCTCCGGTTTCCAGCGCGGTCCACTTCGCCTCGCCGCGATGATTGATGATGGCGGCCTCGATGAATGCCATGGTGCGCAGGCCGGTCTCGATGCCGGGTACGCCAGGCACGTCGGGGCCTTCGACCCGCTCGCGAATGGCCCGGGCGAAATCGCCATAGAGGTTCGCCATGGCTTCCAGGTAGCCCTCGGGGTGCCCGGCCGGCAAACGCATGCGTCGCGTCGCCGCTTCGCTCAGCCAAGGCTGGCCGACACCACTGCGCAGGATGCGCAAGGGTTGGTCGACGGCACGATGAATCAGGCTCGAAGGTTCTTCCTGGCGCCATTCCAGGGCGCCCTTGTCGCCATAGACGCGGATCTTCAGCGGATTCTCTTCACCGCTGCAGACCTGGCTGGCCAGCAACACGCCACTGGCGCCGCCTTCCATCCGGAACAACATGGCGACATCGTCATCGAGTTGCCGACCTGGGACATGGGTGCCCAACGCGGCGCACAGATGTTGGATCGGCTGGTCCGCGACGAACTCCGCCAGGGAAAACGCATGGGTGCCTATGTCCCCGATGCAACCGCCCAGCCCGGACCGGGCCGGGTCGTCGCGCCACTCGGCCTGCTTGTTGCCTTGCCCGGCGAGGTCCTGGCTGAGCCAGCCCTGGGGATACTCGACGAACACTTTGCGCACCCTGCCGATGACACCCGAGCGCACCATTTCCCGGGCCTGCCAGACCATGGGATAGCCCAGGTAGGTGTGGGCCAGACCGTAGAGGCAGCGGCTGCCTCGCAGATCGTCCTTGAGCGCCAGCAATTGCTTGAGGTCCAGCCCGGCGGGTTTTTCGCTGAACACATGGAAACCGGCCTTCAGTGCCTGGCTGGCTATGGGGGCATGGAGGTGATTGGGGGTGACGATCACCAGCAGTTCCATGCGTTGATCCAGGGGCAGCACCGCTTCGGCATCGAGCATTTGCTGCCAGTCGTGATAGCAACGGGAGGCGGGCAGTCCCAGGGACGCGCCGGTCTGCCGGTTGTTATGGGGGTCGCGGCTGAACGCACCGCACACCAGTTCGAAGCCGCCGTCCAGGCCGGCGGCCTGGCGATGGGCCTGGCCGATGAAAGCGCCCTCTCCACCGCCCACGAAGCCCATTCTTATTTTGGGTGCCACAGGGTTCATCACGACGCTCTCATGCAGGATTGATATGAGATGTAACCGGTTACATCATGGCCGAATCTAGGCCCGGTTTCGTGCCGTGTCAAATCCAGGAGGGACGCCCCCGGACGTTTGTGCGCCGTCCAACCTGCGGTAAGCTGCGCAGCCGTGCCCCTATTTCCTGGCGCTGCGTCGAGGTGCGTTTGTCCAATATTCGTGAAGTGGCCCGGCTGGCTGGCGTTTCCGTGGCCACGGTGTCCAGAGCGCTGAAATCCCCGGAGCGGGTGCTGCCCCAGACGCGGGACAAGGTGAACGCGGCGGTGGAACAGGCCGGCTATCGACCGAACCTGATGGCCGTGCAGTTTCGGTCCCGGCGAACCGGTAACCTGGTGATCCTGGTCCCGACCATTGCCAATACCTTTTTCGCCCGGGTCATCAGCGGCGCCCAACAGGCGGCGCAGGCGGCGGGTTACCGATTGCTGCTGTGCGACACCCAGGGCCGGGAAGACATCGAGCAGGCCTTTGCCGCGCTGGTCTACGCCCATCAGGCCGATGGGGTCATACAACTGCGCGCCTGCGACCCTTTCGTATCACTGCCCCCCGGCACCGACCCGCTGCCCCTGGTCAATGCCTGCGAAGTGGTCAAGGGCGCTTCCTACCCCACCATCAGCCTGGACAACCGCAGCGCCGCCCGGGCCATGACCCAATACTTGCTCGGGCTCGGCCACCGCCGCATCGGCATCATCAAGGGGCCGCGCAGCAGTCCGTTGACCCTCGACCGCGTGGCCGGTTACCAGGACGCCTTGCACGACGCCGGCATCGCCATCGACCCCGAGCTGATCTGCCATGGCGACTTCACCCTCAAGGCCGGATTCGAGGGTGCCGGCGCGATGCTCGCACTGGCCGAGCGCCCCAGTGCGCTGTTCTGCGAAAACGACGAGATGGCCATCGGCGCCCTCAAGCGCATCAAGCAGACGGGCCTGCGGGTGCCCGAGGACATTTCTCTGGTGGGGTTCGACGACATCCCTTTCGCGGCGTATTGCGATCCGCCCCTGACCACCATTTCCCAACCGGCCGAAACCTTCGGCCAGATGGCCGTGGACATGCTGATCGCCCTGATCGAGAACAAGCCCATCCCACAGCGGCATGTGCTGCTGCCGTTCGAGTTGACGGTGCGCGGCAGCAGTGCGGCGCCAGGTTCCGGTATGACCTGACCAGGCACATGGGCTTTATCGACTCGCCATCAGGCCCGTTTCAACTACAGTGGAAAGACTCTGCATAAAGCCATAACAAGACGGAGAGTCTCCCCATGCAAATCAACAAGCACTTCATCTCCCTGGCCACCGCCGCAGCCTTGATGGTGGCCAGCACGGCCTACGCAGCCCCGGTGTACATCAACATACTGACCGGGGGCACCAGCGGTGTCTATTACCCGATCGGGGTCGGGCTCTCCCAGATCTACAGCAGCGGCATCAAGGATTCCAAGACTTCGGTCCAGGCTACCAAGGCTTCGGTGGAGAACCTGAACCTGCTCCAAGCCGGACGCGGGGAATTGGCCTTTGCCCTGGGCGATTCGGTGGCGGACGCCAGCAATGGCGTGGAAGACGCTGGCTTCAAGGCCCCCTTGACCAAGTTGCGGGCCATCGCCGGAGCCTACCCCAACTACATCCAGATCGTCGCCAGCCAGGAGTCGGGCATCAAGACCTTGGCCGATCTCAAGGGCAAGACCGTTTCGGTCGGCGCGGCGAAATCCGGCACCGAGCTCAATGCCCGGGCGATCTTCAAGGCTGCGGGCCTGACGTACGACGATATGAAGGTGCAGTACCTGCCCTTCGCCGAGTCGGTGGACCTGATCAAGAACCGCCAGTTGGATGCCACGCTGCAGTCCTCCGGCCTGGGCATGGCGGCCATTCGCGACCTGGCGTCAACAATGGCGCTGAACTACGTGTCGATTCCGGCCGATGTGATAGGAAAAATAGGCAACCCGGCTTACCAGAGTGCCCAGATCCCCGCCAATACCTACGACGGACAGGCCGACGCAGTGCCCACTGTTGCCATCACCAACATCCTGGTGACTCGCGAGGACGTGCCGGACGAAGTGGCTTATCAAATGACCAAGCTGCTGTTCGACAACCTCAATCGCCTGGGCACCTCCCATTCGGCAGCCAAGGACATTTCCCTCGAAAACGCCGCGAAGAACCTGCCGATCGCCCTGCACCCCGGTGCCGAGCGCTACTACAAGGAAGTGGGCGCACTGTAGTTTCCCGGGCTGCAATGGCACCGCGCCGTTGCAGCATTGCGTTCCGCACCCGCTGCAGACAACAGGCAGGTACCTATGAGTGAAGACCAGCACGGCATCCCCGCAGATCCTCGGGATTGGCCCAAGGCCCTGTTTTGCGTGGCACTGCTGTTTTCCGTATTCCAGATCATCACGGCGGCCTTTTCCCCAGTGTCCAGCATCGTATTACGGGCTGTGCATGTTGGTTTTCTATTGTGGGTGGTATTTCTCAGCTACCCGGCCTACGGAAAACAACGACCGTGGCAGCCACTGGCCTGGGCCTTGAGCCTGGCGGGCGTGGCGACGGCGCTATACCAATGGATATTCGAAGCCGACCTGATCCAGCGCTCCGGCGACCTGACCACGACCGACATGGTCATCGGCAGTCTCCTGATCATCCTGGTGTTCGAAGCCGCACGGCGCGTGATGGGCATCGCCCTGCCGATCATCTGCGGCCTGTTCCTGGCCTATGGCCTGTTCGGCGAATACCTGCCGGGCGACCTGGCCCATCGCGGTTATGGCCTGGACCAGATCATCAACCAGTTGGCGTTTGGTACCGAAGGGCTCTACGGCACGCCGACCTATGTATCGGCCACCTATATCTTCCTCTTCATCCTGTTCGGCGCCTTCCTGGAAAAGGCCGGCATGATCAAACTGTTCACCGACTTTTCCATGGGCCTGTTCGGCCACAAGCTGGGCGGCCCGGCGAAGGTGTCGGTGGTGTCATCGGCATTGATGGGCACCATCACCGGTTCGGGCATCGCCAACGTGGTGACCACCGGGCAGTTCACCATCCCGTTGATGAAGCGCTTCGGCTACAAGGCTGCGTTCGCCGGTGGCGTGGAAGCGACGGCCAGCATGGGCAGCCAGATCATGCCACCGGTGATGGGCGCCGTGGCGTTCATCATGGCCGAGACCATCAATGTGCCCTTCGTGGAAATTGCCAAGGCGGCCTTGATACCGGCATGCCTGTATTTCGGCTCGGTATTCTGGATGGTGCACCTGGAGGCCAAACGCTCCGATCTCAAAGGCCTGCCCAAGGACCAATGCCCGAGCGCCTGGAGCGCGGTCAAGGAGAACTGGTATCTGCTGATCCCGCTCGCGGTGCTGGTCTACCTGCTCTTTTCCGGACGCACACCACTGTTTTCCGGCATGGTGGGGTTGGCATTGACGGCTATCGTGATCCTCGGCTCGGCGATCATCCTGAAAGTCTCGAACTATGCCCTGCGCTGTGCGTTCTGGGTCGCGCTGGGTATTTTCTGCGTCGGTTTTTTCCAGTTGGGGATCGGTATCGTCTTTGCAGTCATCGCTGTATTGGTGATGGCCTGCTGGTTCATGCAAGGCACCCGGGAAACCCTGGTCATCTGCTTGCATGCCCTGGTCGACGGTGCCCGCCACGCCGTACCGGTAGGAATCGCCTGCGCCCTGGTCGGCAGCATCATCGCCGTGGTTTCCCTGACCGGCGTCGCGTCCACTTTTGCGGGTTACATCCTCGCCATCGGCAAGGACAACCTCCTGCTGTCGCTGATCCTGACCATGCTCACCTGTCTGGTGCTGGGCATGGGCATCCCGACCATTCCCAACTACATCATCACCAGTTCGATCGCCGCGCCCGCCTTGCTGGAGCTGGGGGTGCCGCTGATCGTGTCACACATGTTCGTATTCTACTTCGGCATTCTCGCCGACCTGACACCGCCGGTGGCCCTGGCCTGCTTCGCCGCCGCGCCCATTGCCAGGGAAAGCGGCCTGAAGATCAGCTTCTGGGCCGTACGTATCGCCCTCGCCGGTTTCGTCATACCGTTCATGACGGTCTACAACCCGGCGCTGATGCTTCAGGGCGACAACTTGTGGATGACCGCCTACATGCTGGTCAAGACACTGCTCGCCGTCGGCCTGTGGGGAATGGCATCCACCGGTTTCCTGCAACAGAAGATGCCCCTCCTGGAACGGCTGGCCTGTTTTGCCGCCGGCGCACTGCTGGTGGTGGCGCTGCCGCTGACCGATGAAATCGGCTTTGTCCTGGGTGCGCTGTTGATCGGCCAACACCTCTGGCGCGCCCGCCGTGTCGGGCGGGCCTTGGCTTGATTGGCCTATGCCTGGGACTCTCCGGCGCAGTCTGGGCGCAACTGGAGCTGCGCGACTTCACGCTGGCCTGGGATCACACCATCGAAAAGATCCGCTGGGAAGAGGACTATCACATCACCGAAGAAGGCCTGGTCCTGGGCGAGGCCAGGGTCAAGGGCAATGGGGCCGGCATGGAAATTCCCGAAGGTGCCCGGCTGGCAAATGGCAGTTGGCGCTTCCATCGCCAACTGCCACCGCTGCAACCGCTGAAGCTGGGGCGCACGCCCCAAGCCGGTGACTACCAGCTGTGTCATGCCGGACACTGCCAGCCGATGAGCCATTGGCTGGGACCGGCTAGCCAGGCTCGACCGGCTGTGGAGCTATGGAGCTGCGCGCTCCAGTCGGCGACCGATCGATGAACGAGAGGTCGCCGTCGGGCTCGGCAAGTGGCGCCTGCGACAACCGATCCGCGATGCCTGGACTTCAGGCGAACGTCGCACCCCGGGTGTTCACGAACAGCGAGTACAGCGAGTGGCTGCCAGCCATGAACAGCCGGTTGCCCTCACGTCCGCCGAAGCACACATTGGGGCAGCGCTCCGGCAGGGAAATATGCCCGATGGCCTTGCCTTGCGGATCGAACACCCGCACGCCGTCGAGTTTCTCCAGGTCGGCCCTGGGGTCGCCGTTACCGCCCCAACCGCACCAGAGGTTGCCGCTCTCGTCGCACTTGAGTCCGTCGATGGCCGCGTAATCCAAGCCCTCGATATGCTTGCGGCGCTCCCCCAGGGTGCCATCGTCCTTGACCGTGATCGCCCAGACCAGGCGGTTGGGCTTGGCCCGGCCTTCGACCACGTAGAGGATTTTTTCGTCCGGGGAAAAGCACAGGCCGTTGGGGCCCGCCAAGTCATCGATCACCCGGCTGACCTTGCCAGTCTCGCCATCGATGCGATAGACCGCATGAGGCTGGACGGGAGTGACCTTGTGCCCTTCATAGTTATTGCCGGTCTGGAACGGTGGGTCGGTGAACCAGACCGAGCCATCGCGTTTGCAGACGATGTCGTTGGGCGAGTTGAAAGGCTTGCCGTCGAAACTGTCCGCCAGCACGGTGATCGTACCGTTGTGCTCGGTACGGGTGACGCGCCGGCCTTCGCTGGATGTAGTGGACCCTTCGCACACCAGCAGCCGTCCCTGGCGATCGCGACACATGCCATTGGAGAAGTTGGCGTTCTCGCGATACACCGACAGGCTGCCCGTAACCTCATCCCAGCGCATGATGCGATTGTTGGGGATGTCGCTGACCAGCAGGTAGCGACCATCGCCGATCCATACCGGCCCTTCCGCCCAGCGCAGGCCGGTGGCGAGCTTTTCCACACTGGCGTTGAAAATGCGCAGGTCCATGAAGCTGGGGTCTAGGACATTCACCAGGGGGTCCGGATACCGTTGGCTCAACGGCTCGGCCTGGGTGAGCCCGGGCAGGTTCCCCAGGGTGGCGGCGGCGGCCGAGACCACCAGGGATTTTTTCAGGAAGAGCCGGCGCTGCTGATCGGTGATTGAAGGTTGTGAAGCATCCATCGTACGTCTCCGTTAATTATTATTGGACGGGGACGCCAGTTTTACCGCGTGATAAGACATCGTACAAGTTAATATCCTGCGTCCCGCCATACGCCTCAAGCCTGGCTGAGCGGGATGCGTACAGTGAACGTAGTGCCGGCCCGCGCTTGGGAATGTACCTCGATAGTGCCCTGGTGGGCCGATACGATCGCCGAGGCGATGTGAAGTCCCAGCCCCAGGCCAGCCGTGGGTCCGTATTGCATGTCACCGCTGCGCAGTTGACGGACCAGGGGATTGAAAATGCTGGCAAGGGCATCTTTTTCAATGATCTTGCCTTGGTTATTGATCGCAATGACCCCTTCATCCCCTTCCCGGCTCAGGGAAACCGTGATCGGTGCGCCTTCTGTCCCATGCTGCACGGCATTGCCGATCAGGTTGGAGAACACCTGCTCCATTCGCGCCGGGTCGAACATCCCGTCGAGGGCACCACGCGGTTCGAAGAGGATGGTGCTTTCCGGATGGTAGGCGCGCGCCTCCTCCACCATGCCTTCGCACGCCGCGACCAGGTCTCCCCTGAAGCGCTGCACCGGTATGCCGGCCCCCAGCTGGGTGCGGGTGAAATCCAGCAGATCGCCGACGATCTTGTTGGCACGCTTGACACTGGTGTAGATGCGCGAAGAAATCTTGGTGGCCTTGGCAGGCAGGTCGCCCGCGCGCAGGAGCACTTCAGAGCCCAGCAGGATGGCACCCAACGGACTGCGCAGATCATGCCCGAGGATCCCGAGAAACATATTGCGCGCCGCATCCACCGCCCCCGAGTAGCTCACGACGGACTCCGCCAAGGCCTGGTCCACGGCCTCGTTGAAGCGAATCACATCGGACATCGCCTGCTCTTGCTGCAACGGGGCCTGCGGCATCCACAGCATCAACACACTGGTGCGTAGCGCACGGTATTCCGAGACCATCTGTTCCACGGTGAAACCGGAGGACTGGCGAATGACGGCGTGGGTTTCGGCCGCGGTTTCGACATCCGTCGCCGGGGCGTCGCCGTGGGATTTGGCGATCTGCTCCTCGGTGGTCTGGGCGGTGCGCAAGTCAATGGCGATGGCCCGCAACATTTGCTCGGCATGGTCGCGCAGTGCCACCGAATCCATGCCGATCGAAGCCGGCGTTATGGTCCTGGCGAAATCTTCCCAAGCCTGGAGGATCGGTTCGATATTGTGCTCGATGAAATCGGCCAGGCGCATGGGTCGCTCCGTGAGAAGGTCAGATGGACCGGAGCGGAAAACAACGCAGCGGTCAGTTGTTGTACAGCAAATCGCCGATGGACGCGTCGGTATCCGCGGAAAGTCAGGCCCTCTGCACCCCTTGCCCCACGACGCGGGGTGTCCACGGCTCGAGGTTGACGGTGCACGCCCTCGGGATTCGAGACTTGTCTCTTTGCGTCTGTTTCGGTACAAGACCAGTCGTACGACAACCTATAACTAAAAATTGTCCGAAGCCTATCCGCCTCGGCGTCCCGCCTTTGAGATATCTGCCATGACCCGCTCCTCTGCCGACACCCCCACCCCGTTTCCCCGTCACCTCGCGGTGCTGATCCTGTTGTGCATGGGCTGCGCCTTCGCCGGCAACCATGTCGCGGCGCGGGCGGCTTTCGATGACGGTGCCGGGGTGTTGCTGGCGATCCTGCTGCGCTCGGGCGGGACGCTGTTGGTACTGGCAACCATCGTTCTGTGGCAACGGCAGAGCTTGCGCCTGCCGGTCGGCGCATGGCGCTGGCAACTGGTCCTCGGCCTGTTGATCGCTGCCCAGAGCCTTTGCCTGTATTCAGCCGTGGCGCGAGTGCCGGTGGCGCTGGCGCTGTTGGTGGGCAACCTGTTTCCGATCCTGCTGGCCCTGTTGACCTGGGCCCTTGGCGGCCCCCGCCCCACCGCCCGGACGGCGGCCTTGATGGGCATGATCCTGGTCGGCCTGGTGTTCGTGCTGGAGGTGCCGTCGCGATTGTCGTCCCAGGCGGATGTCGGCCCGCAATGGCTGCTGGGCGTCGGCCTGGCATTCTGCGCCGCGTGCGTCTTCGCGTGTGCGTTGTGGATCACCGATCACAAGCTGTCCCAGGTGCGCGGCTCGGTGCGCAGCCTGCTGACGATTTTCATCGTGTTCAGCAGCGTCAACCTGGCCGGCCTGACGGGCGCCCTGCCCGGCGGCCTCGACCTGCCCGCGACCCATGTGGGCTGGTTGGCCCTGGCCACGCTGGTGGTGCTCTATGGCACAGGGTTCATCGTGCTGTTCATGTGCGTGCCGCGCCTGGACATGCCGCGCAATGCGCCGGTGATGAACATCGAACCGCTGGCGACCCTGCTCATCGGCTGGCTGGTGCTGGACCAGATGCTCAATCCCGGCCAGGTGCTCGGCGGCGCGATCGTGGTGACAGGCATCGTGTTGCTGACCTGGCGCAAGGCCGAGCGGATCAAGGCGCCGATGGCCGAAGCAGCGAAGTGAATGCCATTCTCTCCCGTCCCCCGCTCCCGCATCGCCCCCCCTGGGCGCCCTTGCGACAGGGCGGCATTCAGGCGTCATGCATTTAATCCTCGCCCCTTCTGAAACCAGTTTGAAAATCCACAGTCCTACCCCAGCCCGGAACCACAGGTTTGCGGGCTGATCGGCGCCCTCCGCGGCGTTCCAGCAATCCCGTCCTCCAGAGCTGTTCATTCATGCGCCACTCGGTTCTCTCTCGCCGTTTTGCCTCGCTGTGTCTCCCGTTCCTGCTTCCTCTGTCCGCCAGCCCGGCCCATGCCCGGGGTGAAGGGCAACTGGTGAACGCCATCAATGACTACCGCAGCCAGTCCCATCGATGCGAATGGCGAACGATGCGCGCCGCCCCGCCCCTGGTGTTGCGTGCCAAGCTGGCCTTGCCGATCGGCTTTCGGGGCGGTCTGCGCGAAACCCTGATGGACGAAGGCTACCAGGCCCGGACCGTGCGCAGCATCCGCCTGACCGACGCACGGGATGCCGACGAAGCGTTCGAGATACTGGCGGAAGAACATTGCTCGGCGCTACTGGACAGCCAGTACGCGGACATTGGCATCAATCGGATCGGGGATGAATGGCGCGTGGTATTGGCGCAGCCCTTGGGCGGTGCGCGCATGAGTGACGAGGCGCCGGCGGACAAATCACTGCTGGCCCAGGTCAATGCCGCCAGGGCCAAGCCCCGGATGTGCGGTCGCCAGCGCTTCGCGGCGGCTCGACCGTTGAGCTGGAATGCCGCGCTGGGCACCGCTGCCGAAGGTCACAGCCGGGCCATGGCGCGTGGCAACTACTTCTCCCACCGCGACCCCGATGGCCGCTCCACCTCCGACCGGGCCAAGAGCGCCGGCTTTCGTGGGCGCAAACTCGGCGAGAACATCGCCGCCGGCCAACGCACGCCGAGCCAGGCCATGCGCGACTGGCTCGCCAGCCCCGGGCATTGCGCCAACTTGATGAACCCTATGTTCACCCAGGTCGGCGCGGCCTCCGCCAGCAACTCGCGCAGCGATGCGGGGGTCTACTGGACCATGGTCTTCGGCGCGCCCTGACGGCCTGCTACAGGCGCACCTCAGCGACCGGTACTACGTCGATCCGCGATACCGCGCTGCTTAGCCGCCCCAGCCGATGGTTGTGGTCGGCGATGATCTGTTCGGCCGCCATGCTGCCGTTATCCACCGTCGAATGGGCGTCGGCGGCCAGGACCACCTCGTATCCCAGGGCATGCGCCTGGCGCACCGTGGCATTGATGCAGTAGTCGGTCTGCAGCCCGCAAATCACCACGCGATCGATGCCCCGGGCCTGCAACAGGGCCAGCAGATCGGTCTGGTAGAACGCATCCGCAGCGGTCTTGCGCACCCGCAGGTCGTCCGCGCCGGTGACCAGCCCATCGGCCAGTTGCCAGGCGGCACTGCCGTAGGTCAGTGAGCCGTCCAGTTCTTCATGCTGGACCAGGATCACCGGCAAGCCGAGGGCCCGGGCCCTGGCACTGAGCTCGTTGATGGTCCGGACCAGGCGTTCACTGCCGAAGCACTCTTCTTGGCCGGCACACAACCCGCTCTGGACGTCGATGATCAGCAATGCCGTGTTCATGTCTTGCTCTTCCAATGGTCAATAGCCCAGGGACAGCCCTGTATTGCGGCGTGGATCGTTGGCGCCGTAGAAACGATTCTTGCCCACCGGCTTGCCTCCCAGCGACGGGGCGCCCACCAGGATCGCGGCGATATGGTTCGGGTCCTGGGGCCCTGCGAACTTGTGCCCCCAGCTTTCGAGGATCTTCTGCGTGTCGGGGCTGGCGGCGAAGGTTTCCAGGTTGGTTTCTTCCGGCATCCACTGTTGATGGAAGCGCGGCGCATCCACCGCTTCCTGCAGATTCATGCCGTAGTCGATGACATTGAGGATCGTCAGCAAGGTCGCGGTGATGATACGGCTGCCACCGGGCGTGCCCACCACCATGACAGTCTTGCCGTCCTTGGTGACGATGGTCGGGCTCATGGACGACAGCGGAGCCTTGCCCGGTGCGATGGCGTTGGCTTCTCCCTGCACCAGGCCGTACATGTTGGGTACCCCGACCTTGGCGGTGAAGTCATCCATCTCATCGTTGAGGATCACCCCGGTCTTGCTCGCCATGACTCCGGCACCGAACCAGTCGTTGAGGGTATAGGTGACCGAAACCGCGTTGCCCCACCGATCGACGATCGAATAGTGGGTGGTGTTACTGCCTTCGTGGGGCGCCACGCCGGGCTTGATCTTCTGTGAGTCACCGGCCTTCTGCGGTTCGATGGCGGCCCGCAGCTTGGCGGCGTAGTTCTTGTCCAGCAGATGGTCGATGGGGTTCTGCACGAAGTCCGGGTCGCCCAGGTAGCTGTTGCGGTCCACGTAGGCGTGACGCATGGCTTCGATCTGGTAATGCATGCCCTGGGCCGAATGGAAGCCCAGCTCCTTCATGGGATAGCCATCGAGGATGTTCATGATCTGGCACAGCACCACGCCGCCGGAACTGGGCGGTGGCGCCGAGATGATGTGGTAGCCGCGATAGTCACACTCCACCGGGGCCAGTTCTCGGGTCTTGTACTTGTCCAGGTCGGCCTGGGTGATGATGCCTTTGTTGGCCTGGCTGGACGTCACGAGGGCGTCGGCGACCCAGCCTTTATAGAAGCCGTCGGCGCCCTTGGCCGAGATTTCCCGCAGGGTCCTGGCGAGGTCCTTTTGCACCAGCTTCTGGCCGACCTGCATCGGCTCGCCGTTATGCAGGAAGATCGCGCCGGAGTCGCGCATGTCCTTCCTGAACAGATCGGTGGCGGTCTCCAGCAGTTCCACATCGCCCTGCTCCAGGGTGAAACCTTCATCGGCCAGACGGATGGCCGGCGCCATCAGCTCCGCCCGAGACATGCTGCCGTATTTCTGCAGGGCCAGTTCCATGCCGGAAACCGTGCCGGGCACACCCACCGCCAGGTGCCCGCGGGTGCTGAGTTCGGGGATGACGTTACCGTCCTTGTCCAGGTACATGTCGGCGGTGGCGGCCAACGGGGCTTTCTCGCGAAAATCCAGGAACGTCTTGCGCCCATCGGCCAGTTGCAGGGTCATGAACCCACCGCCGCCCAGGTTACCGGCCGCCGGATACACCACCGCCAGGGCATACCCCACCGCCACCGCCGCATCCACGGCATTGCCACCTTTCTTGAGCACATCGACGCCGACATGGGTCGCCAGGTGCTGGGCGGTGACCACCATGCCATTTTCGGCGGCGACGGGGGCCTGGGACGCGGATTGCGCAGGCAAGCCGCTCAAAGTCAGGGAGGTGGCGACAAGGATCCGGGCAAAGGATTGGAACTTCATGAGTCGGTCTCTTCTTGTTTTAAGGGTCAGGATCGCATCAAGGGCATCAGGCAGTATGGCCCGGTTTACGAAATCCGCCCGTGCGCCGTCGACCGGGTGACGTCACGCAAGCCTTTGGGATAGGCTCGTACGGCTTGCCACCCCATGCCCAAGGACATCGCCGATGACGCTGCGAATCGAACGTACGGACACCCCCACCGCTGAAGAACGCGAGGCCATCCTGGCGCCGCTGCGCAGCTACAACGTCTCCCAGGCCGGCGACGGCGCATCGCAACTGGTGGCATGGCTGGTGCGGGACGAGCAAAGCGATGAGATCCTGGGCGGCCTCTACGGGCGCCTGTTCTATCGCTGGCTGTTCATCGAATTGTTGTCGGTGCCGCAAGAGGCTCGGGGACAAGGCCTGGGCAGTGAACTGATGCAGTTGGCCGAAACCCTGGCGAGGGAGCAGGATTGCATCGGTATCTGGCTGGACACCTTCGATTTCCAGGCGCCGACGTTCTATCGCAAGCTCGGTTTCACCGCCTGCGGACAGATCGACGACTACCCACCGGGTCACACGCGTTTCTTTTTCCAGAAACGCCTGCTTCCCGCCGATTGATACGCGATGCGGATGGAAGCGGGCTGCGGAGCGGGCATTGCTTTTGTTCGAGCCAATGATCCTGAGCCCTGGCGATGACAGGACTCGGATCATTCGCTGAAACGGGCCAGCGTTTGAGGGCTCTGCGCAGAATCCGCAGCGTTGGTGCGAGCGCTCTACAAGCAGGTCGCCAGCGCCGCCAACCGGCGCTTGGCCACGAAATCGTCGTGCCGGGCGTAATAGTTCAATGTCGTGCCGGTGGCGTCGGTCTGCAGGTCGACAAAGGATTCGGCGGAACGGGTATACACCGTCGAGCCACCTTTCTTGCCCGGTTGCAGGTAGGCGCCGGCGTCCTCGCCGAACACCGCTTCATCCTGCCAGGAAAACTGCACGCACTGGGCCACGACCTGTTCCGGCTTGTCGGACGTCATGGTCTTGTAAGGGGCTTGCGTCCTGGCCTGGTTCATCGCCGAGCCTGCGCAGCCGGCCAGCAGGGTCGCGGCCAGGGCCACCGTCAACATTCGCATTGCGTTCACTCATCGAAAAAAAGCGGACTGTAGCACTGCGACACTCGCCTTCGTGCTGCTTTACTCAAATTTATACGGGACAGAGGGCAACGATTCGCGCAACCTGTGAGACTTCTCGCAATCCCAAAGGAGTGACCATGGCGGCAAGCGAAGAGCAACATGAACGGGCCTTGGACAGATTCCTCGATGAGCGTCCCGAACTGCGTCTGGAACTGGATAACCTCAACCCGCTGCTGGCCCAGGCCAAGGGCGAGACACCGGCGCAGTACCGTGCCGAGCGGCTGCATGAAGCGTTCGAAGCCGAGGCCGAGCGCCTGGGCCTGTTCGCTTGGGAACTGACCCTGCAACTGACCGCCGCCTCACCCCAGGACTACCAGGTGCAGCGCCTGGAAGTGCATAAGGAAGTGGCGGAAATGGCAGGAATGGACTGGGAAGAATATTGCGAGCTGCATGGCCTCGAGCAGTAGCCCGAATGGACTGGGTATCATCTCTGGCGCGGGGTGGCGCGACGTTTCGCTAAACTCCCTCGCCACACAGCCTTCAAACCACGTCCCTTGTGTTGAATCGCCTGGCAATCGCCGCTGCGCCCATAAAGCTTTATCATGGCCGCAGTTTTGCTCATCGGGTCTGTCATGAAGTTCGCCATCGCGCTGTTTTCCGCCGCCCACGCCCCCTCCTCGCGCCGCGCCTTGCTGTTCGCCCAGGCCGCGCTGGCCGGCGGGCACGAGATCGTGCGGCTGTTTTTCTATCAGGACGGCGTCCATAACGCCGACAGCGGCGTGGTCACGCCACAGGACGAACAGGACTTGCCCCGGCAATGGCGCGCCTTCGTCAGCGATAACCGACTCGACGGCGTGGTGTGCATCGCCGCGGCATTGCGCCGTGGCGTGCTGGACGAAGACGAAGCCCGGCGCTACCAGCGTTCGGCGGTCAGCGTCGAGGCGCCTTGGGCCTTGTCCGGGTTGGGCCAGTTGCACGATGCGATCCAGGATGCCGACCGTTTGATCTGCTTTGGAGGCGCGTGATGGCCAAGTCCCTGCTGCTCATCAGCCGCCAGTCCCCGTGGTCGGGTCCCGGTGCCCGGGAAGCCCTGGATATCGTGCTGGCCGGTGGTGCGTTCGACCTGCCCATTGGCCTGCTCTTTCTCGATGACGGTGTGCTCCAGCTGCTCGCCGGCCAGGATGCCAGGGCCGTCCAGCAGAAAGACCTCAGCGCGAACCTGCAGGCTTTGCCGATGTTCGGCGTGGAAGCGCTCTTCGTCTGCGCCGACAGTGCCGCCCGGCGCGGTATCGACACCGCGGCCCTGGCGCTGGACGACATGAAGGTGCTGACCGCCCAAGACATCACCGCTCTCATTGACCGTTACGACCAGGTGATCACGCTCTGATGTCGACTTTGCATGTGTTATCCCATTCGCCTTTCGGCGACGAGCGCTTCGGCAGTTGCCTGCGGATCCTGGGGAGCCAGGATGCGCTGCTGCTGTGTGGCGACGCGACTTATGCGTTGCAGCCCGGCACCCAGCCGTTCCAGGCCCTGCAAGCCCTCCATCAGCAGCGCTTCGTGCTTCTGGAAGATGCCCAGGCGCGTGGCCTGGCGATTGCGGACTGGATCGTGGCCATCGATTACCCGGCCTTCGTCGAACTGTCGGTCCGGCATGACAAGGTCAATACCTGGCTATGAATGTGCTGAACGTGGGCGATCGCGCCATCGCGCTGGACAAGGACGGCTACCTGGCCGACCGCAACGATTGGTCGGCCGACGTGGCCGCTGCCCTGGCGGCTGCCGAAGGCATGGAGCTGGGCCCCGAACACTGGGAAATCCTCGAGCTGTTGCGCAGCTTCTACGATGAGTTCCAGCTCTCTCCCGCCACCCGGCCGCTGATCAAGTACACCGCGCTGAAATTGGGGACGGAAAAAGGCAACAGCCTGCACCTGAACCGCTTGTTCAAAGGCACGCCCGCCAAACTCGCCGCCAGGCTGGCGGGCCTGCCCAAACCGACGAACTGCCTATGACCGACTTCCCATCGCTGACCCTCCAGACCCCGGCCGAACACCCATTCGCCCAGTTCGTGCGCATCCTCGGCAAAGGCAAGCGCGGTGCCCGCAACCTGACCCGCGAAGAAGCCCGGGAAGCCATGGGCATGGTGCTGGACGAAACGGTCGAGGATACCCAGCTGGGCGCCTTCCTGATGCTGTTGCGACACAAGGAAGAAAGCGCCGAGGAACTGGCCGGCTTCACCGAAGCCTTGCGCGAGCGCCTGGCGGTACCGGCCCTGGCCGTGGACCTGGACTGGCCGACCTACGCCGGCAAGAAACGTCACCTGCCGTGGTACCTGCTGGCGGCCAAATGCCTGGGACAGAACGGGGTGCGGATCTTCATGCATGGCGGCGGCGCCCATACGGCGGGCCGGCTTTACACCGAACAGTTGCTGCAATCGCTGCAGATTCCACTGTGCCGCGACTGGCCACAGGTCGGTGCCGCGCTGGACAACGGTGGCCTGGCCTTCATGCCGTTGGTGGACTGGGCACCCCGGATGCAGCATATGATCGACCTGCGCAATACCCTGGGCCTGCGCTCGCCGATCCATTCCCTGGCCCGCCTTCTCAACCCGCTGGGCGCCCGTTGCGGGCTGCAGAGCATCTTCCATCCCGGTTACCAGGCGGTGCATCGCCAGGCCAGTGGCCTGCTGGGAGACACGGCCATCGTCATCAAGGGCGACGGCGGCGAGATCGAGATCAACCCGGACGCCGACAATCATCTGTATGGCACCACTGGCGGCACGAGCTGGGATGAGGAATGGCCACGGCTGTCCGAGCAGCGCCACGTCAAGCCTGAAAGCCTCGACCCCGAACACCTCAAGGCGGTCTGGCGCGGCGAAGTGGAAGACAGCTACCCCCGACTCGCGTTGATCGCCACCATGGCCCTGGCCTTGCGCGGCCTGGGCCAGGCTCGCGAAGAAGCGTTCGAGAAGGCCCGGCACTATTGGGAAGCGCGAGATCGATCGATTTAATCGATCATCAACGCCCAACCTTTGCGCTTTTTGTTCGAACCTATCGGAATAGACTCGTCTCCAATGTGTATTGGCCGAGGAGATCGAGATGGGTTTGTTAGTCGAAGGCCGCTGGCAGGATCAGTGGTATGAAAGCAAGGACGGCACGTTCCAGCGCGAACAGGCGCAACGCCGTCACTGGATCACCGCCGACGGCAGCGCCGGTCCCACGGGTGATAGTGGATTTGCCGCCGAACCGGGGCGCTACCATCTGTATGTGTCCCTGGCCTGTCCCTGGGCTCATCGCACGCTGATCTTGCGCAAGCTCAAGGGCCTGCAAGAGCTGATCGACGTCTCGGTGGTCAGCTACCTGATGCTGGAGAACGGCTGGACCTTCGACAAGGCCCACGGCTCGACCGGCGACAAACTCGACAACCTGAGTTTCCTGCACCAGCGCTATACCGCCGATACGCCGGACTATACCGGCCGCGTCACCGTTCCAGCTCTGTGGGACAAACAACGGCAACGTATCGTCAGCAACGAATCGGCGGAGATCATCCGCATGTTCAACAGTGCGTTCGATGGCTTGACCGGCAATACCCTGGACCTCTACCCCGAACACTTGCGCAGCGATATCGACGCGCTGAACGAGCGCATCTATCCGGCGGTAAACAACGGGGTCTATCGCGCCGGCTTCGCCACCACCCAGCAAGCCTATGAGCAGGCATTCGACCAGCTGTTCGCCGAACTGGACCGACTGGAGGCGCTGTTGGGCCTGCAACGCTACTTGACCGGCGAATACCTCACCGAAGCGGATATCCGCCTGTTTACCACCATGATCCGTTTCGACGCGGTGTATTTCGGCCATTTCAAATGCAACCTGCGCCGCATTGCCGACTACCCGAACCTGTCGAACTGGCTGCGGGAGCTGTACCAGTGGCCGGGCATCGCCGACACCGTGGACTTCACCCACATCCAGCGTCATTACTATGGCAGCCACAAGACCATCAACCCCAACGGGATCGTACCCAAGGGGCCGCAGCAGGATTTCAGGGTTGCCCATGATCGGGGAAGGTTGAGTGGGAAAGGGATTTGGCGTGGGACTGAGGATTGATCCAGGATTTTATTGCCTCTGAAGGCCAATCGCGAGCAGGCTCGCGATTGCAGGCAGCTCGGCCCTTCTAGACCTGCCCCTGAGCCCCTTCGAACCAGGCCAGCTTCTCGCGCAGTTGCACCACTTCCCCGACGATCACCAGGGTCGGCGCATGCACTTCGTGCTCGGCCACCAGCCGTGGCAAGTCCGCCAAAGTGCCGGTAAAGACCCGCTGGTTGGACGTGGTGCCTTGCTGGATCAACGCCGCCGGCGTATCCGCCGCGCGACCGTGCTTGATCAGCTCGTTGCAGATCATCGGCAGGCCGACCAAGCCCATGTAGAACACCAGGGTCTGGGCCGGTGAAACCAGGTCGGCCCATGGCAGGTCGCTGGTGCCGTCCTTGAGATGGCCCGTGATGAAACGCACCGATTGGGCGTAGTCGCGATGGGTCAGCGGGATCCCGGCGTAGGCCGCGCAACCACTGGCGGCGGTGATGCCGGGGACGACCTGGAACGGGATGCCATGGGCCGCCAGCTCTTCGATCTCCTCGCCACCACGGCCGAAGATGAACGGATCGCCACCCTTCAACCGCACCACGCGCTTGCCCTGACGGGCCAGGTCGACCAATTGCTGGTTGATCTGATCCTGAGGCACGGCGTGTTCGGCGCGGCGCTTGCCAACGTAGATGCGCTCGGCGTCGCGCCGGCACAGTTCGAGGATTGCCGGCGCCACCAGGCGGTCGTACAGCACCACGTCCGCCTGCTGCATCAAGCGCAAGGCGCGGAAGGTCAACAGGTCCGGATCACCCGGCCCGGCACCCACCAGATAGACTTCGCCCGGCGCGTTCGGCGCCTGGCCGTCGATCTTTTCCCGCAGCAAGCGCTCGGCTTCGCCGCCTTGCCCGGCCAGTTGACGGTCGGCGATAGGGCCTTGGAACACCTCTTCCCAGAACGCCCGGCGCTGCTGGACATCAGGAAACAGTTGCTTGACCTGATTGCGAAAACGCGCCGCCAGCCCGGCCAACTGCCCATAGGTCGAGGGAATCCAGGTTTCCAGCTTGGCCCGGATCAGCCGCGCCAGCACTGGCGCGTCGCCGCCACTGGACACCGCGATCACCAAGGGCGAGCGGTCGACGATCGCCGGGAAGATCACGCTGCACAGGGCCGGCGCGTCCACCACGTTGACCGGAACGCAACGCTTGTGGGCGTCGGCCGAGACTTGGGCATTGAGTGGTTCGTCGTCGGTGGCGGCAATGATCAGCCCGCAACCGTCCAGATCCGACTCCAGGTAACCGCGCTGGACACACTCGCCGCCGCTGCCACTGACCAGTTCCCGCAACTGCGGTTCGATGTCGGGTGCGACTACCCGCAGCAACGCGCCGGCATCGGCCAGCAGCCGGGATTTGCGCAAGGCAATTTCCCCGCCGCCCACCACCAGCACGCGGTTACCGCGCAGGTTATGGAACAGTGGCAGATAATCCATTTAACCGATGACCTCGATGCCGCCCATGTAGGGCTTCAACACCTCAGGCACGCGGATCGAACCGTCGGCCTGCTGGTAGTTCTCCAGTACGGCCACCAGGGTACGGCCCACCGCCAGGCCCGAGCCATTGAGGGTGTGGACCAGTTCCGGCTTGCCGGTTTCAGGGTTGCGGTAACGGGCCTGCATGCGACGGGCCTGGAAGTCGCCGCAGTTGGAGCACGAGGAAATCTCGCGGTACTTGTCCTGGCTCGGGATCCACACTTCCAGGTCGTAGGTCTTGACCGCGCTGAAGCCCATGTCACCCGTGCACAGGGCCAGGGTGCGATACGGCAGCTCCAGCAACTGCAGGACCTTCTCGGCGTTGGCAGTGAGGCTCTCCAGCGCGTCCATGGATTTCGAAGGCTCGACGATCTGCACCATCTCCACCTTGTCGAACTGATGCTGGCGGATCATGCCACGGGTATCGCGACCCGATGCGCCGGCTTCGCTGCGGAAGCATGGCGTATGGGCCACGAATTTGATCGGCAGTTGCTTAGCATCGACGATTTCGCCGGCGACGATGTTGGTCAGCGACACTTCGGCGGTGGGGATCAGGTACAGATCGGCTTCGCCTTCACGACCGATCTTGAACAGGTCTTCCTCGAACTTGGGCAGTTGGCCGGTGCCTTGCAGGGCCGGCGCCTGGACCAGGTACGGGGTGTAGGCTTCCTCGTAACCGTGCTCGGTGACGTGCAGGTTGATCATGAACTGTGCCAGGGCCCGGTGCAGACGGGCGATCGGCCCGCGCAACAGGGCAAAACGGGCGCCGGACAGCTTGGCGGCGGTCTCGAAATCCAGCCAGCCGAATTTCTCGCCCAGGGCCACGTGGTCCTGCACCGGGAAATCGAAGTTCTTTGGCGTGCCCCAGCGACGCACCTCGACATTGCCCTCTTCGTCTTCGCCGATCGGTACCGACTCGTGGGGCAGGTTCGGGATGCCCAGCAGGATCGAATCCAGCTCGGTCTGGATCTTGTCCAGGGCGATCTTGCCGTTGGCGAGCTCGGTTCCCATGCTCTCGACGTTCGCCATCAACGGCGCGATATCTTCGCCGCGCTGCTTGGCCTGGCCAATACTCTTGGAGATGGCGTTACGCTCGGCCTGCAGTTTTTCGGTCTGGGTCTGGACGCTCTTGCGCTGTTCTTCCAGCGTTTCGATGCGCGCGACATCCAGGACGAAGCCGCGGGAGGCCAGGCGATCCGCTACGTCCTGAAGGTTGCTACGTAACAGTTTGGAATCGAGCATGTCGGTCTCTCGTTATCAAAGTTTGGTCAGGGACAGGCCGGCCCAGGTGGCGAGCAGCCCGCCGAATACGCTGATGGCCGCATAGCCCAGGGCCAGCGGCACCTGCCCGCTTTCCAGCAGGCGCACCGTATCCAGTGAAAAGGATGAAAAAGTCGTCAGGCCGCCAAGAAAGCCGACCATCAGCCCCGCACGCACCTCGATGGGCACTTCCGGGCGAATCAAAAACAGACCGTATAGAACGCCGATCAGCAGACAGCCCACGATATTAACGGCCAGCGTCGCGGTATAGAAGTGTCGGGGCCAATTTGCATTGATCCAGTTGCCCGTGGCGAAACGCAACAAGGTGCCGACAATGCCGCCGGCGGAGACTGCGAGGATCAGGGGAATCAAGGTTTTCTCCGCTGCCGTGGACTCGAGCGGTCCAGTTGCGCCAGGTGATTGAGCTTCTCACCGATCTTCAACTCGAGGCCACGGGGCACCGGCTGATAGAACGACTGGGGTTCGAGCTCTTCGGGAAAATAGTCTTCGCCGGCGGCATAGGCATCCGGCTCATCGTGGGCGTAACGGTATTCTTCGCCATAGCCCAATTGCTTCATGAGCTTTGTCGGTGCGTTGCGCAGGTGCAGTGGCACTTCGAGGGAACCGTGCTCGGTGGCGCTGCGCATCGCTGCCTTGAAGCCCATGTACACCGCGTTGCTTTTCGGCGCGCAGGCCAGGTAGGTAATGGCCTGGGCCACGGCGAGCTCGCCTTCGGGGCTGCCGAGGCGTTCCTGAACGTCCCAGGCCGCCAGGCACAGGCTCAGGGCCCGCGGGTCGGCATTGCCGATGTCTTCGCTGGCCATGCGTACCACCCGCCGCGCCAGGTACAGCGGATCGCAACCACCATCGATCATCCGCGCGAACCAGTACAGGGCCGCATCGGGATTGGAACCGCGGATGGATTTGTGCAGCGCCGAGATCTGGTCATAGAACGCCTCGCCGCCCTTGTCGAAACGCCGCCGGGTATCGCCCAGCAGGCTTTGCAGCAGCTCGACGCCGATCTCGCTGTCATCCTCGGCCAGGTCCGACGCGTTCTCCAACAGATTGAGCAGGCGGCGACCATCGCCATCGGCGGCGGACACCAGCATCTGGAAACCTTCATCGCTGAGGCTCAGCCTGCGCTTGCCCAGGCCTCGTTCTTCGGTCAATGCGCGTTGCACCAGCTTGCGCATCGCGGCCTCGTCGAGGCTCTTGAGCACATAGACCCGCGCCCGGGACAGCAAGGCGTTGTTGAGTTCGAACGAGGGGTTTTCGGTGGTCGCGCCGATGAAGATCAGCGTGCCGTCCTCGACGTAGGGCAGGAACGCATCCTGCTGCGACTTGTTGAAGCGGTGCACTTCGTCCACGAACAGGATGGTGCGCTTGCCGTACTGGCCAGCCTGCTGCTTGGCCACTTCCACCGCCTGGCGGATCTCCTTGACCCCGGCCAGCACCGCCGAGACTGTTTCGAAATGCGCGTCCGAGACTTCCGCCAGCAGCCGCGCCAGGGTGGTCTTGCCCACCCCCGGCGGCCCCCAGAAAATCATCGAGTGCAACGCACCCTGCTCCAGGGCTTCGCGCAAAGGCTTGCCGCGAGCGAGCACATGCTCCTGGCCGACGTACTCGTCCAGGTTGGTCGCACGCAGGCGGGCAGCCAGTGGCTGGGCGATCGGGGCACTTCGAAACAGGTCCATGATTACTTACTAAACCTCCGCTGGGTCCTGTTGCCGATCAGTTAAACAATTGAACACCACAATCGATTGCGGGAGCGAGCTTGCTCCGGGCGGCGATCCGACGATAGCGGTGTGCCAGTCACCGCAACTCCCACTGATCCGACGCTATCGCGAGCAAGCTCGCTCCCACAGCGGCTACGGGGTTACTCCTGGATCACATCGGCACCCTTGGGGATGTCGAACTTGAACTTGGACGCGGCGATCGGCTCGTTGGCCTTCACACCGGTGAACAGGATGTTGGTGCGCTGGCCGACGCTGTCGATCAGTTGCATGTCATTGACCAGGCCATTGCGGAACGACAGGCGCAGGCTATCGAACAGGCTGTCCTTGGTCTTGGGCTTGAGGGTGAAGTCGATCACGCCACCGGCTTCCTTCGCACTGATGTCGAAGCTCTGGCTGATCTTGGAGATATCGCCGGACAGCAGCAAGGCCGGGGTCTGGGTCAGGCGCTGGTCGAGGGTCTTGATAGTGACCTGCTCCAGGTCCGGGTCCCACAGGGAGACTTTCTTGCCATCGGACACCATCAGCTGTTCGGCCGGCGCATCGGTGTGCCAGTAGAACAGGCCAGGACGCTGCAGGGCCATTTCACCGGCGGTTTCCTGCAGTTGGGTGCCGCTGCCATCGAGGGTCAGCTGGGAAAAGCGTGCGGTCAGGGTCTGGGAGCGCTCCAGCAACTGGGTCAGGCGCGCCACGTCCTTTTCATCGGCATGGGCCGACAACGTGGTCAGGGCCAGTACGGGTAACAGCAACATGCGAATCAGGCGCATGGGAGTCCTCATGAATTCGTGGGGGATGGGCGGCGTGTCACCGACAGGCCACCCAGGTCGTTGTCAGTCGCGCATCGGGCCCGGCGCCAGCACTTCACGCGAGCCGTTGGTGTTCATGGCCGTCACGACCCCGGCCATTTCCATGGCCTCGATCATGCGGGCGGCGCGGTTATAGCCGATCTTGAGCTTGCGCTGGACGGCGGAAATCGACGCCCGACGGCTTTCCAGGACGAACTGCACCGCTTCGTCATAGAGCGCATCGGTTTCCGCGTCTTCGTCGCCACCGCCACCACCGCCTTCGAAGCCGCTGCCAGCCTCTTCGACGCCGTTGAGGATGTCGTCGTTGTATTCGGGGGCGCCGCGCAGTTTCCACGCCTCCACCACCCGGTGCACTTCGTCGTCGGAAACGAACGCACCGTGCACCCGGATTGGCAGGCTGGTCCCCGGTGGCATGTACAACATGTCACCATGGCCCAGCAGTTGTTCGGCGCCCCCCTGGTCGATGATGGTGCGCGAGTCGATCTTGCTCGACACCTGGAACGCCATGCGAGTCGGGATGTTGGCCTTGATCAGGCCGGTGATCACGTCCACGGATGGTCGCTGGGTAGCGAGGATCAGGTGGATACCGGCCGCACGGGCCTTCTGGGCGATCCGGGCGATCAGTTCTTCGACCTTCTTGCCGACGATCATCATCATGTCGGCGAATTCGTCCACCACCACCACGATGGTCGGCAGCTTGTGCAGCAGCGGCGCCTCGTCGTGGATGCTTTCGCGGTGGTACAGCGGGTCGGTCAACGGCGTGCCCGCCTCCTCGGCCTCCTTGACCTTGGCGTTGAAGCCCGACAGGTTGCGCACGCCCAGCTTGGCCATCAGCTTGTAGCGACGCTCCATCTCGGCAACGCTCCAGCGCAGGGCGTTGGCGGCGTCCTTCATGTCGGTCACCACCGGGCACAGCAGGTGCGGAATGCCTTCGTAGATCGACAGTTCGAGCATCTTCGGGTCGATCATGATCAGCTTGGCGTCTTCCGGGCCGGACTTGAACAGGATCGACAGGATCATCGCGTTCACACCCACCGACTTACCCGAACCGGTGGTACCGGCCACCAGCAGGTGGGGCATCTTCGCCAGGTCGGTGATGACCGGCTTGCCGCCGATGTCGTGGCCCAGGGCCAGGGTGACCGGCGACTTGTGGTTGTCGTACTCGGGAGTCGAGAGCACCTCGGAGAAACGCACGATCTGGCGATCTTCGTTGGGAATCTCGATACCCACGGTGGTCTTGCCCGGAATCACTTCCACCACCCGTACGCTGGTGACGGCCAGCGAACGCGCCAGGTCCTTCGCGAGGTTGGCGATGCGGCTGACCTTCACGCCGGCGGCCGGCTGGATTTCGTAACGGGTGATGACCGGCCCCGGGTGGATCGAATCCACCGAAACCTCGACCCCGAACTCCTTGAGCTTGATCTCCAGCAGATGACCGACGGCCGCCAGGGACTCGGGGGAATAGTTGAGCTGTTTCTTCTCGGCCGGATCGAGGATTGAAATCGGCGGCAAGGTGCCTTCCACCGCGCTGTCGACGAACAGGGGCACCTGTTTTTCCTTCTGCACGCGCTTGCTCGGCTCCGGCGCCTTGGCCGGGGCCATGGTGATGACCGGCGGCACCTGTTTCTCGCGCTCGGACATGTGCTTGCTCAAGGCCTGCTCACGCTCGATCAGGCGCTCCTTGACCTTGGCCTGCTCGCGCTTGTCGGGGACGGTCGGCGCCACCACGTCGTGGACGCGGTCGTCGACCTCACGCAGTTGCGCCACCAGATGCTTGCGCTCGGTGCGCGCCGCCCACCAGCGATTCACCGCCCCCTGGATCAGCTCGATCAGGTCGAGGGTGATCTTGCCGGTGATGTCCATGACCTTGAACCAGGAAAGATCGGTGAATACGGTCAGGCCAAAGAGAAACAGGGCAATGAACAGCAATGTGCTGCCCTGGATGTTCAGGGCATTCCTGGCCAGGTCGCCAAGGCTTTCCCCCAGCGCACCGCCGGCTCCGGCCGGCAGGCCGGTGGGCGCATGAAAATGGATATGGGCCAGCGCGGCGCCCGACAGCACCAGGAACACCAGGCCGATCAGCCGCCAGGAGAACAACCAGCCGCTCCACTGCCACGGCTCGTGGCGCTGGCGAAAGATCTGGTAGGCCTTGATCGCCAGCAGCAGCGGGAAAATATAGGCGAAATAGCCCAGCACCATGAACAGGATGTCGGCGCTGTAGGAGCCGGCCGGACCGCCAAAGTTCTGCACGTCGTCGATCTTGCTGTTGTGGCTCCAGCCCGGATCATCCTTGCCGTAGGTCAGCAAGGCCATCATCAGGAACAGGCACAAGGCCCCGATGGCGATCAATGCACCTTCCTTGAGCCGGTAGTGCAATTGCTGGCGCCAGAGCGGAACGACTGTCTTGGGTGCTGCGGTGGATTTCTTCAAAACGCTTCTTTTCCTGCGCCGACGGCGCGTTCCTCTGTTGAATGACTGAACGTGTAAAAAACGGCCCGCAGGAGCCGGTAAAAAAGTGAAAGTGCTCAACCGGTACTACTTTTACCACTGAGACGTGCATCCGGAAAACCGCAGGTGTTGCCCAAGATTTGACCTTTTGCTCGTCCGGCGTTCAAAACACAAGCATTGTACGGGTTTAGCAGCCCGGAGGCATTGCCCGCCCGCGTGGTTGGAGCATAGCCAGAAAAAGTGGCACCAGCGCCAATTTGAGCACGCATTCTCTTTTGTGACAAAGGCTTATGAGGTGTTTTTATGAACGAAGTGAAGCATTCGCGCCTGATCATTCTCGGATCTGGCCCCGCCGGCTACAGCGCTGCTGTCTATGCCGCCCGCGCCAACCTCAAACCCGTTGTCATCACCGGCCTGCAGGCCGGTGGCCAGCTCACCACCACGGTGGAAGTCGACAACTGGCCCGGCGATGTCGAAGGCCTGACCGGACCGGTGCTGATGGAGCGCATGCAACGACACGCCGAGCGCTTCGACACACAGATCGTCTACGACCATATCCACACCGCCAAGTTGCAGCAGCGTCCGTTCGAACTCATCGGCGACAGCGGCACTTATACCTGCGACGCGCTGATTATCGCCACTGGCGCCTCGGCCCAGTACCTGGGCCTGCCCTCAGAGGAAACTTTCGCCGGCAAGGGCGTTTCCGCCTGTGCCACCTGCGACGGATTCTTCTACCGCAACCAGGTGGTGGCCGTCGTCGGCGGCGGCAACACCGCCGTGGAGGAAGCCCTGTATCTGTCCAATATCGCCAGGGAGGTGCACCTGATCCACCGCCGGGACAAGCTGCGCGCGGAAAAAATACTCCAGGACAAACTCTTCGAAAAGGCCGCCAACGGCAATATCCGCCTGCACTGGAACGAGAACCTGGACGAAGTGCTGGGCGACGCCAGCGGCGTGACCGGCGCTCGCCTGCGCAACAGCCAGAGCGGCGAAACCAGCACCTTGCAACTGGCCGGCGTGTTCATCGCCATCGGCCACAAGCCCAATACCGACCTGTTCCAGGGCCAGTTGAACATGCGGGACGGCTATCTGTTGGTGCGCGGTGGCAGCGAGGGCAATGCCACCGCCACCGATATCGAAGGCGTGTTCGCAGCCGGCGACGTGGCCGACCACGTGTATCGCCAGGCCATTACCTCGGCCGGTGCCGGCTGCATGGCCGCCCTCGACGCCGAGAAGTATCTCGATGACATTCCTGCCGTTTGACGGTTAACCTTTGGGCGGGCGCCGATCCGAACAGAATGTGAACGCGCCCGCCCCCTCCCCTTCTGCAAGCCCGGACACCCATGCTGACTTGGTTACAACGCAACACCCTCGATTTTCCACCACTGGAAAAAGCCATGCGCGACCCCAACGGGCTGCTGGCCGCTGGTGGCGACCTGTCCGCCGACCGGCTGATCCAGGCCTACCGCCATGGCTGCTTCCCGTGGTTTTCCGAGGGTCAGCCAATCCTGTGGTGGTCACCCGATCCACGCACCGTTCTGTTTCCCGACGAACTGCATGTCTCGCGCAGCCTGGGCAAGCTTCTGCGCAAGCAACGCTATGAAGTGACGTTCGACAAGGACTTCGCTGCTGTAATCAAGGCCTGCGCCGAGCCCCGCGCCTATGCCGACGGGACCTGGATCACCGAGGCCATGCAAACCGCCTATCTGGAACTGCATCGACGCGGCTTCGCCCATTCGGTGGAAGTCTGGGACCAGGGCCAGCTGGTGGGCGGCCTGTACGGCCTGGCCATGGGGCAGCTGTTTTTTGGCGAGTCCATGTTCAGCCGGGCCGACAATGCCTCTAAATTCGGCTTCGCGACCCTGGTCCAGCACCTCAAGACGGCCGGTTTCGTGCTGATAGACTGCCAGATGCCTACCGAGCACCTGCACAGCCTGGGCGCCCGATCGATCCCACGCACCGCGTTCGCCAGCTATCTCAAGGCCCATCTGGACCGCCCCAACCAGGCGACCTGGGTTTGCTGAGCGACATTGGCGCTGGTGGCTTACACTTAACCAGAGTTTGTTTTCGTCTTATGCCCGAGGGTTGATCATGACCGAGTTGGCGCGTTTGAAGTTCTATGCCACTCAGCCCCACTCTTGCAGTTATCTGCCGGAGGAGCAGGCCACGACGCTGTTCCTCGACCCTAGCCAGCCCATGGACGTGCATGTCTACGCTGACCTGTCGGAAATGGGTTTCCGTCGCAGCGGCGACCACCTCTACAGGCCTCATTGCCAGCATTGCAACGCCTGTGTGCCCGCCCGCATACCCGTAGCGCGGTTCACGCCCAATCGCCAGCAGAAGCGCATCTTCAAACGCAACGCCGACATCCAGGTGCGGCCGGCCAAACCACAGTTCAGCGAAGAATATTTCGACCTGTACCAACGCTATATAGAGCAGCGCCATGCCGACGGCGACATGTACCCGCCCAGCCGCGATCAGTTCTCCACCTTCCTGGTTCGCGACCTGCCCTTCTCCCGTTTTTATGAGTTCCGCCTCGAAGGACGACTGGTGGCCATTGCCGTGACGGACCTGCTGCCCAACGGCCTTTCCGCCGTGTACACCTTCTACGAGCCCAACGAGGAGCGGCGCAGCCTGGGACGGTTTGCCATTCTCTGGCAGATCGCCGAAGCCCGGCGCCTGGGCCTGGAAGCGGTATACCTGGGCTACTGGATCAAGAACTGCAAAAAAATGAACTACAAGACCCAATATCGGCCTATCGAATTGCTGATCAACCAGCGTTGGGTGGTTCTCAACTAGAGGACGCTCTCGATGGGCTTCCCCACCGCGATAAAGAACCAACAGAGAACGCCCCCAAGAACCCCTTGGCTTGCCCCCCCTTTTTCGGGCACAATGCACGCCGCTTTTGCCTGGCGCAGTTGCACCGGGCCATTCACTGGATACCGAGGGCTTTACTGCATGTCGAAAGAAGACAGCTTCGAAATGGAAGGCACTGTCGTCGACACCCTGCCCAACACCATGTTTCGCGTGGAGTTGGAAAATGGGCACGTCGTTACCGCGCATATCTCCGGCAAGATGCGCAAGAACTACATTCGTATTCTGACCGGTGACAAAGTGCGCGTCGAGCTGACGCCCTATGACTTGAGCAAAGGGCGCATCACTTACCGCGCTCGCTAACAAGTCAATACAGGACGCCCGGCTAGATGCCGGGCGTTTTTGTTTGCCTGGGATTTGATACCCCCTTGTGGGAGCGAGCTTGCTCGCGATAGCAGAGGATCAGCTTGCATGGATGCCGGGCGTGCCGCCGCCATCGCGAGCAAGCTCGCTCCCACAGGAGGTCGGCGTATTCCTGAAGCCAGCAAAAAGGCGCCTTTCGGCGCCTTTTTGCTTGTTACGGGTGGCGATCATGCCATTTCGGCCGTGGTTTCGAAGTCGAAGGTCAGCTCGCCGTCCTTGATGTCGATGTGAACCACACCGCCATGCTCGGCCAGTTCGCCAAAGAGAATCTCCTCCGCCAGCGGACGCTTGATCTTGTCCTGGATCAGGCGAGCCATCGGCCGGGCCCCCATCGTCACATCGTAACCACCCTCCGCCAGCCAGCTGCGAGCCGCATCGGTGACTTCCAGCAGTACACGCTTGTCTTCGAGCTGCGCCTGAAGTTCGGTAAGGAACTTATCCACCACGCTCTTGATGACTTCATGACTGAGGCGACCAAACTGGATGATGGTGTCCAGGCGGTTGCGGAACTCAGGCGTGAAGCTCTTCTTGATCACTTCCATCGCATCGGACGAATGGTCCTGATGGGTGAAACCGATCGAAGCGCGAGCCGCGGTCTCGGCACCGGCGTTCGTGGTCATGATGATGATCACGTTGCGGAAATCCGCCTTGCGCCCGTTGTTGTCGGTCAGCGTACCGTGGTCCATCACCTGCAGCAGCAGGTTGAAGACTTCCGGATGCGCCTTCTCGATCTCATCGAGCAGCAACACGCAGTGAGGCTGCTTGGTAATGGCTTCGGTCAGCAAGCCACCCTGGTCGAAACCGACATACCCCGGAGGCGCACCGATCAGCCGCGAGACGGTATGACGCTCCATGTATTCGGACATGTCGAAGCGAACCAGCTCGATCCCCAGCGCCTTGGCCAGTTGCCGCGCCGCCTCGGTCTTGCCCACGCCGGTCGGCCCGGCGAACAGGAACGAACCTACCGGCTTGTCCGGCGACTTCAGCCCGGCACGGGACAGTTTGATAGCCGTGGACAGCGAATCGATGGCTGCATCCTGGCCGAACACTGTCAGCTTCAGGTCACGCTCCAGATTGCGCAGCAGTTCCTTGTCGGAACTGGTGACGTGCTTGGGCGGAATGCGCGCGATCTTCGCCACGATATCCTCGACCTGTGGCACCTCGATACGCTTGACGCGGCTCTCGGCAGGCTGCAGGCGCTGATAGGCACCGGCCTCGTCGATGACGTCGATGGCCTTGTCCGGCATGTGCCGGTCATTGATGTAGCGCGAAGCCAGTTCGGCGGCGGCGCGCAAGGCATCATCGCTGTATTCGATGCTGTGGTGCAGCTCGAAACGCCCTTTCAGGCCGCGCAGGATACCGATGGTGTCTTCCACCGAGGGTTCCGACACGTCGACCTTCTGGAAACGCCGCGCCAGGGCACGATCCTTCTCGAAGATCCCGCGGAACTCCTGGAAGGTGGTCGAGCCGATGCAGCGGATGTCGCCCGACGAGAGCAGCGGCTTGAGCAGGTTCGAAGCGTCCATGACGCCACCGGAGGCAGCCCCGGCACCGATGATGGTGTGGATCTCATCGATGAACAGGATCGCCTGGGGACGTTTTTTCAGCTCGCCCAGCAAAGCCTTGAAGCGCTTCTCGAAATCACCGCGGTACTTGGTGCCGGCCAGCAAGGCACCCAGGTCGAGGGAATAGACCACGCTGTTGGCCAGCAGGTCCGGCACCTGACTGTCGACGATGCGCTTGGCCAGGCCTTCGGCGATGGCGGTCTTGCCCACGCCCGCCTCGCCCACCAACAATGGGTTGTTCTTGCGGCGCCGGGCCAGGATCTGGGCGACGCGCTCGACTTCGGCCTCGCGCCCCACCAGCGGATCGATCCGCCCCTGGCGCGCCAGTTCGTTCAGGTTGCTGGCATAGGCATCCAGCGGATTGCCCGAGGAAGAAGACTCACCGCCCTCGTCGTCCTGCATATCCTGCTCACCTTCGGAATGATCGCCATGCCCCGGCACCTTGGAAATGCCATGGGCGATGTAGTTGACGACATCGATACGCGCAACGCTCTGCTGCTTGAGCAGGAAAACCGCCTGGCTTTCCTGCTCACTGAAGATGGCAACCAGCACGTTTGCGCCGGTGACTTCACGCTTGCCCGAGCTCTGTACATGAAAGACAGCACGCTGCAGGACACGCTGGAAGCCCAGGGTTGGCTGGGTTTCGCGATCCTCGTCGTGGACGGGGATCAAAGGCGTGGTGGAGTCGATGAACTCCTGCAGATCATGCTTGAGTTTATCGAGGTTTGCGCCGCAGGCACGCAAAACGGTGGCGGCAGCCTCGTTATCCAATAGGGCCAACAGCAGGTGCTCGACGGTCATGAATTCATGACGCTTCGAACGAGCCTCCTTGAAGGCAAGATTGAGGGTGACTTCGAGCTCGCGGTTTAACATGGCTTCACCTCATACCCAAGTGGTCGGCGTTAACCGTCCTTCTCGATTTCACAGAGTAGCGGATGCTGGCTTTCCCGGGCGTACTGGTTGACCTGCATGGCCTTTGTCTCGGCGATGTCGCGGGTAAACACTCCGCATACTGCCCGTCCCTCTGTATGAACGGCCAGCATGACCTTTGTCGCCAGCTCGCGATTAAGGTTGAAAAACACCTCGAGCACTTCGACGACGAAATCCATCGGTGTGTAGTCATCGTTGAACAAAACCACCTTGTACATCGGTGGCGCCTGTAACGCGGGCTTCGCTTCCTGGACAGCAATGCCTGCGGAATCGTCGTCGTGGAGATCCGGGCGATCCTGATTGAATGTTAGTCGAATCTGGCTGATTGCATGCATGGAAAGAAAGGTTCGTTTAGTTGGCATTTACAGTAATGGGGGCACCCGCTGGCGTTTTCAACCGCCACCGCCGGGTCACCTTGACTATCGGCAAAACGGTGTTACAACCAATAGAGCCCATCGCGGGTTAAAAAGGTCCGCGGCATTGATCCTGACAACAAGATTAGACTGCGGATGAACCGGATGATACTCCAGTGATGGAGTGCGTTGCAGAGGGATATGGTTTATGTCGGTCGTTAAGATGAGTGGCAAGGTGAAATGGTTCAACAATGCCAAAGGCTACGGATTCATTCTCGCGGCTGGCAGGGAAGAAGACCTTTTCGCGCACTACTCGGCAATCAATATGGATGGCTACAAGACCTTGAAAGCGGGGCAAGATGTTACATTTAATGTCATCCAGGGCCCCAAGGGGTTGCACGCAGTCAATATCACGCTGCAGGAAATCGAAAACGCCCCCACTCCCGCCAAAGCCAAGGTCACCGAGACCCATTGACCTGCAGTAGCTTCCGGGCACGAAAAAGCCCGGCTCGAGAGATCGAGCCGGGCTTTTTTATGACAATTTCTTACATGTGGGAAATCAGTGCATCACCGAAGCCCGAGGAGGACACCAGCTTGGCGCCCTCCATCAGGCGCTCGAAGTCATAGGTCACGGTCTTGGCCGAAATCGCACCGTTGGTACCCTTGATGATCAGGTCGGCCGCTTCGGTCCAACCCATGTGGCGCAGCATCATTTCCGCCGACAGGATCAACGAACCCGGGTTGACCTGGTCCTTGCCCGCATACTTGGGTGCGGTGCCGTGGGTGGCTTCGAACATGGCCACGGTGTCGGACAGGTTGGCCCCCGGCGCGATACCGATACCCCCCACTTCCGCCGCCAGGGCGTCGGAGAGATAGTCGCCGTTGAGGTTCAGGGTGGCGATCACGTCATATTCGGCCGGACGCAGCAGGATCTGCTGGAGCATGGCATCGGCGATGGCGTCCTTGACCACGACGTTCTTGCCAGTCTTGGGGTTCTTGAACTGCATCCAAGGGCCGCCATCGAGCAGGGTCGCGCCGAACTCCTCGGCGGCCACTTCGTAGGCCCACTCCTTGAAGGCACCTTCGGTGAACTTCATGATGTTGCCTTTGTGCACGATGGTCAGCGAATCGCGGTCGTTGTCGACCACGTATTGCAAAGCCTTGCGCGCCAGACGCTTGGTCCCCTGCTTGGACACCGGCTTGACGCCGATACCGCAGTCCTCGTCGAAACGGATCTTGGTCACGCCCATTTCTTCCTTGAGGAACTTGATCACCTTGGTGGCTTCGGCCGACCCGGCTTTCCACTCGATACCGGCATAGATGTCTTCGGAGTTCTCACGGAAAATCGTCATGTCCACGTCGCCGGGCTTCTTGACCGGGCTCGGCACGCCTTCGAACCAGCGCACCGGACGCAGGCAGACGTACAGGTCCAGCTGTTGACGCAGGGCCACGTTCAGCGAGCGGATACCGCCACCGACCGGCGTGGTCAGGGGGCCCTTGATGGAAACCACGTAGTCCTTGACCGCATCCAGGGTTTCCTGGGGCAGCCAGGTGTCCTGGTCGTAGACCTGGGTCGCTTTCTCACCGGCATAGACTTCCATCCAGGAAATCTTGCGCTTGCCGCCGTAGGCCTTCTGCACCGCGGCGTCCACGACCTTGATCATGACCGGGCTGATGTCGACGCCAATGCCGTCACCTTCAATGAAGGGGATGATCGGATTGTCAGGAACATTAAGAGAATGGTCTGCATTGACGGTAATTTTGTCACCGACGGCCGGAACCTGAATCTTTTGATACCCCATGCTGAACTCCATTGCTTGGATTGAACATCTGGCTGCGTTCGAGCGTACCCCAGTTGAATCGGCGCGCAAACCCTACCAAGACCAAAGAGATACAGTTCGCCGCGTACAACCCTGAAAACCAAGGGAAAAGCGCCAAACATGAGCATAGACGCCTTCACGTCCCTGCGACGTTTAGACCAATGGACGAGTACGAAGGTCTATGAACCATCGGCAGATCGCCAGCTACCTATGTATAATGCCGCCGCTGACCACAGGGTCACGACGGCTGACTGCTCTGCGACAGGACTTTCCGCCCGTTAAAAGCCGGTCCGTTACCGCGGCCCGACCGCTTGACGCTCGACTGATGCACCCAACATCACCGCGAAGAAACCTCGACATTCGGCTCACGGATGACTTTGAACGAACGCGCTTACCCGGCGCCCTCGAGTTTCTGCGCATGCTTTAGCAAAGAAGAGAGTTAATCCGAATATGCCCACCCGCTCGAAGATCATCTATACCTTCACCGACGAAGCCCCCGCCCTCGCCACCTATTCGCTGCTGCCGATCGTCGAAGCCTTCACCGCTTCGGCCGATATCGCTGTGGAAACCCGCGATATCTCCCTCGCAGGGCGTATCCTGGCCAGCTTCCCCGAGCAACTGGGTGACAAAGCCGTAGCCGACCACCTCGCCGAACTGGGCGAACTGGCCGTCACGCCTGAAGCCAACATCATCAAGCTGCCGAACATCAGCGCCTCGGTGCCGCAACTGCAGGCCGCGATCAAGGAATTGCAGGCCCAGGGCTACGCACTGCCGGACTACCCGGAAACCGTGACCACCGAGGCCGAGAAAGATGCTCGCGCCCGTTACGACAAGGTCAAGGGCAGCGCCGTGAACCCGGTCCTGCGCGAAGGCAACTCCGACCGCCGCGCGCCGCTGTCGGTCAAGAACTACGCTCGCAAGCACCCGCACAAGATGGGTGCCTGGACCGCCGACTCCAAGTCCCATGTGGCCCACATGAGCAACGGCGATTTCTACGGCAGCGAAAAAGCCGCCCTGATCGACGCCGCCGGCAGTGTGAAAATCGAGCTGATCGCCCAGGATGGCACCGCCACCGTCCTGAAGGAAAAGACCACCGTACAAGCCGGTGAGATCCTCGACTGCGCCGTGATGAGCAAAAAGGCCCTGCGCGACTTCATCGCCGCCGAAATCGAAGACGCCAAGCACAAAGGCGTCCTGTTGTCGGTGCACCTCAAGGCCACCATGATGAAGGTCTCCGACCCGATCATGTTCGGCCAGATCGTGGCCGAGTTCTACAAGGACGCCCTGGCCAAGCACGCCGACGTACTGGAACAGATCGGCTTCAACCTGAACAACGGCATCGGCGATCTGTACGCTCGTATCAAGGCCCTGCCGGCCGAACAGCAGGCCCAGATCGAAGCCGACATCCAGGCGGTCTACGCGGCGCGCCCATCCCTGGCAATGGTCAACTCCGACAAGGGCATCACCAACCTGCACGTGCCGAGCGACGTCATCGTCGACGCCTCGATGCCAGCCATGATCCGTGACTCCGGCAAGATGTGGGGCACCGACGGCCAGCTGCACGACACCAAGGCCGTGATCCCGGATCGTTGCTACGCCACCATCTACCAGGCAGTGATCGAAGACTGCAAGCAGCACGGCGCCTTCGACCCGACCACCATGGGCAGCGTGCCGAACGTCGGCCTGATGGCCAAGAAAGCCGAAGAGTACGGCTCCCACGACAAGACCTTCCAGATCAAGGTCGACGGCGTGGTCCGCGTCAGCGACAGCAACGGTCGCACCCTGCTGGAACAGAACGTGGAAGCCGGCGACATCTTCCGCATGTGCCAGACCAAGGACGCACCGATCCAGGACTGGGTCAAGCTGGCGGTCAACCGTGCCCGCGCCAGCAATACCCCGGCCATCTTCTGGCTGGACCCGATGCGCGCCCACGACGGCGTGGTGATCGAGAAAGTCCAGGCCTACCTGAAGGATCACGACACCGCGGGCCTGGATATCCGCATCATGTCGCCGGTCGATGCGATGAAGTTCACCCTGGCCCGCACCCGCGAAGGCAAGGACACCATTTCGGTGACCGGCAACGTACTGCGCGACTACCTCACCGACCTGTTCCCGATCATGGAGCTGGGCACCAGCGCCAAGATGCTGTCCATCGTGCCGCTGATGAATGGCGGCGGCCTGTTCGAAACCGGCGCCGGCGGTTCGGCACCCAAGCACGTTCAACAGCTGCTGGAAGAGAACTTCCTGCGCTGGGATTCCCTGGGTGAGTTCCTGGCCCTGGCCGCTTCCCTGGAACACCTGGGCGTGACCTACAACAACCCGAAAGCGCTGGTGCTGGCCAAGACTCTCGACCAGGCGACTGGCGAGTTCCTGGACCGCAACAAGTCGCCTTCGCGCAAGGTCGGCGGCATCGACAACCGCGGCAGCCATTTCTACCTGACCCTGTTCTGGGCCCAGGCACTGGCCGCCCAGGACGACGACGCAGCCCTCAAGGCCCAGTTCGCGCCCCTGGCCAAGACCCTGACCGACAACGAAGAGAAGATCGTTGCCGAGCTCAACGCCGTCCAAGGCAAGCCAGTGGACATTGGCGGCTATTACTTCGCCAATCCGGAACTGACCAGCAAGGCCATGCGCCCGAGCGCCACCTTCAACGCGGCGATCGCTGCGCTGGTGTAAGGTTGTAAGGGAACATCACAAACCCCGGCCTTGTGCCGGGGTTTGTGTTTGCGACCTCAACACATTTCCCCCTGAAGATATATTCCCTGTGGGAGCGAGCTTGCTCGCGATAGCGATATAACATTCAACATTGATATTGACTGCACCACCGCTATCGCGAGCAAGCTCCCCCCACAGTGGCCTGCATTCCAGTCCGAGAACCAGAGGAGTGTCCATGAACTGGCAACCCCACATCACCGTCGCCACCATCGTCGAAGACAATGGCCGTTTCCTGATGGTGGAAGAGTCCAAGGGTGGACGCGCGGTGCTCAACCAGCCGGCCGGCCACCTGGACCCCAACGAAACACTGATCGAAGCCGCTGTACGCGAAACCCTGGAAGAAACCGGCTGGGACGTCGAACCCACCGACGTGGTGGGCATTTACCTGTACACCGCGCCCAGCAACGGCGTGACTTACCAGCGCGTCTGTTTCGCCGCCAGGGCCTTGAACCATAACCCCGACTCTCCACTGGATGACGGCATCCTCGGCGCTAAATGGCTAAGCCGCGACGAACTGCTCGAACAGCGCGACCACTGGCGCAGCGAGCTGATCATCCGCTGCATCGACGATTACCTGGCCGGTCATCGCCACAGCCTGGCACTGATACGCCCTTCCCTTTAGCCTTGCGCGCCCGGGCCTGATAGAATCGCGTCCTTTTTCAAGACACTCATTGAATTCCTATGCGTGATCCAGCTCCTTCTGACACCACCAAGAAGCGCGTCATTGTCGGCATGTCCGGCGGCGTGGACTCTTCCGTTTCCGCTCTCCTGCTGATCGAGCAGGGCTATGAAGTGGAAGGCCTGTTCATGAAGAACTGGGAAGAAGACGACGGAACCGAATACTGCACCGCCATGGACGACCTGGCGGACGCCCAGGCCGTGTGCGACAAGATTGGCATCAAGCTGCACACTGCCAACTTCGCCGCCGAGTACTGGGACAACGTGTTCGAGCACTTCCTGGCCGAATACAAGGCCGGCCGCACGCCGAACCCCGACATCCTCTGCAACCGCGAGATCAAGTTCAAGGCGTTCCTTGACTACGCCATGATGCTGGGTGCCGACCTGATCGCCACCGGCCACTATGTGCGCCGCCGCGACATCGACGGTCGCACCGAACTGCTCAAGGGCCTGGACCCGAACAAGGACCAGAGCTATTTCCTGCACGCCGTGGGTGGCGAGCAGATCGCCAAGACCCTGTTCCCGGTAGGCGAGCTGGAGAAGCCCGAAGTCCGCGCAATCGCCGAGAAGCATGCCCTGGCGACTGCCAAGAAGAAGGACTCCACCGGTATCTGCTTCATCGGCGAGCGGCGCTTCAGCGACTTCCTCAAGCAATACCTGCCGGCCCAGCCAGGCGAGATCAAGACCACCGAAGGCGAAGTCATCGGCCGCCACCATGGCCTGATGTACCACACCATCGGCCAGCGCCAGGGCCTGGGCATCGGCGGCCTGAAGGACGCCGGTGAAGAGCCGTGGTACGTGCTGGTCAAGGACCTGGAGCACAACGAACTGATCGTCGGCCAGGGCAACGACCATCCGTGGCTGTTCTCCCGCGCCCTGCTCGCCTCGGACATCTACTGGGTCAATCCCATCGACCTGAGCGAACCTCGTCGCCTGACGGCCAAGGTGCGCTACCGCCAGAGCGACCAGCCCTGCACCCTGGAAAAAACCGCCACCGGCTATCGCGCCACCTTCGATGATCCGCAGCGGGCGGTGACTCCCGGCCAGTCCGTGGTGTTCTACGACGGTGAAGTCTGCCTGGGCGGCGGCGTGATCGAAGTTGCAGAGCCGTGGAGTAGCAAGGCATGAGTCCGATCCAGGAACAACTGACGGCATTGGGCGGGGTGTTCCTCGCCGCCGTACTGGTGGACAGGATCGCCAAGACCGGCCAGGCCAGCGAAGCCGGCCTGAGCTGCATGCTCGGCAGCCTGCTGGTTCGCGACCCCAAGGACACCCTCGAAGTCTACGGCGGCGACGACCTGAACCTGCGCGAGGGTTATCGTGCCCTGATCGGCGCCCTGGAGCGCGAGCCCAGCGCCCTGCAACGCGAGCCGTTGCGCTATGCCCTGTCGATGCTGGGCCTTGAGCGCCAGTTGGCCAAGCGCGACGACCTGTTGGAGACCATCGGCAATCGCCTGCCGCAGATCCAGTCCCAGGTCGAACACTTCGGTCCGTCCCACGAAAACGTGATCGCCGCCTGCGGTGCGCTCTACCAGGATACCCTGAGTACCTTGCGCCAGCGCATCCAGGTGCATGGCGACATGCGCAACCTGCAGCAGCCGAGCAACGCCTCGAAGATCCGTGCCCTGCTGTTGGCCGGCATTCGCTCGGCGCGGCTGTGGCGGCAGTTGGGAGGCCACCGCTGGCAGTTGGTGATCAGCCGACGCAAATTGCTTAAAGAGCTTTACCCGTTGATGCGCAACGAATAAGTCGCCTCGACCCACTTTTGTACCTTGTCACGCGTAACACGCCGGTCAGTTGGCGACGGACCGGCGATGGTTTTCATGTATGATACGCGCCCCATTTCGTTGCCCGACTGTCCGAGAACACCCCATGCAGCTCTCTTCGCTCACTGCGGTTTCCCCTGTTGACGGCCGCTACGCCGGCAAAACCCAGGCCCTGCGCCCGATTTTCAGCGAGTACGGCCTGATCCGTGCCCGCGTCCTGGTTGAAGTGCGCTGGCTCCAGCGCCTGGCCGCCCACCCCGCCATCGGCGAAGTCCCGGCGTTCTCCGCCGAAGCCAATGCGGTGCTGAACGCCCTGGCCGAGAACTTCGCCCTGGAGCACGCCGAGCGCGTCAAAGAGATCGAGCGCACCACCAACCACGACGTCAAGGCCATCGAATACCTGCTCAAGGAGCAGGCGGCCCAGCTGCCGGAACTGGCCAAGGTCAGCGAATTCATCCACTTTGCCTGCACCAGCGAGGACATCAACAACCTGTCCCACGCCCTGATGCTGCGCGAAGGCCGCGATGACGTGATGCTGCCGCTGATGCGCCAGATCGCCCAGGCCATTCGCGAACTGGCGATCCGTTTCGCCGACGTACCGATGCTGTCGCGCACCCACGGCCAGCCGGCTTCGCCGACCACCCTGGGCAAGGAACTGGCGAACGTCGTTTACCGCCTGGAGCGCCAGATCGCTCAAGTCGCCGCCGTGCCCCTGCTGGGCAAGATCAACGGCGCCGTGGGCAACTACAACGCGCACCTGTCGGCCTACCCGGACATCGACTGGGAAGCCAATGCCCGTGCCTTCATCGAAGACGAGCTGGGCCTGAGCTTCAACCCGTACACCACCCAGATCGAACCGCACGACTACATCGCCGAGCTGTTCGACGCGATCGCACGCTTCAACACCATCCTGATCGACTTCGACCGCGACATCTGGGGCTACATCTCCCTGGGCTATTTCAAGCAGCGCACCATCGCCGGCGAAATCGGTTCCTCGACCATGCCGCACAAGGTCAACCCGATCGACTTCGAGAACTCCGAAGGCAACCTGGGCATCGCCAATGCACTGTTCCAGCACCTGGCGAGCAAGCTGCCGATTTCCCGCTGGCAGCGCGACCTGACCGACTCCACGGTACTGCGCAACCTGGGCGTGGGTTTCGCCCATAGCGTCATTGCCTACGAAGCCAGCCTCAAGGGCATCGGCAAGCTGGAGCTGAACGAGCAGAAGATCGCCGCCGACCTCGACGCCTGCTGGGAAGTCCTGGCCGAGCCGATCCAGACCGTGATGCGCCGCTACAACATCGAAAACCCGTATGAGAAGCTGAAAGAACTGACCCGTGGCAAGGGCATCAGCCCTGAAGCGTTGCAGACTTTCATCGACGGCCTGGACATGCCCGCCGAAGCGCGCACCGAGCTGAAAAAGCTCACGCCGGCCCGCTACATCGGCAATGCGGCGGCACAAGCCAAGCGTATCTGACCCATTGCCTTGCCCTGAGACGCCCGGCCGCGCCGGGCGTTTTTATTCGCGTCTGAAAAGTAATTTTTTTCAATAGGTTACACATGAATCCTGATATTCCTCTGCAACTCCTGGGCGGCATCACGGCACGGGAGTTCCTGCGCGACTACTGGCAGAAGAAACCGCTGCTGATCCGCCAGGCCATCCCTGACTTCGAAAGCCCGATCGACGCCGACGAACTGGCCGGCCTGGCCCTGGAAGAAGAAGTCGAGTCGCGCCTGGTGATCGAGCACGGCGAGCGTCCCTGGGAATTGCGTCGCGGCCCGTTCGCCGAAGACGAATTCAGCAAACTGCCAGAGCGCGAATGGACACTGCTGGTACAGGCGGTCGATCAATTCGTACCGGAAGTCGCCGAATTGCTGGAGCACTTCCGCTTCCTGCCCAGCTGGCGCATCGACGATGTGATGATCAGCTTCGCCGCCCCCGGTGGCAGCGTTGGCCCGCATTTCGACAACTACGACGTATTCCTGCTGCAAGGGCATGGCAAGCGCAACTGGAAGATCGGCCAGATGTGCGACTCCGAGAGTCCCTTGCTGCAGCACGCCGACCTGCGCATCCTCGCCGACTTCGAGGCGAACGACGAGTGGACCCTGGAACCGGGTGACATGCTCTACCTGCCGCCCCGCCTGGCCCACTGCGGCGTGGCCGTGGATGACTGCATGACGTATTCGGTGGGTTTCCGCGCGCCGAGCGCCGCCGAGGTGCTGACTCATTTCACCGATTTCCTCAGCCAGTTCCTGCCGGACGAAGAACGCTACACCGACGCCGATGCGCGCCCGGTGAGCGACCCGCATCAGATCCAGCACGACGCCCTCGATCGCCTCAAGGGCCTGCTGGCCGAACACATGAGCGACGAACGCCTGCTGCTGACCTGGTTCGGCCAGTTCATGACCGAGCCACGCTACCCGGAACTGGTGGTCGGGCCCGAGCTGGAAGAGGACGACCTGCTGGCCGGCCTGGAGCAAGGCGCGGTGATCATTCGCAACCCGAGCGCACGCCTGGCCTGGTCGGAAGTCGACGACGACCTGCTACTGTTCGCCAGCGGCCAGAGCCGCTACCTGCCGGGCAAGTTGCGTGAGCTGCTGAAGATGATCTGCGCCGCGGATGCGCTGCATATCGAAAACCTCGGCCCATGGCTGGCCGACGAAGATGGTCGCGGCCTGCTCTGCGAGTTGGTCAAGCAAGGCAGCCTGGGGTTCGCCGATGAATAGAATTCACGTTCGTGTCGCAGACTGGCAAAAGGACAACGCCGAGATCCGGCGCATTCGTGAGACCGTGTTCATTGCCGAACAGTCCGTTCCACCCGAGCTGGAATGGGATTGCGATGACCAGGATGCAGTGCATTTCCTGGCCTTCGAAGGCGATTTCCCCATTGGCACCGCTCGCCTGCTGACCGAGGGTCATATCGGCCGCGTCTCGGTCCTCAAGGACTGGCGCGGCCTGAAAGTCGGCGATGCGCTGATGCAAGCCGTGATCGCCGAAGCCGAGAGACGCGGGCTCAAGCAGCAGATGCTCAGCGCCCAGGTCCATGCCACGCCGTTCTATGAGCGCCTGGGCTTTGCCGTGGTCAGCGAGGAGTTCCTGGAAGCCGGGATCCCTCATGTGGACATGGTGCGGCACTCGGCCTGAATCCGCAGCGCGGCCATCGCGAGCTTGCTCGCGATGAAGCCCTCAAGCCTTACCGAAAAACGCCCCGCCATCCCACGATGCCGGGGCGTTTTGCCGTCTACCATTCAACTTGCCCCACTCGGGGCCGACAAACTGGCAATATCAAGCCTTTGTCTCGCGGAGAAATGGACATGCCTCTACGCACCCTCCTGGTCACCCTGCTGCTCGGCTGCAGCCTGTCGGCCATGGCCGACACACAAATCGTGCCGCTGAACTACCGCACCAGCGCCGACCTGCTGCCGGTGGCGCAGAACTTCATCGGCAAGGACGGCCAGGTCAGCGCCTACGGCAACCAACTGATCGTCAACGCCGAACCTGGCAAGATCGAAGAACTCCGGCAATTCCTCGCCCAGTTGGATACCGCCCCCAAACGCCTGCTGATCACCGTGGACACCAACGAGAACAACCTGCAAGGCGACCAAGGCTACTCCATCAACGGTGCAGCCCCCAGCCAGACCCGCATCATCAACCGCAGCACAGCCAGCCGTGACGGTGGGGTGCAGCAGGTACAGGCAAGCGAAGGCCAACCGGCGCTGATCCAGGTCGGACAAAGCGTGCCCTTCACCAGCACCCAGACCGACACCTATGGCCGCATGCAGAGCCAGACCGAATACCGCAATGTCACCCAGGGTTTCTATGTCACCGCCAGCGTTACCGGCGAGACCGTTCATCTGAGCATCAGTACCAACCGTGACCGTATGAGCCAGGAACGTCCCGATGTAGTGAACGTCCAGAGTACCGACACAACAGTCAGCGGTCGCCTGGGGGAATGGATCACCCTGGCGGGCGTGAATCGCCAGACACAAGCCGACAAACAAGGCCTGACCCGCAGCTACTCGACACAAGGTCGCGACGACATGATTCTGCGGGTCAAGGTCGACACCCTGAACTGAAGCATCAAAAACTGACTGATGAGTCGTATTAGACCAAAGATGTAGTGGCTGAAAAAAAGCACTACAAAACGTTTGACGAGCAAAAAAACCGAAGGCATGATGGCCTCGCTCCCGCTAATCAGGGGCCCTGGCAAGGGCCTTCGGGTCGTCGCTTGCACCTACCCCGCGAGCCGATTCGTGTCTGTACCGCCCACAAGGTGTGTTTGACGAGGTTGCGACTGGAACGAAGTTGTCCCGAGGGACGGAAGCGTAACTAGGTAACCCGGCATCACTCTGAGTTCACATGAAGGCCCACGACGCCCGAATGCGCCCGCAGTTCGCCTCTACCTGCTCACTTTCCCCTCGAGCCCATCGTTCATCCCGTCGCCTCCTCGCCTGAACCGACTTGTATGCCCGGCCCCCTGGCCAGCGAGCAGCCTTCTTCGCCAATGTTTGGTGAAACCGGCAGGAGCAGGAATCTTCCACACCCGACGATGCGACGAGGTTTATTTCCATGGCACTGACACGCGAACAGCAAATTGCAGCCCTTGAAAAAGACTGGGCTGAGAACCCACGCTGGAAAGGCGTGAAGCGCAATTATTCCGCTGCTGACGTCGTCCGTCTGCGTGGCTCGGTTCAACCTGAGCACACCTTTGCGAAAATGGGCGCCGAGAAGCTCTGGAACCTGGTGACCCAGGGCGCCAAGCCATCCTTCCGTCCCGAGAAAGATTTCGTCAACTGCATGGGCGCCCTAACCGGCGGCCAGGCCGTACAGCAAGTCAAGGCCGGCATCCAGGCGATCTACCTGTCGGGCTGGCAAGTGGCTGCCGACAACAACTCCGCCGAATCGATGTACCCCGACCAATCGCTGTACCCGGTGGATTCGGTTCCCACCGTGGTCAAGCGCATCAACAACTCGTTCCGTCGCGCCGACCAGATCCAGTGGAAAGCCGGCAAGAACCCAGGCGACGAAGGCTACATCGACTACTTCGCGCCAATCGTGGCTGACGCCGAAGCCGGTTTCGGCGGCGTACTGAATGCCTACGAGCTGATGAAGAGCATGATCGAAGCAGGCGCCGCCGGCGTTCACTTCGAAGACCAGCTGGCCTCGGTGAAGAAATGCGGCCACATGGGCGGCAAGGTACTGGTGCCGACCCAGGAAGCCGTACAGAAGCTGACCGCTGCCCGCCTGGCCGCCGACGTCGCTGGCGTACCGACCATCATCCTGGCCCGTACCGACGCCAACGCCGCTGACCTGCTGACTTCCGACTGCGACCCGTACGACCAGCCGTTCGTAACCGGCACCCGCACCCAGGAAGGCTTCTACAAAGTCCGCGCCGGCCTGGACCAGGCAATCGCCCGCGGCCTGGCCTACGCGCCGTACGCCGACCTGATCTGGTGTGAAACCGCCAAGCCGGACCTGGAAGAAGCGCGTCGCTTCGCCGAAGCGATCAAGAAGGAATACCCGGACCAGATCCTGTCGTACAACTGCTCGCCTTCCTTCAACTGGAAGAAAAACCTGGACGACGCGACCATCGCCAAGTTCCAGCGCGAACTGTCCGCCATGGGCTACAAGCACCAGTTCATCACCCTGGCCGGCATTCACAACATGTGGCACAGCATGTTCAACCTGGCGCACGACTACGCCCGCAACGACATGACCGCCTACGTGAAACTGCAGGAGCAGGAGTTCGCCGACGCCGCCAAGGGCTACACCTTCGTGGCGCACCAGCAGGAAGTGGGCACCGGTTACTTCGACGACATGACCACCGTGATCCAGGGCGGCACCTCGTCGGTAACCGCACTGACCGGCTCCACCGAAGAAGAACAGTTCCACTGATCCATCGTTAAACGGCCCTTGCGGACCGAGTCAAAGCTAACCGCAAGGCCGCCAATCTGAAGCCCCGACTGGTTCGGGGCTTTTTTTCGCCGGCTTTGCGCTGTTTTCACACTTTGAAATGGCTCACCAGTTGCTGCAACTGGTTCCCCAGGCGCGCCAGTTCGATGCTGGAGGCTGCGGTTTCCTCGCTGGCCGAGGCGGTCTGCTCGGAGACATCGCGCACGCTCAAGATACTGCGACTGATGTCCTCGGCCACCGAACTCTGTTGCACCGCGGCGGCGGCAATCTGCTGGTTCATGGCCTGGATGCCGGAAACCGCCTGGGTGATATTGCCCAGGGAGGTGCCAGCCTTACCGGCCAATTCCACGCTGCTGTCAGTCAGTTCACGGCTGTTTCGCATGATATTCGAGACCTGGCGCGTGCCGTTCTGCATGCCCGCCACCAGGCTTTCAATCTCTTCGGTGGACTGCTGGGTACGCTGGGCCAGCCCGCGCACTTCGTCGGCGACCACGGCAAAGCCACGCCCGGCGTCACCGGCGCGAGCGGCCTCGATGGCCGCATTGAGGGCCAGCAGGTTGGTCTGCTCGGCCACCGCCCTGATCACGTCCATGATCTTGCCGATGCGCCCGCTTTCCTGCTCCAACTCGTTCATGGCTTCGACGGAGCGCCCGACTTCGCCGGCCAAACGCTCGATCTGGACGATGGCTTGCGCGACCACCTCGTCGCCGATACGGGCCTGTGCGTCGGCCTCCGACGCGGCTGCGCAAGCCTGTTCGGCATTGCGCGCGACTTCATGCACCGTCGCCGACATTTCGTGCATGGCAGTGGCCACCTGGTCAGTCTCGGTCTTCTGGCTATTGACCCCGGCACTGGTCTGCTCAGTGACAGCCGACAGCTCTTCGGCGGCGCTGGCGATCTGGGTGACGCCATCCCGGATGCCGCCGATCAGGTCGCGCAACGTAACGCCCATGCGCTGGATACCTTGCTGCAAGGCACCCAGCTCATCACCACGGGTCACGACCATGTCTTGGGTGAGGTCACCTGCCGCGATGCGATCAACCACTGCCAGCGTGTCCTGCAACGGCCGGGTAATCTGGCGCGTGATGATCACGGCCGCAAGAATCCCCAACAGTATCGCCAATGCAGTACAGCTCAACTGCAGGATCCGCGAACGGGTGCTTTCTTCATCCAGGTAAACCAACTGGCTGGCATACATTTCATCCGTCAGGCGGGTGATGGTTTCACCCAGGTCGACGGTTTCCTGCACAGCCTTGCCAATGGCCTGGTTGCTGGCGGTGAAGTTCTGCACCGATTGGCGGTAAGCGATCAGCGCGGTTTCCAGTTGCTTGATGGTATCGGCATAGGCGGGGCCGAAAGCGCTGTTGAGGGTGTCGATGCTCTTGAACGCATTTTCAAGCTGGCGGGTGGCGGCCTGTTCGGTGGCGCTGTTGGGATTGCCGGTATAGCCACGCACTTCATAACGCACCAGGGCCACGTCCTCCTTGACCTTGAGGATCACCCTGTACAGGTCGAAGCGGCGCTCGTCCGAGACGGGCATGGCTTCCACATCACTGATGACCTTGGCAATCAGCGCGGCGCCTTTGACCGCGTTGGTCCCCATCTCCTTGCGCATGGCGGCGTCATTGCGATAGGCCTCGCGCATGGTATCCAGTGCCCGCTGATACTGCGCGCTGGCCTGCTCGATCAAGGCGAGCTTCTTCAGGTTTTCCGGTTTTCTCAGCTCTTTTGCCAGGCTTTTCTCCTTGGCCACAAGCTGCTCCAGCGACGCCTGGATCAATGCCCCTTTCTGCTCATCGCCCTTGTCCAACTGATATTGGAATCGAGCCCTGCGCAGATGGTCCAGACGGTCGCCGAACTCGGCAATGCTCGACATCCGGTCCGCACGCTCGATCATCTTGCCCAAGCTGAACCAGCCGGTCGCGGCGAGGATGGCGGTCAGAAACAGCACAACGGCAAAACCCAAAGCCAGCTTGAGCATAACGCTCATATTCGCGATCGGAGACTTCATGACATTCCTTGAGTAATCCCAGCCGCGAACGATGAAAACTGACGCAGCTATCTATGAAGAGGCATGTCTAACCAGCATTGATATAGATGATTAGATGAATGAACCGCAAAGATAGCCATTTGATATCACTCCTTCAAGACTTCCGTCTCCGACCCCTGCCGATTTTTTCGAGCAGCGGCATCGCTCATGCGCATCCTCCCCGGGTCACAGGCTCCAGGGTGGACTGGATTGCCGGACATCGATCCGTCGCTCCTTTTTTTCACTCGTTTTCCTGGAAGCGGCCTACGCTTAGGAACAAGCCTGCCCCTGTGGAGCCAGGCTTGGCCGCGCTGGACGCAAGACAGTCTGCCTCGGGACTGATTTGCTGGCATCGCGGCCAAGCCTGGCCTTCACAGGAGCAGTGCCCCATGCAGCCTTGAGCGCCAGCGGCCCTCCTTTACGGAAACCTCAGCAGAAACTTCAGCGCAACGATAGAAAAATTGATCGAACGCAGTATTGGGCGGTCGGAAAAGGAGTAAAACGTCCGACGCTGACAATTGCAGTAGCGACGATTAAGACAGCTCCCCTCGACACGACTTTAAGTGCACATGGAGGGCGCAATACAGATAACAATAATTATCATTTGGAAGTCGTTATCATTGTTGCATTCCGCACGAAATATTATTGTTCAATAGCCGGCCAATGCCCGTCGGGCCGGGGCCGCGCGGCCCTGGAGGTGCGCCATGTCCTTATTCCAATAAATAATTTCGTGATCTGAATTTTACTTGCCCGGTGTTTAGCCATAAAATCACCGCGATTGATTGCTGCGACATATCGTCACTGCGTTATTTCTTTTCAAGCTCAGAGACCTTTGCTCTCTGTTAAGGATTTCCAGCATGCCCGAAGCGACAGGACTCATGGCCCACAACTGGGGCTTTGCCATTTTCCTTCTGGGTGTCGTCGGCCTGTGCGCCTTCATGCTCGGCGTCTCCAGCCTCCTCGGGTCAAAAGCCTGGGGACGCAGCAAAAATGAACCGTTCGAGTCCGGCATGCTGCCTACCGGTGGCGCCCGCTTGCGGCTCTCAGCCAAATTCTATCTGGTCGCGATGCTCTTCGTGATCTTCGATATCGAAGCCCTCTTTCTCTTTGCCTGGTCTGTGTCCGTCCGCGAAAGCGGCTGGACCGGATTCGTCGAAGCTCTCGTTTTCATAGCAATTCTGTTGGCAGGTCTTGTCTACCTTTACCGGGTGGGGGCACTTGATTGGGCTCCGGAAGCTCGGCGCAAGCGGCAAGCGAAGCTGAAACAATGAGGCTTTGGCAATGCAATACAATCTCACCAGGATCGACCCCGATGCTCCTAACGAGCAGTATCCGATCGGCAAGCGGGAAACCGTCGCCGATCCGTTAGAAGATCAAGTCCACAAGAATATCTTCATGGGCAAGCTCGAAGACGTGCTGAACAGCACGGTCAACTGGGGTCGCAAGAACTCCCTGTGGCCGTACAACTTCGGCCTTTCGTGCTGCTACGTGGAAATGACCACCGCCTTCACGGCGCCCCACGACATCGCGCGCTTTGGCGCCGAGGTAATCCGGGCATCGCCGCGCCAGGCGGACTTCATGGTTATCGCCGGTACGCCGTTCCTGAAGATGGCCCCCATCATCCAGCGCCTGTATGAGCAGATGCTGGAACCCAAGTGGGTCATTTCCATGGGCGCCTGTGCCAACTCCGGTGGCATGTATGACATCTATTCCGTGGTTCAGGGAGTCGACAAGTTCCTTCCGGTGGATGTCTACGTGCCCGGCTGCCCGCCTCGTCCCGAAGCGTTCCTGCAAGGCCTGATGCTGCTGCAGGAATCCATCGGACAGGAACGTCGCCCGCTTTCCTGGGTCGTCGGCGATCAAGGCGTCTACCGCGCCGACATGCCGTCGCAAAAGGCCGAGCGCCGCGAACAGCGAATCGCAGTCACCAACCTGCGCAGCCCCGACGAAGTCTGATCCAGCTCTGTTCCGTACAAGAAACGAGAAACTGGCTTCATTCTTTACGTTGACCGAAAGCGATAAATAACCATGACTACAGGCAGTGCTCTGTACATCCCGCCTTACAAGGCAGACGACCAGGATGTGGTCGTCGAACTGAACAACCGTTTTGGCCCCGAGGCGTTCACCGCCCAGGCAACCCGCACCGGCATGCCGGTGCTGTGGGTTGCCCGCGAGAAGCTCGTCGAAGTCCTGACTTTCCTGCGCAACCTGCCCAAGCCCTACGTCATGCTCTATGACCTGCACGGCGTGGACGAGCGCCTGCGTACCAAGCGCCAAGGGCTGCCGAGCGGTGTCGACTTCACCGTGTTCTACCACCTGCTGTCGGTGGAACGTAATAGTGACGTAATGATCAAGGTCGCCTTGTCCGAAAACGACCTCAGCGTGCCCTCCGTGACCGGTATCTGGCCGAACGCCAACTGGTACGAGCGCGAAGTCTGGGACATGTTCGGCATCGACTTCCGCGGTCACCCGCACCTGACACGCATCATGATGCCGCCGACCTGGGAAGGTCACCCGCTGCGCAAGGACTTCCCGGCCCGCGCCACCGAGTTCGACCCGTTCAGCCTGTCCCTGGCCAAGCAGCAGCTAGAGGAAGAAGCCGCGCGCTTCAAACCCGAAGACTGGGGCATGAAGCGCTCCGGGGCGAACGAGGACTACATGTTCCTCAACCTCGGCCCGAACCACCCTTCGGCCCACGGTGCGTTCCGCATCATCCTGCAACTGGACGGCGAAGAGATCGTCGACTGCGTCCCGGACATCGGCTATCACCACCGTGGCGCCGAGAAGATGGGCGAGCGCCAGTCCTGGCACAGCTACATCCCGTACACCGACCGCATCGACTACCTCGGCGGCGTGATGAACAACCTGCCGTACGTGCTCTCGGTCGAGAAACTGGCCGGTATCACGGTACCGGACCGGGTCAACGTGATTCGCATCATGATGGCCGAGTTCTTCCGTATCACCAGCCACCTGCTGTTCCTCGGTACCTATATCCAGGACGTCGGCGCCATGACTCCGGTGTTCTTCACGTTCACCGACCGCCAGCGGGCCTACACGGTGATCGAAGCCATCACCGGCTTCCGCCTGCACCCGGCCTGGTACCGCATCGGCGGCGTCGCCCACGACCTGCCCCGGGGCTGGGAAAAGCTGGTCAAGGATTTCGTCGAGTGGATGCCCAAGCGCCTGGACGAATACACCAAGGCCGCCCTGCAGAACAGCATTCTCAAAGGTCGTACCATCGGGGTCGCTGCCTACAACACCAAAGAGGCCCTGGAATGGGGCGTCACCGGTGCCGGCCTGCGTTCCACCGGCTGCGATTTCGACCTGCGCAAGGCTCGCCCCTATTCCGGCTACGAGAACTTCGAATTCGAAGTACCACTGGCCGTCAACGGCGATGCCTATGACCGCTGCATGGTTCGCGTCGAGGAGATGCGCCAGAGCATCAAAATCATCGACCAGTGCATGCGCAACATGCCGGAAGGCCCGTACAAGGCGGATCACCCGCTGACCACGCCGCCGCCAAAGGAGCGCACGCTGCAACACATCGAGACCCTGATCACGCACTTCCTGCAGGTTTCGTGGGGCCCGGTCATGCCGGCCAACGAATCTTTCCAGATGATCGAAGCGACCAAGGGTATCAACAGTTATTACCTGACGAGCGATGGCGGCACCATGAGCTACCGCACCCGGATCCGCACTCCAAGCTATCCGCACCTGCAGCAGATCCCTTCGGTGATCAAAGGCAGCATGGTCGCGGACTTGATCGCGTACCTGGGTAGTATCGACTTCGTTATGGCCGACGTGGACCGCTAAGCATGAACAGCACGCTTATCCAGACAGACCGTTTCGCCCTGAGCGAAACCGAGCGCTCGGCCATCGAGCACGAGCTGCATCACTACGAAGACCCGCGCGCGGCGTCTATCGAAGCCCTCAAGATCGTCCAGAAGGAACGTGGCTGGGTACCCGATGGCGCGCTCTACGCCATCGGCGAGATCCTCGGCATTCCGGCCAGCGACGTCGAAGGCGTGGCCACCTTCTACAGCCAGATCTTCCGCCAGCCGGTGGGCCGCCACATCATTCGCGTCTGCGACAGCATGGTCTGCTACATCGGCGGCCACGAGTCGGTGGTCGGCGAGCTGCAGAGCAAACTGGGCATCGGCCTGGGCCAGACCACTGCCGACGGCCGCTTCACCCTGCTGCCGGTGTGCTGCCTGGGCAACTGCGACAAGGCCCCGGCACTGATGATCGACGACGACACCTTCGGTGACGTTACGCCAGCCGGCGTTGCCAAACTGCTGGAGGGCTACGTATGACCCTGACTTCCTTCGGGCCCGCCAACCGCATCCAGCGTTCGGCTGAAACCCACCCCCTGACCTGGCGCCTGCGTGACGACGGCGAGCCGGTCTGGCTGGACGAATACCAGGCCAAGAACGGCTATGCCGCCGCGCGCAAGGCCTTCACCGACATGGGCCAGGACGATATCGTCCAGACCGTGAAGGACTCGGGCCTCAAGGGCCGCGGCGGCGCGGGCTTCCCTACCGGCGTGAAGTGGGGACTGATGCCCAAGGACGAATCCATCAATATCCGCTACCTGCTGTGCAACGCGGATGAGATGGAGCCCAACACCTGGAAGGACCGCATGCTGATGGAGCAACTGCCCCATCTGCTGATCGAAGGCATGCTCATCAGCGCCCGGGCGCTGAAGACCTACCGCGGCTATATCTTCCTGCGCGGCGAATACACCACCGCCGCCAGGCACCTGAACCGTGCCGTGGAAGAAGCCAAGGCCGCGGGCCTGCTGGGCAAGAACATCCTGGGCAGCGGCTTCGATTTCGAGCTGTTCGTCCACACGGGCGCCGGGCGTTATATCTGCGGTGAAGAAACCGCACTGATCAACTCCCTGGAAGGACGCCGCGCCAACCCGCGCTCCAAACCTCCCTTCCCTGCCGCCGTGGGCGTGTGGGGCAAGCCGACCTGCGTGAACAACGTCGAGACCCTGTGCAACGTGCCGGCGATCATCGCCGACGGCGTGGACTGGTACAAATCCCTGGCCCGCGACGGCAGCGAAGACATGGGCACCAAGCTCATGGGCTTCTCCGGCAAGGTCAAGAACCCCGGCCTGTGGGAGCTGCCCTTCGGCATCACCGGCCGCGAGCTGTTCGAGGACTACGCCGGCGGCATGCGCGACGGCTACAAGCTCAAGTGCTGGCAGCCCGGCGGTGCCGGTACCGGCTTCCTGCTGCCCGAACACCTGGACGCGCAGATGTATGCCGGCGGCATCGCCAAGGTCGGGACCCGCATGGGTACCGGCCTGGCCATGGCGGTGGACGACAGCGTCAGCATGGTTTCGCTGCTGCGCAACATGGAAGAGTTCTTCGCTCGTGAGTCGTGCGGTTTCTGCACCCCTTGCCGCGATGGCCTGCCATGGAGCGTCAAGTTGTTGCGGGCCATCGAGAACGGCGAAGGCCAGGCCGGCGACATCGAGACCCTGCTGGGCCTGGTGGGTTTCCTCGGCCCGGGCAAGACCTTCTGTGCCCACGCACCGGGTGCCGTGGAACCGCTGGGCAGCGCGATCAAGTACTTCCGCCCTGAATTCGAGGCCGGCATCGCGCCAACCCGCGCCGGCGATCTCAATCAGGTGGTCACGCCGACCATGGTCGGCGCGTAACAACGCTTAAGAAGGCGAAGGGTCCGTGCCCTTCGCCTTTTCGTCCGATGACGCCTCCTGGGCTGTTTGGACTCGGACGAACGACAAGATTCCATTAGCCACGCCCGCTGACACCGGGCCAACGAAGAACTTTGAACCATGGCCACTATCCACGTAGACGGCAAAGCGCTCGAAGTCGATGGGGCAGACAACCTGTTACAGGCATGTCTGTCGCTAGGCCTCGACATCCCTTATTTCTGCTGGCACCCCGCGCTTGGTAGCGTCGGGGCCTGCCGCCAGTGCGCAGTCAAGCAGTACACCGACGAGAACGACACCCGCGGTCGCATCGTCATGTCCTGCATGACCCCTGCCACCGACAACACCTGGATCTCCATCGACGATGAGGAATCCAAGGCGTTCCGCGCCAGTGTCGTCGAATGGCTGATGACCAACCACCCGCACGACTGCCCGGTCTGCGAGGAAGGTGGTCACTGCCACTTGCAGGACATGACCGTGATGACCGGTCACAACGAGCGCCGTTATCGCTTCAAGAAGCGCACCCACCAGAACCAGCAGCTGGGCCCGTTCATTTCCCATGAGATGAACCGTTGCATCGCCTGCTACCGCTGCGTGCGCTTCTACAAGGACTACGCCGGCGGCACCGACCTGGGCGTGTTCGGCGCCCACGATAACGTGTACTTCGGTCGCGTCGAAGACGGCACCCTGGAAAGCGAATTCTCCGGCAACCTCACCGAGGTCTGCCCGACCGGTGTGTTCACCGACAAGACCCACTCCGAGCGCTACAACCGCAAGTGGGACATGCAGTTCGCGCCAAGCATCTGCCACGGCTGCTCCAGTGGTTGCAACATCAGCCCGGGCGAACGCTACGGCGAACTGCGTCGCATCGAAAACCGCTACAACGGTTCGGTGAACCAGTACTTCCTGTGCGACCGCGGCCGTTTCGGCTACGGCTACGTCAACCGCAAGGATCGCCCTCGCCAACCGCTGCTGGCCGACGGCACCAAGCTGAGCCTGGACGAAGCCCTGGACAAGGCCGCCGACCTGCTGCGCGGCCGCAACATCGTCGGCATCGGCTCGCCACGGGCCAGCCTGGAAAGCAACTACGCGCTGCGTGAGCTGGTCGGTACCGAACACTTCTACAGCGGTATCGAAGCCGGCGAGCTGGAACGCATCCGCCTGGTGCTGCAAGTGCTCAAGGACAGCCCGCTGCCCGTGCCGACGATGCGTGACATCGAAGACCACGACGCAGTGTTCGTCCTCGGTGAAGACCTGACCCAGACCGCGGCCCGCATGGCCCTGGCCTTGCGTCAGTCGGTCAAGGGCAAGGCCGAGGAGATGGCCGACGCCATGCGTGTCCAGCCATGGCTCGACGCTGCCGTGAAGAACATCGGCCAGCATGAGCTGAACCCGCTGTTCATCGCCAGCCTCGCCGAAACCAAGCTCGATGACGTGGCCGAGGAATGCGTCCACGCAGCTCCGGACGACCTGGCGCGCATCGGTTTCGCCGTGGCCCACGCCCTGGACGCCAGCGCCCCGGCCGTCGAAGGCCTGGACAGCGAAGCAGGCGCATTGGTACAGCGCATCGCCGACGCCCTGCTGGCGGCCAAGCGTCCGCTGGTCATCGCCGGTACCTCCCTGGGCTCCAAGGCCCTGATCGAAGCGGCCGCCAACATCGCCAAGGCCCTCAAGCTGCGGGAAAAGAACGGCTCCATCAGCCTGGTGGTGCCCGAAGCCAACAGCCTCGGCCTGGCCATGCTCGGCGGCGAGTCGGTGGACGCGGCGCTGCAAGCCGTGATCGACGGCAGCGCCGATGCCATCGTGGTGCTGGAGAACGACCTGTTCACCCGCACCGACAAGGCCAAGGTGGACGCCGCGTTGAATGCCGCGAAAGTGGTGATCGTCGCCGACCATCAGAAAACCGCCACCACCGACCGCGCCCACCTGGTGCTGCCGGCGGCGAGCTTCGCCGAAGGCGACGGGACGCTGGTCAGCCAGGAAGGTCGCGCCCAGCGTTTCTTCCAGGTCTTCGACCCGCAATACCTGGACGCCAGCATCCTGGTCCACGAGGGCTGGCGCTGGCTGCATGCCCTGCGCGCCACCCTGCTGAACCAGCCGATCGACTGGACCCAACTGGACCACGTCACGGCTGCAGTCGCATCGAGCTCCGCTCAACTGGCCGGCATCGTCGACGCTGCACCGTCCGCCTCGTTCCGCATCAAGGGCTTGAAGCTGGCCCGTGAACCGCTGCGTTATTCCGGCCGCACCGCGATGCGCGCCAACATCAGCGTCCACGAACCGCGCACCCCGCAGGACAAGGACACCGCGTTCGCCTTCTCGATGGAAGGTTACTCGGGCTCGGCCGAACCGCGCTCGCAAGTGCCGTTCGCCTGGTCGCCGGGCTGGAACTCGCCCCAGGCCTGGAACAAGTTCCAGGACGAGGTCGGTGGTCACCTGCGTGCCGGCGATCCGGGCACTCGCCTGATCGAAAGCCAGGGCGATGGCCTGGGCTGGTTCGCCAATGTACCGCGCGCTTTCAATCCGGCCCCGGGCACCTGGCAGGTCGTACCGTTCCATCACCTGTTCGGCAGCGAAGAGAACTCTTCCAAGGCCGCTCCGGTACAGGAACGCATCCCGGCCGCCTACGTGTCTCTGGCCAAATCGGAGGCCGATCGCCTGGGCGTCAACGACGGCGCCCTGCTGAGCCTGAACGTCGCGGGCCAGACCTTGCGCCTGCCGCTGCGTATCAATGAGCAACTGGGCGCCGGCCTGGTGGCCCTGCCGGCCGGCCTGGCGGGTATCCCACCGGCGGTGTTCGGCAAGACCGTCGATGGTCTGCAGGAGGCAGCGCAATGAGCTGGTTCACCCCTGAAGTGATCGAAGTGATCCTGACAGTCCTCAAGGCCATCGTGATCCTGCTGGCCGTGGTGGTCTGCGGGGCACTGCTGAGCTTCGTCGAACGTCGCCTGCTGGGCTGGTGGCAGGACCGCTACGGTCCGAACCGCGTCGGCCCGTTCGGCATGTTCCAGATCGCCGCCGACATGGTCAAAATGTTCTTCAAGGAAGACTGGACGCCACCGTTCGCCGACAAGGTGATCTTCACCCTGGCACCGGTGGTGGCCATGAGCGCCTTGCTGATCGCCTTCGCGATCATCCCGATCACCCCGACCTGGGGCGTGGCGGACCTGAACATCGGCCTGCTGTTCTTCTTCGCCATGGCCGGCCTTTCGGTGTATGCGGTGCTGTTCGCCGGTTGGTCGAGCAACAACAAGTTCGCCCTGCTGGGCAGCCTGCGTGCTTCGGCCCAGACCGTGTCCTACGAAGTGTTCATGGGCCTGGCGCTGATGGGCGTCGTGGTCCAGGCCGGTTCGTTCAACATGCGCGACATCGTCGAGTACCAGGCGCAGAACCTGTGGTTCATCATTCCGCAGTTCTTCGGCTTCTGTACGTTCTTCGTCGCTGGCGTGGCCGTGACTCACCGTCACCCCTTCGACCAGCCGGAAGCGGAACAGGAACTGGCCGATGGTTACCACATCGAATACGCCGGCATGAAATGGGGCATGTTCTTCGTCGGTGAATACATCGGCATCGTCCTGATCTCGGCACTGCTGGTCACGCTGTTCTTCGGCGGCTGGCATGGTCCGTTCGGCATCCTGCCGCAACTGTCCTTCGTGTGGTTCGCCCTGAAGACCGCGTTCTTCATCATGCTGTTCGTCCTGCTGCGCGCCTCGATCCCGCGCCCACGCTACGACCAGGTGATGGACTTCAGCTGGAAATTCTGCCTGCCACTGACCCTGATCAATTTGCTGGTGACCGCTGCGATCGTGTTGTTGAACACGCCTGCGGCCGCGGTTCAGTGAGGATTTGACCCATGTTCAAATATATTGGCGACATCGTTAAGGGTACCGGTACCCAACTGCGGAGCCTGGTCATGATCTTCGGCCATGGCTTCCGCAAGCGCGACACCCTGCAATACCCCGAAGAAGCGGTCTACCTGGCACCTCGCTACCGTGGCCGCATCGTCCTGACCCGCGACCCCGACGGCGAGGAACGCTGCGTGGCCTGCAACCTGTGCGCCGTGGCTTGCCCGGTAGGCTGCATCTCGCTGCAGAAAGCCGAGACCGAAGACGGTCGCTGGTACCCGGACTTCTTCCGCATCAACTTCTCGCGTTGCATCTTCTGCGGCCTTTGCGAAGAAGCCTGCCCGACCACCGCGATCCAGCTCACGCCGGATTTCGAAATGGCCGACTTCAAACGTCAGGACCTGGTGTACGAGAAAGAAGACCTGCTGATTTCCGGTCCCGGTAAAAACCCTGATTACAACTTCTATCGTGTTGCAGGTATGGCCATTGCCGGTAAGCCGAAAGGTGCCGCGCAGAACGAAGCCGAGCCGATCAACGTGAAGAGCTTGCTGCCTTAAGGAAGAAAGATGGAATTCGCTTTCTATTTCGCATCGGGTATCGCGGTGGTGTCCACGCTTCGAGTGGTCACCAACACCAACCCCGTGCACGCCCTGCTCTACCTGATCATTTCGCTCATCGCCGTGGCCATGACGTTCTTCAGCCTCGGCGCACCGTTCGCCGGTGCCCTGGAAGTGATCGCCTACGCCGGCGCCATCATGGTGCTTTTCGTGTTCGTGGTGATGATGCTGAACCTGGGCCCTGCCTCGGTCCAGCAGGAGCGCTCCTGGCTCAAGCCGGGCATCTGGGCCGGGCCGGTGATCCTCGCCGCCCTGCTGCTGGGTGAACTGCTGTATGTGCTGTTCGCTCACCAGAGCGGCCAGGCCATCGGCCAAACCACCGTGGACGCCAAGGCCGTGGGCATCAGCCTGTTCGGCCCGTACCTGCTGGTGGTCGAACTCGCCTCGATGCTGCTGCTCGCCGCAGCCGTCACGGCGTTCCATTTGGGCCGTAACGAGGCGAAGGAGTAATCACATGCCTGCTATCCCTCTCGAGCATGGTCTGGCGGTTGCCGGCATCCTGTTCTGTCTCGGTCTGGTCGGCCTGATGGTCCGCCGCAACATTCTGTTCGTGCTGATGAGCCTGGAGGTCATGATGAATGCCTCCGCCCTGGCCTTCATCGTCGCGGGCGCTCGCTGGGCGCAACCGGATGGACAAGTCATGTTCATCCTGGTGATCAGCCTGGCAGCCGCCGAGGCCAGTATCGGCCTGGCGATTCTGTTGCAGCTGCATCGCCGCTTCCACACTCTCGATATCGACGCTGCCAGCGAGATGCGCGGATGAACCTACTCTTCCTGACTTTCGTATTCCCCCTCATCGGCTTCCTGCTGCTGTCGTTCTCGCGGGGCCGCTTCTCGGAAAACCTCTCGGCATTGATCGGCGTCGGTTCCATCGGCCTGTCCGCCATCGTCACGGCCTACGTGATCTGGCAGTTCAACGTCGCCCCGCCGCAAGGTGGCGCGTACGCGCAGGTGCTGTGGCAGTGGATGGCGGTGGAAGGCTTCACGCCAAGCTTCACCCTGTATCTGGACGGCCTGTCGGTGACCATGCTCGGCGTGGTGGTCGGCGTGGGTTTCCTGATCCACCTGTTCGCTTCCTGGTACATGCGCGGTGAAGCCGGTTACTCGCGTTTCTTCGCCTACACCAACCTGTTCATCGCCAGCATGCTGTTCCTGGTGCTCGGCGATAACCTGCTGTTCGTGTACTTCGGCTGGGAAGGCGTGGGCCTGTGCTCGTACCTGTTGATCGGTTTCTACTACAGCAACCGCAACAACGGCAACGCGGCGCTGAAGGCATTCATCGTGACCCGGATCGGCGACGTGTTCATGGCCATCGGCCTGTTCATCCTGTTCCAGCAGCTGGGCACGCTGAACATCCAGGAACTGCTGGTCCGTGCTCCCGAGCACTTCAAGGCCGGCGACTTCTGGATCGTCCTGGCGACCCTGATGCTGCTCGGTGGTGCCGTCGGCAAATCCGCACAGCTGCCGCTGCAGACCTGGCTGGCGGACGCGATGGCCGGCCCTACCCCGGTCTCGGCCCTGATCCACGCGGCAACCATGGTGACCGCGGGCGTGTACCTGATCGCCCGTACCCACGGCCTGTTCGCCCTGGCGCCGGACATCCTGCACCTGGTGGGCATCGTCGGCGGCGTGACCCTGGTGCTGGCCGGTTTCGCCGCCCTGGTGCAGACCGACATCAAGCGGATCCTCGCCTACTCCACCATGAGCCAGATCGGCTACATGTTCCTGGCCCTGGGTGTCGGTGCCTGGGAAGGCGCGATCTTCCACCTGATGACCCACGCGTTCTTCAAGGCCCTGCTGTTCCTGGCCTCCGGTGCGGTGATCGTTGCCTGCCACCACGAGCAGAACATCTTCAAGATGGGCGGCCTGTGGAAAAAACTGCCACTGGCCTACGCCAGCTTCATCGTCGGTGGCGCGGCCCTGGCGGCCCTGCCACTGGTGACCGCCGGCTTCTACTCCAAGGACGAGATCCTCTGGGAAGCGTTCGCCAGCGGCAACCAGGGGCTGCTCTACGCAGGCCTGGTGGGTGCGTTCATGACCTCGCTGTACACCTTCCGCCTGATCTTCATCGCGTTCCATGGTGAAGCCAAGACCGAAGCCCACGCCGGCCACGGCATCGCCCACTGGCTGCCGCTGTCGGTACTGATCGTGCTGTCGACTTTCGTCGGCGCCCTGATCACCCCACCGCTTGCCGGCGTGCTGCCACAAAGCGTCGGCCATGCAGGCGGCGAAGCCAAGCACAGCCTGGAAATCGCCTCGGGCGCCATCGCCCTGGCGGGTATCCTGCTGTCCGCCCTCTTGTTCCTGGGCAAGCGTCGCTTCGTGACCGCGATCGCCAACAGCGGCCTCGGCCGTGTCCTTTCGGCCTGGTGGTTCGCTGCCTGGGGCTTCGACTGGATCTACGACAAACTGTTCGTCAAGCCATACCTTGCGATCAGCCACATTCTGCGCAAAGACCCGCTCGACCAGACCATTGGCCTGATCCCGCGCATGGCCAAGGGCGGCCACACCGCCCTGAGCCGTACCGAGACCGGTCAACTGCGTTGGTATGCGGCTTCCATGGCGGCTGGCGCCGTGCTGGTTATCGGCGCCATCGTGCTGGTAGCGGTCTGATATGAACCTTGCGAACTTGCGAAAGGAAACGAGCCCGTCATGATTCTGCCCTGGCTAATCCTGATCCCTTTTATCGGCGGCCTGCTGTGCTGGATGGCGGAGCGTTCCAGCTCCACCCTCCCGCGCTGGATCGCGCTGCTGACCATGTCCCTGGAACTCGCGCTCGGCCTCTGGCTGTGGGCGACCGGCGACTATTCATTCGCTCCGGCCCCCGGCGCCGATCCGACCTGGGCGCTTGAATTCAAGCACCTGTGGATCGAGCGCTTCGGCATCAGCGTGCACCTGGCCCTCGACGGCCTGTCGCTGCTGATGATCCTGCTGACCGGCCTGCTGGGTATCCTCTCGGTGCTCTGCTCCTGGAAAGAGATCCAGCGCCATGTGGGCTTCTTCCACCTGAACCTGATGTGGATCCTGGGCGGCGTCGTCGGCGTGTTCCTCGCGCTGGACCTGTTCATGTTCTTCTTCTTCTGGGAAATGATGCTGGTGCCGATGTACTTCCTCATCGCGCTCTGGGGTCATAGCTCGGCGGACGGCAAGAAAACCCGGATCTACGCGGCGACCAAGTTCTTCATCTTCACCCAGGCTTCCGGCCTGATCATGCTGGTGGCGATCCTCGGTCTGGTGCTGGTCAACTTCAACAACACCGGCGTGATCACCTTCAACTACGCCGACCTGTTGAAAGTGCAGATGTCGCGCACCACCGAGTACGTGCTGATGCTGGGCTTCTTCATCGCCTTCGCGGTGAAGCTGCCGGTGGTACCGTTGCACTCCTGGCTGCCGGATGCCCACGCCCAGGCACCGACCGCAGGTTCCGTGGACCTGGCGGGTATCCTGCTCAAGACGGCGGCCTATGGTCTGCTGCGCTTCGCGTTGCCGATGTTCCCCAACGCCTCGGCCGAGTTCGCGCCGATCGCGATGACCCTCGGCCTGATCGGGATCTTCTACGGTGCGTTCCTGGCCTTCGCCCAGACCGACATCAAGCGCCTGATCGCCTTCTCCAGCGTCTCGCACATGGGCTTCGTGCTGATCGGTATCTATTCCGGCAGCCAGCTGGCCCTGCAGGGCGCGGTGATCCAGATGCTGGCCCACGGCCTGTCCGCGGCGGCGCTGTTTATCCTCAGCGGCCAGTTGTACGAGCGCCTGCACACCCGGGATATGCGTGAAATGGGTGGCCTGTGGTCGCGCATCGCCTACCTGCCGGCCATCAGCCTGTTCTTCGCGGCCGCTTCCCTGGGCCTGCCGGGTACCGGCAACTTCGTCGGCGAGTTCCTGATCCTGATCGGCACCTTCGTCAGTTCGCCGTGGATCATCGCCATCGCCACCTCCGGCCTGGTGTTCGGTTCGGTCTACTCGCTGATCATGATCCACCGCGCCTACTTCGGCCCGTCCAGGTCGGACGAAGTGCTGCGCGGCATGGACGGTCGCGAACTGATCATGGTGCTTGGCCTTGCGGTGCTGCTGATTTACCTCGGCGTCTACCCGCAACCGTTCCTCGACACCTCTGCCGCCACGATGCATGGCGTGCAGCAGTGGCTCGGCACCGCCTTCTCTCAACTCGCTTCGGCCCGGTAAGAGCGCTATGGAATTCACGATTCAACACTTTATCGCGCTTGCGCCGCTGTTGATCACCAGCGCCACGATCCTCGTGGTGATGCTGGCGATCGCCTGGCGCCGCAATCACTCCCAGACCTTCCTGCTGTCGGTGGCGGGGCTGAACCTGGCCTTGCTGTCGATCCTGCCGGCCCTGAAAGTCGCCCCGCTGACGGTCACCCCGCTGTTGCAGATCGACAGCTTCGCCTGCCTGTACATGGCGCTGATCCTGGTCGCCACCCTGGCCTGTGTCACCCTCGCCCACGCCTACCTGGGCGATGGCGGTTCGGGCTACCCGGGCAATCGCGAAGAGCTGTACCTGCTGATCCTCATGGCCGCCGCCGGTGGCCTGGTCCTGGTCAGCGCCCAGCACCTGGCCAGCCTGTTCATCGGCCTGGAGCTGCTGTCGGTGCCTGTGTACGGCCTGGTGGCCTATGCCTTCTTCAACAAGCGCTCCCTGGAAGCCGGCATCAAGTACATGGTGCTGTCGGCGGCCGGCTCTGCGTTCCTGTTGTTCGGCATGGCCCTGCTCTACGCCGAAGCCGGCACCTTGAGCTTCGTCGGTATCGGCCAGGCCCTGGCGGCCACCGGCCTGCCCAGCCCGGTCGCGCAACTGGGCCTGGGCATGATGCTGATCGGCCTGGCGTTCAAGCTGTCGCTGGTGCCCTTCCACCTCTGGACCCCGGACGTCTACGAAGGCGCCCCGGCCCCGGTGGCGGCGTTTCTGGCCACAGCTTCCAAGGTGGCGGTGTTCGCCGTGATGGTGCGTCTGTTCCAGATCTCTCCGGTGGCCAGCAGTGGCGTCATGAGCAACGTGCTGACCATCATTGCCATCGCCTCGATCCTGTTCGGTAACCTGCTGGCCCTGACACAGAGCAACCTCAAGCGTCTGCTGGGTTACTCGTCCATCGCCCACTTCGGCTACCTGCTGATCGCCCTGATCGCCAGCAAGGGCCTGGCCGTGGAAGCCATTGGCGTGTACCTGGTCACCTACGTGATCACCAGCCTTGGCGCGTTCGGCGTGATCACCCTGATGTCCTCGCCGTACAACGGCCGCGACGCCGACGCCCTGTACGAATACCGCGGCCTGTTCTGGCGCCGTCCGTACCTGACCGCCGTGCTCACCGTGATGATGCTGTCCCTGGCCGGTATCCCGCTGACCGCCGGCTTCATTGGCAAGTTCTACATCATCGCCACCGGCGTCGAGGCTCACCAATGGTGGCTGGTCGGCTCCCTGGTGCTGGGCAGTGCCATCGGCGTGTTCTACTACCTGCGCGTCATGGTCACCCTGTACCTGATGGAACCGAACCTGCGTCGTCACGATGCCGAGTTGCACTGGGAACAGAAGGCAGGCGGCGTGATGCTGCTGGCCATCGCCGTATTGGCGTTCTTCCTCGGCGTCTACCCACAGCCATTGCTGACCCTGGTTCAGCAGGCGGGCCTGACGGGCTGATCGCGAATGCTGTTCGCTTGAAGAAAAACCGTATCGCGAGATACGGTTTTTTTATGCCCGAGAAAAGCGTCGTTCGGCTTTACGCCTCGTCCGCCTACCGCGGTTTCGCGGCCAAGTGCACCACTACCAGGGCCCTGCCCTTCCAGTCACCGGGCACAGACCGCTACCACCGCCAAGGTTGCTCCAGGTGTGATCTGGCGCAGTGATCGGTCATCAGTCCGCCATGGCGAGCAGGCACGCTCCACAAGCGTCAGCGTGCCTTCCAGTCCCGCAGCCACCGCAGACCCACTGAAGTATCGCCGCGCGGCCGATATTCGCATCCGACCCAGCCGTCATAGCCCAACTCATCCAGCAGCTCGAACACAAAGGGATAATTGACTTCCCCAAGGTCCGGCTCGTGGCGGTCCGGCACGCCGGCAATCTGGACATGGCCGATGCGGTTGAAGTCGCGCCGCAATTTGCTCGCCAGGTCACCTTCGACAATCTGGCAGTGGTAGCAGTCGAACTGGACCTTGAGGTTGTCGGCCCCCACTTCCCGGCAGATGGCCTGGGCCTGGTCCTGGCGATTCAGGAAAAAGCCAGGCATGTCCCGGGTATTGATCGGTTCGAGCAGCACAGTGATCCCGGCTTTCGCGGCCTGGGCCGTGGCATGGGCGAGGTTCTCCAGATACACCGCGTGATATCGCGCCCGCTCGGCTTCGGACGGGAGCACGCCGGCCATGACATGAATCCTGGAGTTGCCCAGTACCGCGGCATAATCCAGGGCACGCTCGAAACCCTCGCGAAATTCCTGCTCACGTCCCGGCAACGACACGATCCCCCGCTCCCCCGCAGCCCAATCCCCGGGTGGCGCGTTGAACAGCACCTGGACAAGGCCGTTGTCATCGAGCCTCTGCTTGAGCACCTGAGGGGTGTGGTCATAGGGGAACAGGTACTCGACAGCCGAAAAACCATCGGCCGCCGCAGCCGCGAAACGCTCCAGGAAATCATGTTGCGGGTACAGCATGCTGAGGTTGGCTGCAAAACGAGGCATCGGGGATTCTCCGTGGACAAGGTCAGACAAAAGGCCCGATCGGCAAGTCGATCGCCTAGGGTACGTACGGGCAACGTAGGGAACGCGCGGCCCAAATGCGCAGCCCGTACGCCTCGTTGAGTCCGGCCAGTTTAATCACATCCATGTTTTCGTCACCTCCACGCTTCACCCCTTCCCCGGGCGAGGCTACCCTGAACGCGCTCAGGTCTTTCCCTATTGAAGGAGAATCGAGGTTGCGTGTGGATATCCAATGCGTAGTGGCAGGCGCAGGGGTCGTCGGCCTGGCCGTGGCGGGGGAGATGGCCCGCGCCGGCCATGAAGTGCTGGTGATCGAATCCGGTGCCGCCGTCGGCATGGGCATCAGCTCGCGAAACTCCGAGGTCATTCATGCCGGCATCTACTACCCGCCGGGCAGCCTCAAGGCGCAGTTGTGTGTCGAAGGTCGACACCGGCTGTACGCTTATTGTGAAAGCCATGGCGTGGCCACCCGACGCCTCGGCAAATTGATCGTCGCCAGAGACCAGGCGCAATTGGCCGGCCTCCAGACACTGCTCGAACGCGGGCTGGCCAATGGGGTGGACGACTTGCGCCTGCTCGACCGGACGCAGGCACTGGCCCTGGAACCGGCGCTGGCCTGTGTCGCCGCGCTGTACTCGCCCTCCACCGGCATCGTGGATTCCCATGGCCTGATGCTGGCGTTGCAGGGCGATGCCCAAGCGGCCGGGGCGGACGTTGCGTTCCATTCACCGCTACTTGGGGTTCGCATCGAAGCCGGGCATTTCACCCTGGAGGTGGGCGGCTCGGCACAGATGAGCCTGTCCTGTCGCCTGCTGATCAATGCCACCGGCTTGCACGCGCCTGCCCTCGCCCGGCGCATGGAAGGCTTGCCAGCGCAGACGGTGCCCGATGACTACCTGTGCAAGGGCAACTACTTCAGCCTTGCCGGGCGCGCGCCGTTCCGCCACTTGATCTACCCGGCTCCGCAAGCCGCCGGCCTGGGTACCCACATGACCCTGGACATGGCGGGCCAGGCCCGCTTCGGCCCTGACGTGGAATGGGTCGACCACGAGGACTACCGGGTCGATCCGGCCCGGGCCGAGGTTTTTTATCTGGCGATTCGCGATTACTGGCCAGGCCTGCCGGACCAGAGCCTGCAACCGGCCTATAGCGGTATCCGCCCGAAAATTTCCGCTCCCGGCGAACCTGCCCGGGACTTCCTCATCAGCAGCGAGGCCGAGCACGGGGTACCGGGCCTGATCAACCTGTTCGGTATCGAATCGCCAGGGCTGACTTCCTGCCTGGCCATTGCCGCCAAGGTTCGGCACCTGCTCGAAACGCCTTAGCGAATCGGGCCACCCATCCGATCAGGCAGGGAGCGATTGGCGGACAGCGCAAAGTGCAAGGTGCTTTTCCCCGCTTCATGCAGGCTGCACGACGCTGAAATCCAGATCAAATTCAACCCACTGTTTTTAAAGGCTTTTCAAGAGATCAACGACTGGCACGCCCCATGCAATCCTCCTGTAACGCGGCGTCGACGCTTGAAGTCGGCCCGCAACCGTGAATTGCCGAGGAGCTGTATATGAACGCCATCGATCTGTTGAAAGCCGACCATGAGCGCGTCAAGGGCATTCTTGCCCAACTGAGCGAGTCCACCGAACGCGGCGTCAAGAAGCGCACCGACCTGTTGGCGAAGCTGGAGATGGAAATCACCATCCACACCCGGCTGGAAGAAGAAATCCTGTATCCCGCTTACAAACAGGCCGGGGGCAAGGAAGAGGTGGAGATGTACTACGAGGCCAAGGAGGAACACCGCACCGTCGACTCCCTGGTGTTGCCGGACCTGAAAGCCACCGATCCTTCCAAGCCGGAATTCGCGGGACGGGTGAAAGTGGTCAAGGAACTGCTTGAACACCACATCGAAGAAGAAGAGAAGGAAATGTTCCCTCAGGCCAAGAAACTGCTGGGCAAAGCCAAGCTGGATGCCTTGGGTGAGCAGATGGAAACCCTGAAAGCGCAATACAAGAAAGAAATGAGCAGCGCCAACCTCGCTGCCTGACCGGCCACGAATGCTTCAGCCGTCGCCTGGACGGCTGAACGCGTTCGCTCGATCACTGCATGTATTCGCGCAGGAAGTCCACCAGCGCCTGCACCGGGCGCGAGCTCTGCCGGTGTTGCGGATACACCGCCGACAGCGCCAGGGGCGCGGTCTCGAAGCCTTCGAGAACCTGGACCAATCGTCCATCCTTCAGCGCATCCCCCAGAATGAACGTCGGCAGGTAGGTGATACCCATGCCGGCGATAGCGGCGTCCCTGAGCAGATCGCCGTTATTGGCCCGCATGCGCCCAGCCACCTCCAGCACTTGCGGCTTGCCGCCCGCCGCGAATCGCCACTGGACCTGCCGGCTGTGGCCATATGGCAGGCAGTCATGCCCGCGCAGGTCTTCGGGTCGCGTGGGTGTGCCGCGCCGGGCCAGGTACGCCGGGCTGGCGCAATAGACCCGTTCGATGGTGGCGATGCGGCGCGCGATCAGGGTCGAGTCTTCCAGCTCTCCGATCCGCAGCGCGAGGTCATAGCCCTCCCCTAACAGGTCCACGGAACGATCGCTCAGGTCCACCTCCACGCTGACTTCCCCGTAACGCTGCAGAAACAGCGGCAGCAGGCTGCCCAGGTGCGCCACGGCGAACGACAGCGGCGCGCTCAGGCGCAGGGTGCCGCGAGGCTCGCTGGTCTGGCCGCTGATGCCCTGCTCCACCTGTTCGATTTCACCGAGCAGGCGCAGGGCCGCTTCGTAATAACGCTGGCCCAGGGGCGTGACATCCAGGCGCCGCGTCGAGCGATTGAGCAGCCTGACACCGAGCCGCTGTTCCAGGGCCATGAGCTTGCGGCTGACGAACTGCTTGGACAGCCCCAGCTTGTCCGCCGCTGCCGTGAAACTGCCTGACTCCATGACCTGGGCAAAGATGCGCATTTCTTCGAAAGGATTCATTGCTCTCCAAGTAGACGGAAGATTTTTGCCGAACACGAACTGTGGCGAGGGAATTTATCCCCGCTGGGCTGCGCAGCAGACCCCGCATTTAGTCCAAGGAACATTCTGACACAACCGGTTGGCCGACTTTTGGGGCGGCTGCGCACCCCCACGGGGATCAATCCCCTGGCCACAGGCAATATAGGCCAGATAGCCAGACAAAAAGATGCCCGCACATTGGCGGGCACCTGTTCAGCCTGGAAACGACTTACCTGGCGGTCTGCGCCGCGTAGCTGTTCATTAGGTTACGGTAGTTCGGAATGCGCTGGGACAGCAGGTTACCCAGGCCTTCGATGTCGTTGCGCCAGTCGCGGTGCAGCTCACAGGCGACCGAGAACCAGTTCATCAACTGCGCACCGGCGGCGCTCATGCGGGCCCAGGAGGCTTGCTGCACGGTTTCGTTGAAGGTGCCCGAAGCATCGGTCACGACGAACACGTCGAAGCCTTCGGCCAGGGCCGACAGTGTCGGGAACGCCACGCAGACGTCGGTCACCACGCCGGCAATGATCAACTGCTTGCGACCGGTGGCCTTGATCGCCTTGACGAAGTCTTCGTTGTCCCAGGCATTGATCTGGCCTGGACGCGGGATGTACGGCGCATCCGGGAACATTTCCTTGAGTTCCGGCACCAGCGGACCGTTGGGGCCCTGTTCGAAACTGGTGGTCAGGATGGTCGGCAGGCCGAAGAACTTCGCCAGGTCGCCCAGGGCCAGGACGTTGTTCTTGAACTCGTTGGGCGAGAAGTCCTGGACCAGGGAAATCAGGCCGGTCTGGTGATCGACCAGCAGGACGACTGCATCATCTTTGTTCAGGCGGTTGTAGACAGGGGCGTTGCTCATGGGATGACTCCTTTGGGATGGATGATGACGAAAACCTGTGGGAGCGAGCCTGCTCGCCAAAGCGGTGTATCAGCTTGCGGCGATGCCGGAGGATCCGACGTCTTCGCGAGCAGGCTCGCTCCCACAGGGAAAGTGGTTGTTAGTCAAAAGGCGAAGCAGGAGCAGCCGAACGCGCCCCAGAAGCCTTGGAAATCGCTGACCGGGACGTTCGACAGCCGCGCGCGTTCATGGCTGTGGGAATGCACCGCGCAAGGGCCACTGCACTGGTGGACCTGCGCCTGCAGCGGCGAGGTCGGCCGCCAGTGGCCGGGCACCTTGACCACCGGCGACCAGTCCGGCAGCACCGGGACGCTGGCAGGGCCGAGTTTTTCGAAATCGCCGGCGGCATACACCACCTTGCCGTCGACCACCGTCAACACCGACTCGATCCACTTGATGGCCTCTTCCTCGACGCTGAAGAAGTCCGCGCTCAATGCCGCCAGGTCCGCCAGTTGGCCGACCTTGATCTGGCCTTTCTTGCCTTGCTCCGATGAGAACCAGGCGCTGCCATGGGTGAACAGCTCCAGCGCGGTCAGGCGCGGCAGCCCTTGCTCGTGCAAGGCCAGGCCGCCCACCGTGCGACCGCTGACCATCCAGTACAGCGAGGTCCAGGGGTTGTAGCTGGAGACGCGCGTGGCGTCGGTGCCTGCGCCTACCGGCACGCCCTCGGCCAGCATGCGCTTGATCGGCGGCGTGGCTTCGGCGGCCTTGGCACCGTAGCGGTCGACGAAATATTCACCCTGGAACGCCATGCGGTCCTGGATCGCAATGCCACCACCCAGCGCCCGGACCCGCTCGATGTTCTTCGGCGTGATGGTCTCGGCATGGTCGAAGAACCACGGCAGGCCGTTGAACGGGATGTCGCGGTTGACCTTCTCGAACACATCGAGCATGCGGCTGATGGATTCGTCATAGGTGGCATGCAGGCGGAACGGCCAGCGTTGCTCCACCAGATGGCGCACCACCGGTTCCAGGTCCTGCTCCATGCCGGGCGGCAGGTCCGGGCGCGGCTCCAGGAAGTCTTCGAAGTCCGCCGCCGAGAACACCAGCATTTCGCCGGCGCCGTTATGCCGCAGGAAGTCATCACCCTGGTGCAGCTTGACGCTGCCGGTCCAGTTCTTGAAGTCGGTGAGTTCTTCCTTGGGTTTCTGGGTGAACAGGTTGTAGGCGATGCGCACCGTCAACTGCTGCTCACGGGCCAGCTGTTCGATGACCGCGTAATCGTCCGGGTAGTTCTGGAAGCCACCGCCGGCGTCGATGGCACTGGTCAGCCCCAGGCGATTGAGTTCACGCATGAACTGGCGGGTGGAGTTGACCTGGTACTCCAGGGGCAGCTTCGGACCCTTGGCCAGGGTCGAATAGAGGATCATCGCGTTGGGGCGCGCCACCAGCATGCCGGTGGGTTCGCCCTTGCTGTCGCGGACGATCTCGCCGCCCGGGGGGTTCGGCGTGTCACGGGTATAGCCGGCTACCCGCAGCGCAGCGCGGTTGAGCAAGGCACGATCGTACAGGTGCAGGACGAACACCGGGGTGTCGGGCGCAGCCTGGTTGAGCTCTTCCAGGGTGGGCATGCGCTTTTCGGCGAACTGGAACTCGTTCCAGCCCCCCACGACCCGCACCCATTGCGGCGTCGGTGTGCGGTCGGCCTGGTCCTTGAGCATGCGCAGGGCATCGGCCAGGGACGGCACGCCTTCCCAGCGCAGTTCCAGGTTGTAGTTCAGGCCACCGCGGATCAGGTGCAGGTGCGAGTCATTGAGCCCGGGAATGACCGTGCGTCCCTTGAGGTCGATGACCTGGGTAGCGCTGCCGCGCAGGGCCATGGCCTCGGCGTCGGTGCCCACCGCGACGAATTTGCCCTGGCTGATGGCGACCGCACTGGCGCGGGGCTTTTCACGGTCGACGGTATGGAACTGGCCATTGAACAGAATCAGATCGGCACTCATCGGATTTCCTTTTGAATGTGAAGAAGCGAAGGACAGGCCCGGCCAGAAAGCCGCCGCGGCGCTGAGCAGGGATCCGGCGGCCAGCAACTGGCGGCGCAGTGGATCGCGTGGATCTTGTGGATCGTCGTTATTGGCCATCGTCGGGCTCCAGGTGTTCGAGGTTGGACGCCTCCAGCCAGGGCGCGAACAACCGGGTCGCCATGGGCATGCATACGTACACCACCGAGAGCACGATGGTCAGGGTGATCAGGAACGTGGCGACGACATAGTTGGAGAGAAATGCATGGAGTTGCAGCAGCGGCCCCCACAGCAGCGGCACCAGCAAGGTGTGCGGCAGGATGACCAGCAGCGTCACCACGGCCTGTTTCCAACGGGGCGGTGGCGCGGCGGCATCCGCCAACGGGGCGAACCAGAACTCCTTGTGAGGCGCCACTTCGGTCTGGTCACCGTCGGCCAGCAAGGGCTTGGCTTGCGCCACCAGCTCACTGCGCTCGGACGATTCCAGCCAGCGCTGCATGGCCTCGGTGGAGCAGAAACGCAGCACGCAGGTGAACAGCGACAACCCGCCCTGCCGGCCCCGGACCACATCGACGCCCAGGTGCCCCGGCCATCCACCGGCCACCCGCACGATGCGCCTGAGCCAGGTCTCATAGGCAGCCTCCTGGCCGGCCTTGATCCGGTGCTTGACCACCAGGGTCACGATTTCATCGAAGCCGGGCCGGGCGTGGCTGGCGACGGGTTCGACGGTTTGGGATTCAGACATGACGAAACACTCCGGCAAAGCGCGCGTTCAGCGCCAGGCGCCCAGGCCCGGCAATGAACACGCTGGTAAAGATGATCAGCAGGAGCCAGCCGAATTGCCCTTCTTCGAGGCTCCATTGGGGATGCACCAACAGCAGCGCAACAGCCAGCAAAAACAGGATCGGCAGACAGGCCAGGCGCACCAGCACGCCGATGGCGATCAGCAGCGGACACAGCACTTCGGCCAGGATCGCCAACACCAGGGTCGGCGCCGCGCCCAGGTGGAACGGGTCTTCGATGCGGGTCAACTCGGCGCTGTAGTGCAGCAGCTTCGGCAGCCCATGGACCCACAGCAGGAACAGCGCCCCGCTCAGGCGCAGGAACAGCAATCCCCAGTCCTGCAGCGAGCGTTCGTCGGCCAGGTTCATCGCTGGGTTCCTTGTGCGGTCGCCGGCGCATCCACCGGCAGCGACTGGGACATGTGCGTGGCGATGCGCGAGCGCAGCCAGCGCTCGGCCGGATCGTTGTCATGCACGCCGCTCCAGACCATGGACAGCTCGGCGGCATTGATCTGGAACGGCGGATCCTCGGCCCGCAGCCCGCAGCCTTCCACCAAGGCGCAGGCCGCGTAGTCGGGCACGGTGGCGATCAGTTCGGTGCCGGCCAGCAACGCCCGCAGACCGCTGAATTGCGGCACAGCCAGCACGACCTTGCGCGTCCGGCCGATGCGGGCCAGGTCCAGGTCGATGTTGCCGCTCAGGTCCCCCGAGAACGACACCATCGCGTGGGGCCGCGAGCAGTATTCGTCCAGGGTCAGCGGCCCGGGGCGCTTGTCACCGCGCAAGACCTTGCAGGGAATGTCCCGCAGTTTCTTGCGCTTGGCATTGGCCGGCAGGTCGGTGGTGTAGCTGACACCGACGCTGATTTCACCGCTGGCCAGCAGCGACGACATCAACAGGAAATTGGCGCGCCGGACCACCACGATGATGCCCGGTGCCTCCTCCCGGAGCTGGCTGAGCAGCGGCGGAAACAGGCCGAACTCGGCGTCGTCCGACAAACCGATACGGAACACGTCGCAACTGGTGGAAGGATCGAAGGCCTTGGCCCGGCTGACCGCGCCGGAAATGGTGTCCATGGCCGGTTGCAGTTCCTTGAGGATGGCCAGGGCCCGGGGTGTCGGCTCCATGCCGCGACCGTTGCGGATCAACAGCGGATCGTCGAACAGATCCCGCAGCCGCCCAAGCGCCGCGCTCACCGCCGGCTGGCCCATGAACAGCTTTTCGGCGACGCGGGTCAGGTTCTTCTCGAACATCAACGCCTCGAAGATCACCAACAGGTTCATGTCGAGGCGGCGTAAATCGTTGCGGTTCATGGGTATCAGTCCTGTCGAATACCGATCCTGTGAGAGCGAGCCTGCTCGCGATAGGCGAATGTCAGTCGGCGGCGATGTTGACTGTTGCGCCGCCATCGTCGGAACGCCGCCCGGAGCAAGCTCGCTCCCACAGGTGTGTGGCTTGATCAGCCCTGGATGAACGCCAGCAAGTCCGCGTTCAGTCGGTCCTTGTGGGTATCGGTCAGGCCGTGGGGCGCGCCGGGGTAGACCAGCAGTTGGGCGTTGGCGAGCAGTTTCGCGGCCGCGATACCGGCGGTTTCGATCGGCACCACCTGGTCGTCATCGCCATGGACCACCAGCGTCGGTACATCGATCTTGAGCAGGTCCTCGGTGAAATCCGTCTCGGAGAAGGCCTTGATGCAGTCATAGGCATTCTTGTGCCCGGCGAGCATGCCCTGCATCCAGAACCAGTCGATCATGCCCTGGGATACCTTGGCACCCGGCCGGTTGGCGCCGAAGAATGCGCTGGCCACATCCTTGTATAGCTGAGAACGGTCGGCCAGGGAGGCCTGGCGGAAACCGTCGAACACCTCGACAGGCAAGCCACCCGGGTTGGCCGGGGTACGGAGCATCAACGGCGGCACGGCCGAGATCAGCCCGGCCTTGGCAACGCGGGCGGCGCCATGACGGCCGATGTAGCGCGCCACTTCGCCACCGCCCGTGGAGAAACCGAGCAGCACGGCTTGCTTGAGGTCCAGACGCTCGATCAGCTCGGCCAGGTCGTCGGCATAGGTGTCCATGTCGTTGCCGTCCCAGGGCTGGCTGGAGCGTCCGTGTCCACGGCGGTCATGGGCAATCACCCGATAGCCGTTGGACGCCAGGAACATCATCTGCGCCTCCCAACTGTCGGAGTTCAACGGCCAGCCGTGGCTGAAGACTACCGGCTGCCCACTGCCCCAATCCTTGTAGTAGATCTCGGTGCCATCGCGGGTGATGAAGGTGCTCATGACATGCTTCCTTGAGGTGGGTAGATGGACAGATGGTCCAGCCATCGGCGTCATGGGCGTGAGTTAAACGTTGTTAATTTTTCCGAAGACGGCGTGTTGAAAGCCCGAATGGCGATGCCTGGTGGTGCGCCCAGAGCGCTCTCGCGCCAAGGGTCCCGCTGTTGGAAAGCTGGAGCCAGAGCCTCTTGGCCGTTGCACTTGCAACCAAACCTGAAGAATATGCTCGGGTAAATCCATGCACCGAGACACCCTATTGAGCGCAACATGAGCCACGATCTCGACCTGCCCGTCGAACAGACCGTGCATTTCGGCCCCTACCACGTCCATCCCCGCCAGCGCCTGGTGCTGGAGGCTGGCCAGCCGCTGCGCCTGGGGCGGCGGGCGGTGGAGATCCTGCTGGTGTTGCTCGAACACGCCGGCCAAGTGGTCAGCAAACAACAGCTGATCGCCCGTGTCTGGCCCAGGAGCGTGGTGGAAGACACCAACCTGCGGGTGCACGTCGCGGCATTGCGCAAGGCCCTGGGCGACGGCCAGGCCGGCCAGCGCTACATCGTCACCGTGGCGCAACGTGGCTACAGTTTCGTGGCACCGATCTCCTTCGAACCGTTCGAGCGCCAGGTGCCCATTCCCCATCCGTCATCGACCCATAACCTGCCACTGCCGCGCAACCGGATGATCGGACGCCAGGCGATCCTGGAAAACCTGGTGGCCCAACTGCCGCGCAAACGCTTCATCACCCTGGTGGGCACGGGGGGCATCGGCAAGACCACCGTCGCCCTGCGCGTCGCCGAACGGTTGATCGGTCACTACCGCGACGGCACGTACCTGCTCGACCTGGCGTCCCTCAACGACCCGGCCATGATCGCGCCGAACCTGTGCGCACTGCTGGAGCTACCGCCTTACGGGGGGGAGGCGCTGGATGTCATCGTGCGCCAGTTCAAGGAGCGGCACCTGCTGCTGGTGATCGACAATTGCGAGCACCTGATCGACGCCGTCGCGCAGTTCTGCGAAACCCTGCTGCGCGGTGCGCCGCACCTGCATATCCTGGCCACCAGTCGCGAAGACCTGCGTGCCGAAGGTGAATATGTGCAACGCCTGGACGCCCTGGCCTTCCCGCCCCGGGAGATGCCCATCGAGGGCTACCCCGCCTTGCAATACCCGGCGTTGCAACTGTTCGCCGAGCGAGCGATGGCCAGCCTGGAGAGTTTCGAGCTGACCGACCGGGAGGTTCCCCTCGTCGTCGATATCTGCCAGCGACTGGACGGCATTCCCCTGGCCATCGAGCTGGCCGCCGCCCAGATCGGCCGCTTCGGGCTCGACGCCCTGCACAGGCAACTCCAGGACAGTGTCGCCCTCCTCCATCAGGACCGCGAGAGCGGCGCCCCCCGCCAGCAGACCCTGCGCGCCACGCTGGACTGGAGCTTCGCACTGCTGACGCCCTGCGAGCAGACCTGCCTGCGACGGCTGGCGGTGTTCATGGGCAGTTTCAACCTGGCGTCGGCTGCCGCCGTGATCATTGGCCCCCATGTCGCGCCGGATCAGGTGCTGGTGTCCATCAGCCAGTTGGTCGCCAAGTCGCTGCTCAACGTCGAGCTTGGCGACGAAGAAGTGCGCTATCGCCTGTTGGACACGACCCGCAGTTATGCCTTGGAAAAACTGGCCGAGGCCGCGGAGCTCTCCGCCAGCCAGGCTCGCCATGCGGAGCGCTGCCTGGCGTTGATGGAGCAGGCCGAGAAGGATTGGGAAAACACCCCCACCCGCCTCTGGATCGCCCGCTACGCCGACTATCGCGACGACATCCGCGCCGCGCTTGACCGTGGCCTGGCCCCCCAGGGCGCACACGCGGTCGCCATTCGCCTGACCGCCCGGACGCTGCCCCTCTGGCAGGAATTGTCGCTGCTCAAGGAACATGGCCTTTACGTCAACAAGGCCTTGGCATTGCTCCGGGCGAGCCCAATGCCCTGCCCAAGGCTCACCCTCGCCCTGGAACTGGCCCGCGGCAGTTTCAGCTATCACACCGAAGGCGGCACACCCGCGACCATCGACGCATTCATCACCGCCCGACAGCTGGCACAGCAGTGCCAGGACCTGACCAGCGAGCTGCGGGCGGTGTCGGGCCACATGGCCGTCAACCTCAGCTGTGGTCACTATCGGCAAGCCCTGGAGCAGAGCGAGGATTTCGACCGGCTGGGCATGCATGACCCTATCCTGTCCCTGAGCACCCAGCGCCTGCGGGTGCTGGCGCTGCATTTCGACGGAAACCAGGATGCCGCCCGGCACGACGCCGAGCAGGTGCTCCAGCGCCTGGCCCAGAGCGGCCACCTCAGCCGCTTCACCCACGGCTTCGGCGTGCAATACGACCAGAGCGTCGCCGCGTTGACCATGCTTGCGCGGATTCTCTGGTTGCAAGGTTTCGCCGAGAAAGCCCGGCGCACCGCCAGCCTCGCGTTGCAAATCGCCTTGCAGATCAACCATGGCACCTCGATCTGCTACACCCTGGCCCTGGCCGGTTGCGTGATCGAGCACTACAACGGCGATCCGGCAAGCGCCCGGGAGCGGCTCCAGATGTTGCGGCACCAGGCCAAGAAGCATTCGGTGATGCTGTTTCACGGCTGGGCGGACCGCTACGCCGACGCCTTCGAGGGTGTTCCCGTACAGGCGGGCCTGGCCGCGACCGGTCTGATCCAGGATATCGTCGTCACCCTGCGGGCCGACCAGGTATGCCCGGACCAGGTCGAACGGGCCCATGACGGTACCGCAGGCTGGTGCACGGCGGAAATCCTGCGGGCCGGCGCGCAGGCCTTGCTGGCGCAGGAGGACCCTGCGATGGAAAAACGGGCCGAAGTACAACTGCAAGCAGCTTTGAAGGTGGCTCGCGAGCAGCATGCCCTGGCCTGGGAGCTGCGCAGCGCCATGTCCCTGGCCCGGCTATGGCTGCGCCAGGGTCAGGAGCAGGCGGCGCGCAACCTGCTCGAACCGGTTTATCGCCGTTTCAGCGAGGGTTTCGAGACACCGGATCTAGTGCAGGCCGATGCGTTGCTCAAAGCCATGTCTCGGCGGCATGGGCCTTGAATGGGGGGCCCAGGCCTCCTGCAACACGTACCGCCGGTGGTAGTGATGCCACTGCCCGCCGCGCTGCAGTTTTTCCAGGGCATAGGCGCGGGTGGTGTGAAGCAGGAAGAAACGACCCTCTTCGCCACACCGATCGCGCATCACCAGGGACTGTTTCACCAACTGCGACAACAGTGATACCACTTGCGCCGCCTCCAGCTCCGGACAACTGATCACCGCCAGCGCCGCCTCCAGGGTGAAGGGGCCTTCGAACACCGCCAAGCGCAGAAGCACTGCCTGCCCAGCCGCTCCCAGGCGCTCAAAACTCCAATCCAGCGAGGCTTCCAGGCTGCGGTGGCGAGCCAGCGCGGTGCGCCGGCCATGGCTCAGCAGCGCCAGCCCGTCGTCCAGTTGTTCCAGCACCCCCGCTACGCCCAATACGCCCACCTGGGCCGCAGCCAACTCCAGGGCCAGGGGCAAGCCATCGAGACGTTGGCCTATCCGTGCGAGGCTCCTCCGTTCCCGGTCATTCGGCCTGAACCCTTGCAGGCGGGCGCCAATCCGGTCAACCAGCAATTGCACCGCCGGACAGGCCAATAGCGCCTGTTCGACCTCGCGGTCATCGGTCACCGCCAGGCCCGACAGCTGCACGACATGTTCATCGGCGAGGTCCAGGCATTCGCGACTGCTCACCAGCACCGACACATCGGGGGCAACCGCGCGCAGTTTCAAGACCAGTTCCCGGCAGCCATCGAGCAATCGATCGCAGCCGTCGAGCACCAACAGCATCCGACAGGGCTTCAATTGCCATTCAAGGGATTCGGGCGCCAGGCCCAGGGTTCGGGCGACACACCCTCGTACCTGGCCTGGATCCGTAAGCGCGTCCAGGTCCACGAACCAGACGCCGTCATGGAGATGCCCCAGCAACAGCTCTGCCACCCGCAATGCCACGGTGGTCTTGCCGACGCCGCCCGGCCCGGTCACGGTGGTCAGGCCGTGGCGTGGTATTTCGGCCAACAACTGCCCCAGCACCCTGTCTCGACCGAGCACCGGGCTCAGGCGCGCAGGCAGGTTGTGCCGTTCTATCCGTGACGCTGAAACCGGCGAGGGAGCAAAGCAATAGCCTTGCCCGGGATCGTTGCGGATGTACCGACACGCGCCCGTCCCATCGCGAAAGGCCCGGCGCAGCGCCGCGATATGCACCCGCAGGTTGATGTCTTCCACGACACTGTCTGGCCAGACCCGTGCAATGAGGGTCTGTTTGTCGACATAGGTGCCGGCATGCTCCACCAGGACCTGGAGGATGTCCAAGGCTCGCCCCCCCAGCGCCAGGGACCTGCCCTCGCAGGTGACCAGTCGCTGCTGCGGGTGGAAGGTGAACGGGCCGAAGCTCACCGTCGGTTCGGTATCCGGTTTGACGAAGTTGTTCATGGGCGATCCAGCGCCAGACAACCGGTGCAGGCAGGCGTTACGACTCGACAACACGTCTGCCCCGGCTCAAGCGCATCCTTTACCAAGGGTTCGCCGGTTATCTTGGCAGCCGTGGGCGACAGGACAATGCTGGCACAGGACGCATCACGGACATCACGATGCCCTGGACGGACACCGCAGGCTCAACTGAATTGCTGGCGATACTGCACCGGGGTCAGGCCGAGCTTTTCGCTGAACTGGGAGCGCATGTGTCGCACACTGCCGAAACCGCTGCGAAAAGCCACGGTCTTGAGGGGCAAGTCGCTGGTTTCCAGCAACTGGCGCGCCCGGTCGATGCGCGCGCCCTGCAGGAACTCCATGGGGGTCATCTTCACGTCCCGGGCAAACACCCGGGCGAAATGCCGGGGACTCATGGCGGCCAGCTCGGCCATGCGCTCAACGGTAAAAGGCTCGTCCAGGTGCTCGATCACATGGTTCTGCACCCGGGTAATGGCCGACTCCTGTGTCGCCACTGCCGCCACCAACGGGCTGAACTGCGCTTGCCCGCCCTGTCGCTTCATCACCACCAGCAACACCTTGGCCACATCCAGCGCCACTTTGCGCCCGTAGTCCTGGGCGACGATGAACAACGCCAGGTCGATACCCGCGGTGACCCCACCGGACGTCATCAAGCGCCGGTCCTGCAGGAAAATCCTGTCGGTTTCCACCAGGGCCTTGGGGAAACGCTGGACCAGGCGCTCGGTGTAGTGCCAGTGGGTGGTGACGCGATAGCCGTCGAGCAATCCCGCCTCGCCCAGCACAAAGGCCCCGGTGCAAATGGAGCCATAGCGGGTGGCCCGTTGCGCCGCGGCTTTCAACCAGGTCTGCAACCCCGGATGCTGCTGGTTGTAGGCGCCCGGCCCACCGGGTACCAGCAACACGTCATACGCCGCCCAGGCCTGGTCGATGTGGATATCGGCCTGAACTGTCACCCCGTTTGACGCCCGCAGCGCACCGCGCTCGGTTCCCAGGGTGAGCAATTGGTAACGCTGGTCTGGTTCAAGATAACGGTTGGCGATGGAAAACACTTCAAGCGGCCCGGCCATATCGAGCAGCAGAAAGTCCGGGAACAGCACCATTGCAACGGTTTTCATCAGAAAGACGCCAAAAAAATCAAAAGAAACAATAGGTTCCATCGTCCGGCAGCAGTAGCAGGAACAACAGACCCTGCGCATTATGGCCAAGCGAAGCGCCCGTTGGCGAGCCTGAACAATTGTCCACTCCAAGGCGACAGTCTTTCGTTTTTCATCTACTTATTGAATCACCGACTAACCATTAATCTTTCCCTGAACCCGGCGAACGGCCACGACCGCCCCGCCCACTGAATCAGGAGAACCACCATGCTGACCCTTCGCAAAGCTTCGGACCGCGGTATCGCCCGTCACGGCTGGCTGAACTCGTTCCACACCTTTTCCTTCGCCAACTACCGCAACCTCGACGAACAGGGCTTCTCTGACCTGCTTGTCATCAATGACGATCGCGTAGCCGCGGCCAAAGGCTTTGGCCAGCATCCACACCGGGACATGGAAATCTTTTCCTACGTGCTCGAAGGTGCGCTGGAGCACAAGGACACCCTGGGTACGGGCTCGGTCATTCGCCCAGGCGATGTGCAACTGATGAGTGCGGGCAGTGGCGTGGCCCACAGCGAGTTCAACCACAGCGATAGCGAGCCGGTGCATTTTCTGCAGATCTGGATCGTGCCCAACGTCGCTGGCGCCACGCCGCGTTATCAGCAACAACATTTCAGCCCCGAGCAGAAACGCGGCCGGCTCCAATTGATCATTTCACCGGAAGGAACCGACGGCTCGCTGCAGATTCGCCAGGATGCGCGGGTGTACGCCGGGCTGTTCGATGGCAAGCAAAGCGCCACCCTGACACTGGCGCCCGATCGCTACGCCTACGTGCACGTGGCTCGTGGCAAGGTCGAGCTGAACGGCGTGCAACTGCAGGAAGGCGATGGCGTTCGGGTTCGTGAAGAGCAGGTGCTGACGTTCAACAACGGCGAAGATGCCGAAGTGCTGGTGTTCGACCTGCAACCGAGGGAACTGCCGCAGATGCCATAAGCCGCAGGGCATAAGCCTTGGCCTCTGTGTGGAGGAAAATATCTAAAAAAAGTCAGGCACCCCGGTAGAAATCGAGCTTTGCTGAAATGAGACATGGCGCATCGTTCCAGGACCTCCCTGTAGCGATGCGTTGTGGCGCTTGTGGGAAAGGGTATTGCGGATGCTTCGCCAGGCAGGCACACATCCGTAAAAGTTCCTACTAATTGACTATGTCCGACCAACGGTCAAATGTGACATCATTCTGTAATGTTGACTCAGTGTCGCAAGCCAAGCAGAATGATTCCACTTGGCCATCACCTTGTTCTTTTCATGGAAGAAACATGAAGACGGTTATGTCCCTCGTTACCCTGTCCGTAGCGTGCCACGCGACAGCGGATATGCAGCAGATCACCTACAACTACGATGATTCGGATGCCCGATACGCCATTGTCTCGTTTGCCAGGAGTGGTTCCGCCATCCAGGCCATCGTCCAGAGGCAGGGTGTCTACTTCACCAGCTACACAAAACTGGAACTCGATTGTGCCGAGCGTCATGTCCGTCACATGGGGATGTACAACAGCATTGAGGAGCTGGAGAAAGCTCAGTTCGATCAGATGCAAGGTCGGGTCATCGATGGTTCGATCGCCGATGAGGTGGGTCAAGTGCTCTGTAAAGACGCAACCCTGACAGCCTCGCAAACGGACGAACTGCCCGCTGACGAGCAACCGGACGACAAGACCTGATCCCAACGCCGCTAGCTTGCGGCGCCAGCCCTTGCATCCATTGCAAGGTCGATACAGAGCGAAGCTCCCTGACATGGATGTCTGAAAGCAGACGGCGAGGCCTTGCGGCAACTCGCCCCTGCTGAAAGACCCTTTATTCCTGCGCAGACAGGAAAAAGACCCAACCAGACACCTGAATTGCCTGTCCTTGTCTGGACGGGCGGGGAACACTCATGCATGCAAGAAAGATTTTTGAAATCCTGATGGCGCTGTTGGCTTACATTCTTGTTTCATTGCTTTGGTTCGGTTACGCGGTCCCGGGGATGATCGAATATGATTCCGATACTTCATTGATCGTGGCTGCAACGGGTTCGATCATCTGGATGTGCGCCACAGGTTGCATTGCCCTGTATCTCGTTCAGAAGACTCGCAAGGCCTGAACGCCCAGGGGATCATCCGGCCGCAAGGCCGGTGCCCCGACCGAATGAAGATACGCAGGCCCCCAGGGCTTAACGCATCGCCTGTTTCCGCTCGAAGGTTGAACGATAACTGCCGGGCGGGACGCCAAAGAAATCCCGAAAACGCCGCTGGAAATGCGGAGAGCTGACGAAGCCCGTGGCAACGGCGATTTCCGTCACGGACCGGTTGGTCTGCTGGATCAACTGGCGCGCGCGGGTCAGGCGCAGCTCCAGGTAGTAACGCGTCGGGGTCGCCCCGAGAAAACGACAGAAACGTCGTTCGAGCTGGCGCTTGGAGATCTTCACGCAGGCCGCCAGCTCATCGATGGTCAACGGCTCCTCGATGTTCTGCCACATCAGCTCCAGCGCCAGCTTGAGGCTTTCCGGCAGGGTCGGATCCGTTTCGACGAAGACCGGCGGCAAATCGGTTTCATCGCCCGACTCATCGCAGCGCAGGATCTCCTCGATAGCCCCCACCAACGCTTGCCCACCCGTCAGGCGAATCAACTGAAGCATCATGCGTAGGGAACTGTTCGCGCCTGCACAACTGACGCGCTCCCGATCGACCACGTACGCCCGGCTGGAGACTTTCACATGGGGAAAGACCTCCAGCATCATGGCGCGGCTTTCCGGATGGACCGCGCACTCGAAACCGTCCAGCAGGTTGGCGTCGGCGACGAAGAAAACGCCATTCCACAGCCCGCCCATGATCGCCCCGGACGCGGCATTGGCGCGCAACTTGCGCCGTAACAAGGGCACGCCTTGCAGTTTGACGCGAAAGCCTCCGGCGACGATCAGGATATCCTGGTCCTCCGGCAGTTGCGCCAGTTCGATGTCGGTGGAAATGACGATCCCCAGGTCGCTGGTCACCTGAGCGCCCGACACACCGACCGTCAGTACCTCGTAGAGGGGCCTGTCGCTCATCAGGTTGGCTGTCACCAGGGCATCCACCGCGCCGGTGAAAGACATCATCGAGAAATTGTCCATCAGCACGAACGCGACACGTATCGGCGCCTGATCGGCACTCGGCGAACCGAGAGGCCGATAAGCCATGTTCTTGTTTTTCAGTACGCTCTCGAATGCGCTTGGCATAGGGCCTCGTTAAGGAAAGACGATCTGGCTGGGCTTTTTTCTTGCGCCCTGGGCGAGTGCAAGGCAGGCGAAACGATCGCCGCTATCTTCCGGATCAGGGACACCGGCGGCAATCATCTCGCCACGTTCACGCGATGATGCGCAAAAATGCATCACCCGGTAATCCGGGTGCGTCATTTCCGATGCTCCCCGCGACATATCCCCAGAATACGGGGCAAACCCGGCCCCTCGAAAAAAAGCAGCGCATCTAAAGTGCCTACGACTTTGGTCGATACGCTGTAGGTAGGCATGGGCGCTTTATCTATAAAGACTCACCAACGCGCGTCGCCACTGTCTCTGCCGTTCAAAAACCTATAACACCCGCGGGAGAAGTCATGAACATCAAACAGAAGCTGACATGGGCGTTCGCGACCATTGCCTGCCTCCCGGTCATCCTGGTAGCGGTGCTGGTGGTGCTGAACCTGCGCGACGCGGCGCAAATCAACTTCCTGGAAAGCAGCAGCCGTGAAATCCGGCAGATCGACAATGGCATGAAGACTTTCTTCGACGGCATCAGCCAGAACGTCGAATACATTGCCAAGGATCCACGAATCGTCGCCTCCAAGGGTCTCAAGAACTACTCCGGTGCCGATGCCGCCCAAATCCCTCTGACCGAAGACAATAAAAGGCTTCTGGAGATTTTCGACGGATTCGCCAAGACCCACCCCAGCACTGCCTACCTCTCCTTGGGAATGGCCGATGGCGGTTATGCCAGTTGGCCTGACGATCCGAAAATCTCGAATTACGACCCACGGGCCCGCCCTTGGTACAAGGCGGCGCTGGCCGCGCCCGGGACCACCGTGCGTACGGACGCCTATTACTGGGCGCCGGACGATGTGTCGTTGATCGGCACCGTTCACACCGTGGCCGATGCCACCGGCAATGTGATCGGCGTGATCGGTCTCGACGTATCGCTCAAGCAACTGACCGAACTGGTCAAGAACATCAAGCTGGGGGACAGCGGCTACCTGATGCTGGTAGAGGCCAATGGCAACGTCCTGGTGGATGCCAGCGACGCCAAGCACAACTTCAAGCCCCTGGCTGACCTGGGCCCCAACTATGCCGCGCTGGCCAAGAGCAGCGATGGCTCGGCACAGATCGAAATCGATGGCGTGCCGTACATGGTCAACATGATCACATCCAAGAGCCTGGGCTGGCGCTTCATCGGCCTGATCAAGCGTGATGAAGTGATGGCCCAGGCTTCGAGCCTGACCTGGTTGATCGCGCTTATAGCCGCCGTGCTGGCCGGGGTCTTCGCCCTCGTCGGTGCCAGCTTCGCCCGCATGATCGTGCGGCCGATTCGCGGCGTCGCCGATGGCCTGCAGGAAATCGCCGAAGGCGAAGGCGACCTCACCCGTCAGTTGAAGGTGCAAGGCAAGGACGAAACAGCCACCCTGGCGAGCTGGTTCAACCAGTTCCTGGGCATGATCGCGCAACTGGTCCAGCGCATCGGCAGCGCATCGTCCGATCTGCAGAGCGCCGCCGCCGACACCAGCGAAGTCGCCTCGAACATGAACGAAGCCGCCGGGCGCCAGCGCCAGGCCGTGGAGCTGGTCAGCACCGCCTTCAACGAAATGGTCGCGACCGCCAACGAAGTGGCCCGTTCCTGCAGCCAGGCCGCCTCCAGCGCGGACACCGGCTACCGGGACGTGCATGATGGCCAGCACCACATCGGCGAGGCCACCGGCAGCGTGATGAAACTGAGCGAAGACCTGCAACAGTCGACCCAGACCATGCAGGCCCTCGAGCAGGACAGCAAGAACATCAACACGATTCTCGACACCATCCGCTCCATTGCCGAGCAGACCAACCTGTTGGCCCTCAACGCCGCCATCGAAGCCGCGCGCGCCGGCGACCAGGGTCGCGGGTTCGCCGTGGTGGCCGACGAGGTGCGAGCACTTGCCCGACGCACCGCCGACTCCACTGGCGAGATCGACAGCCTGCTCGGCAACCTCGCCCGGCGCACCCAGGAAGTGACCCAGCAGATGCAGAGCAGCCTGCAAGTGTCGCAAACCAGCGTCGAGCGCATCCAGCAGGCCCGGGACAGCTTCGACAAGATCCGCAACTCGGTGGACTCCATCCGCGACCAGAACACCCAGATCGCCACTGCGGCCGAACAACAGCACCAGGTCGCCGAGGACATTAACCGGCACATCGCGCAGATCCATGCCGATGCGCAACTGGTCGAGGAATTCGCCCACACCGCACAGACCGGCTCGGGCCGCCTGACGGACATCTCCAGCCAGCTCAAGAACCTGGTGGGACGCTTCAAGTTCTAAGCACTTCCCCAAGGGCCAGGGACGGCTCGCCACAGCAAGCAGCGGCATTCCCCCTCCCCTCCACAGGGGCGGGCTTGCCTGCGAAGGCGTCGATACATCCGACTCTCGACGCAAGTCGTCACCATTCCCACCGTGTATCGCCGTACTTCCCCCCTAACCGTGGCACAAGCCAGGATAGCCGGCGACTTGTCCTATGCTTGTCTTCAGCCCCCTCTGGAGACCGACATGCCTGCCTCCGAATCCACGCTTCTGCACAGCTGGCACCACAACGCCCAAGCCTGGATCGAAGCCGTCCGCACCGGCGCCATCGAAAGCCGTCGCGAGGTCACCGACCAGGCCATCCTGCTGGCAGTGCTCAGCCGTCAACCCGAGCGAGTGCTCGACCTGGGTTGCGGTGAAGGCTGGCTGTTGCGAGCCCTGGCCAAACGGGCCATCGAAGCCGTCGGCGTGGATGGCGATGCAACGCTGGTGGAAGCCGCACGGACGGCCGGTTCGTCGCCCGTACATCTGGCCAGCTATGACACTCTGGCACAGGCGAAGGTGGACATCGGCCGTGATTACGACCTGATCTGCGCCAACTTCGCCCTGCTGCACCAGGACATCATCCCCCTGCTGGCGGCCATGAAAGCATTGCTTGTCCCGGGCGGCGCCCTGGTGATCCAGACCTTGCACCCCTGGGTCGCCGCCGCGGGCGACTACCAGGATGGCTGGCGCCAGGAAACCTTCGCGGGATTCAAAGGGCAGTGGCAACCCATGCCGTGGTATCTGCGTACCCTGTCCAGCTGGATCAATGCCCTGGACATGGCTGGCTTTCGCCTGGCGAGCCTGCAGGAACCGCAACATCCGCAAAGTGCGGTGCCGCAGTCATTGTTGTTGGTGGCCGAATAACGAATGGACTGAAATTGAATCGCGTTGGCTCTGCTCCAGCAATCCGCCCCTGACCAGACGATTGAGGATCTTGATCTCAAAAACTCAAACCACCTGCCGATACCATGACAAGAGCAGCGATTGGACTACAGCATTGAGGCGGGCAGTCATGACAGAAATTTATTTGCTGATAGCACACAGCACAGACCAAAGCGAACCCTACGTCCTCGGCTGGTTCGACGACCGACACAAAGCCAAGGAAGTCGCCGAGCAGAAAGAATGGGAAGCCTATCGCGCCAGCCTGAAGTCTGGGCATCTATGGTCAACCCAAAAACCGCTGGCACCCGATCAGACCGACTATCGCCGTTACTGGATCAAGACTATTTCGAAGTTTGATCATGTTCCGGTGCCGAGGTCCTGGGCACTGCATTGATCCCCTTGGGGCCCCTTCAACGGCAGCGCTTTCTTGCGGGCATGAAAAAGCCCAACCTTTTCAGATTGGGCTAAGTCATTGAAAAATATGGTCGGGACGGAGTGATTCGAACACTCGACCCCTAGCACCCCATGCTAGTGCGCTACCGGACTGCGCTACGCCCCGACTAGGCGTGAATCTTGTTTCGCTTCTCAGCGGAACGCTCAGGAATATAACGCAAGCTTTTGAAAACTGGAAGTATTTAAAGCAGAATTTTATTTCTTGAGCACCACAAGCACATCTTCGAGCTCAGCGATCATCTGGCGGATCATCTGTTTGTACTGGGTTGTATCGTCTTTGGCCTCATCACCGGAGAGACGCAGGCGTGCGCCGCCGATGGTGAAACCCTGGTCATACAGCAGCGCGCGGATCTGCCGGATCATCAGCACATCCTGGCGCTGATAATACCGGCGATTTCCGCGGCGCTTGACCGGGTTGAGTTGAGGAAACTCCTGCTCCCAATAGCGCAGCACGTGCGGTTTTACCGCACACAGCTCGCTGACTTCACCGATGGTGAAGTAGCGTTTGCCCGGGATGACGGGTAGCTCGTCGTTATGACTTGGTTCCAGCATAAGCCTCAACTCGGGCCTTCAACTTCTGCCCTGGACGAAAGGTGACCACACGGCGAGCGGTGATCGGGATTTCTTCACCCGTTTTCGGATTGCGGCCAGGCCGCTGGCGTTTGTCCCGAAGGTCGAAATTGCCGAAACCGGACAATTTGACCTGCTCGTTGTCTTCGAGAGCGTGCCGGATTTCCTCGAAAAACAGTTCGACCAGTTCTTTGGCCTCCCGTTTGTTCAAGCCCAGCTCCTCATACAGACGTTCCGCCATCTCAGCTTTCGTCAGAGCCCCCATACGTCACTTCCTTAACGTGGCGTTCAACCTTTGTTCGAGCGAGGTGAGGATGTTCTGCGTTGCGGTATTCACCTCATCGTCGTTAAGAGTGCGCGATGGATGCTGCCAGGTCAAGCCGACTGCAAGGCTTTTTCTATGCGGATCAATGCCTTTACCCTGATACACGTCAAATAGCCTGAGGTCCGTCAGCCATTCACCTGCATTTTCACGGATTACGTCCAGTACGGCACTGGCGGCAACCTCGCGATCAGCCAGCAAGGCAAGGTCACGACGCACTTCAGGAAAGCGCGATAACTCCTGGAATTCAGGCATTTTACCCAGGGCCACTTCGCTCAGGACCAGTTCGAAGACAAAGACAGGGCGATCCAGCCCCAACGCTTTCGACAGTTCTGGGTGAATGGCACCGATATGACCGACTTCGCGCCCTTCCCGCTCGATGCGCGCGGTCTGTCCAGGGTGCAGCGCCGGATGCTTGCCAGGTACGAAAGTAAAGGCGTCGAGGGCGCCAGCGAAGCCCAGCACGGCCTCAACGTCAGCCTTGACGTCGAAGAAGTCCACGCCATCGCGACCTTGGGCCCAACCTTCCGGCAGGCGACTGCCACAAACGACGCCGGCCAGCATCGGCTCCTGCTTCAAGCCTTCCAGCTGACCGACGAAGCGCAGGCCGCTTTCGAACAGACGCACGCGATCCTGCTGGCGGTTCAGGTTGTGCTGAAGCACCTTGACCAGGCCAGGCCACAGGGACGAGCGCATGGCCGCCATGTCGTTGGAGATCGGATTGGCCAACAGCAGCGGCTCGACGCCCGGGTTGAACAGTTCGAACTGGCGCGGATCGATGAAGCTGTAGGTGATCGCTTCCTGATAACCGCGCGCCACCAGCAGGCGACGCAGCTCCGGCAGGTCGCTACGGGCCTCGGCCTTGGCTTGGGGAGCCAGGCGAGCCTGGGGGTAACGAACCGGCAGGCGGTTGTAGCCGTACAGGCGGGCCAGCTCTTCGATCAGGTCGACTTCCAGACTGATATCGAAGCGATGACTTGGCACCTCGACGCGCCATTGCCCTGCCCCGTCGGCGCTGATGTTCAGGCCCAGGGCTCCCAGCAGGCGCTCGACTTCGGCCGAATCCATGTCCATGCCGAGCATCTGGGAGATGCGCTGGGCGCGCAGGGTGACCGGCGCAATCCGAGGCAGATGCTGTTCGCTGACGGTTTCGATGATCGGGCCGGCTTCGCCACCCGTGATATCCAGCAGCAGGCCAGTGGCGCGCTCCATGGCTTCACGGGCCAGTTGCCAGTCCACGCCACGCTCGTAGCGGTGCGACGCATCGGTATGCAGGCCGTACGAACGGGCCTTGCCCGCCACGGCGATCTGGTCGAAGAAGGCACTTTCAAGGAACACATCGCGAGTCGATTCGCCAACGCCGCTGTGTTCGCCGCCCATCACGCCGGCAATCGCCAACGCGCGGGTATGATCGGCGATCACCAGGGTATCGCTACGCAGGGTGACTTCCTGACCGTCCAGCAGGACCAGCTTCTCACCTTCTTCGGCCATGCGCACGCGAATGCCGCCGTTGATTTCGGCAAGATCGAAGGCGTGCAGTGGCTGCCCCAACTCCAGCATCACGTAGTTGGTGATATCGACCGCGGCATCGATGCTGCGCACGTCGGCGCGACGCAGACGCTCCACCATCCAGAGTGGCGTCGGCTTCGACAGGTCGACGTTACGGATCACTCGACCCAGGTAACGTGGGCAGGCCGCTGGCGCCAGTACTTCGACCGAACGCACTTCATCGTGCACGGCCGGGACCGAGGCGACCACGGGACGGGTCACCGGGGCGTCATACAGGGCACCGACCTCGCGGGCCAGGCCGGCCAGGGACAGGCAGTCACCACGGTTCGGAGTCAGGTCGACCTCGATGCTGGCATCGTCCAGGTCCAGGTATTCGCGGATGTCCTGGCCCACCGGCGCATCGGCCGGCAGCTCCATCAGGCCATCATTCCCTTCGCCGATCTGCAGCTCGGCCTGAGAGCACAACATACCGTTGGACTCGACGCCACGCAGCTTGGCCTTCTTGATCTTGAAGTCGCCCGGCAGCTCGGCACCGATCATCGCAAACGGAATCTTCAGGCCTGGACGCACGTTTGGCGCGCCGCAGACCACCTGGAAGGTCTCCACGCCATTGCTGACCTGGCAAACCCGCAATTTGTCGGCGTCCGGGTGCTGTTCGGTGCTCAACACCTCACCCACCACCACACCGCTGAATTCGCCGGCGGCCGGCGTCACGCTATCGACCTCAAGGCCGGCCATCGACAGACGAGCGACCAGCTCGTCCCGGCTTACCTGCGGGCTAACCCAGCCACGCAGCCATTGTTCACTGAATTTCATCCTGTTCTCCTAATAGATTCGTTACCGCGACCTAGGCGTTGTACGTAAAGTGTCTGCGCGACGACCATGCTGCGTTTAAAACAGGCTCGGATGCTCATTTACAACCAGTAAACTCATCCTCCTCGCCTGTTTTCGCCTTGCCTGATCGCCGCTCGGCGACTTTTCGTACAAGCCCTAGCGAAATTGCGCGAGGAACCGCAAGTCGTTGTCGAAGAACAGGCGCAAGTCATTCACACCGTAACGCAGCATGGCCAGGCGCTCGACCCCCATACCGAAGGCAAAGCCCGAGAACTCTTCCGGATCGATCCCGGACATGCGCAGCACATTGGGATGAACCATGCCGCAGCCCATGACTTCCAGCCAGCCGGTCTGCTTGCACACCCGGCAACCCTTGCCGCTGCACATCACGCATTCCATGTCGACTTCAGCGGATGGCTCGGTGAACGGGAAGTACGAAGGGCGGAAACGCACGGCCAGCTCTTTTTCGAAGAACACCCGCAGAAACTCTTCGATGGTGCCTTTCAGGTCGGCGAAATTGATATCGCGATCCACCAGCAGGCCTTCGACCTGGTGGAACATCGGCGAATGGGTGATATCCGAGTCGCTACGGTACACACGCCCCGGGCAGACGATGCGGATCGGCGGACGCTTGGACTCCATGGTGCGGACCTGTACCGGCGAGGTATGGGTGCGCAACAGCATGTTGGCATTGAAATAGAAGGTATCGTGCATCGAACGGGCCGGGTGATGGCCCGGGATGTTAAGCGCTTCGAAGTTGTGATAATCGTCTTCGACCTCGGGCCCCTCGGCGATGCCGTAGCCGATGCGAGTGAAGAACTGCTCGATGCGTTCCAGGGTCCGGGTCACCGGATGCAAGCCTCCGGAAGTCTGGCCACGGCCAGGCAGGGTCACGTCAATGGACTCGGCGGCGAGCTTGGCGGCCAGATCCGCCTCCTCGAACAACGCCTTGCGCGCATTGAGGACCTCTGTGACACGCTCCTTGGCAACGTTGATCAGCGCACCGACCTGCGGACGCTCTTCGGCCGGCAGGTTCCCCAGGGTCTTCATCACCTGGGTCAACTCGCCCTTCTTGCCAAGGTAGTGAACCCGGATTTGCTCCAGGGCATTGATATCTTCAGCGCTTTGCACAGCCTCTAGTGCTTGAGAGACCAGCGCATCCAGGTTTTCCATGTACAGACTCCAGATACAAAATAGGGGAAGAGCTTTAAGGCTCTTCCCCTATTTAAGACGTTTGGCACCTGGGCCCACAGAGGTGGGCCTCGGTGACTGTCGGGGGTACTTAAGCCAGGATGGCTTTAGCTTTCTCGACAATCGCAGCAAACGCCGCTTTTTCGTTCACTGCCAGATCAGCCAGAACCTTGCGGTCGATTTCGATCGACGCTTTTTTCAGGCCAGCGATCAGGCGGCTGTAGGACAGACCGTTGATACGCGCACCAGCGTTGATACGAGCGATCCACAGAGCGCGGAACTGACGTTTTTTCTGACGACGGTCACGGTAGGCGTATTGGCCTGCCTTGATTACGGCTTGCTTGGCAACACGGAATACGCGGGAACGCGCACCGTAGTAGCCTTTAGCAAGTTTCATAATTTTCTTGTGACGCTTACGGGCAATGACGCCACGCTTTACACGAGCCATGAGTTACTTCCTCTATTCTTGATCCAAAAATTAACGAAGGCGCAGCATGCGCTCGACTTTTGCCACGTCAGACGGATGCAGCAAGCTGCTACCGCGCAGTTGACGCTTACGCTTGGTCGACATTTTGGTCAGGATGTGGCTCTTGAAAGCGTGCTTGTGCTTGATGCCGTTAGCAGTTTTCAGAAACCGCTTGGCAGCACCACTTTTGGTTTTCATCTTTGGCATGTTCGGATACTCCGCATTCAGTTGATAAACATAATCGCAAGGCCTGCCGTGCCCTGGTGATTACTTCTTCTTTTTCGGGGCGATGACCATGATCAGCTGGCGTCCTTCCATCTTAGGATGCTGTTCGACCGAACCGTACTCGAGCAGGTCTTGTTCGACCCGCTTGAGGAGTTCCATCCCCAGCTCCTGGTGGGCCATCTCACGGCCGCGGAATCGCAAGGATACCTTGGCCCTGTCCCCGTCACTCAGGAAACGTACCAGGTTGCGCAGTTTTACCTGGTAATCCCCTTCCTCCGTCCCTGGACGAAACTTGATTTCTTTTACCTGAATCTGCTTCTGGTTCTTCTTCGCCGCGGCAATCTGCTTCTTCTTCTCGAAGATCGACTTGCCGTAGTCCATGACCCGGCAAACCGGTGGGACTGCATCGGCGGAAATTTCTACCAGATCAAGCTTGGCTTCTTCAGCAATACGAAGCGCTTCATCAATCGAGACGATGCCAATCTGCTCGCCGTCAGCGCCAATTAACCGAACCTCGCGTGCCGAGATATTCTCGTTGATCGGGGCTTTCGGTGCAGCTCGTTTATCTTGTCTCATTTCACGCTTAATAATAATTACTCCGAATCTGGGCGACCACGCCGGGAAACCGCTTGCGCGAGGAACTCGGCGAATTCGGCGACGGGCATAGAGCCCAGGTCAGCACCTTCGCGAGTACGCACAGCGACAGTCTGCATCTCGACTTCCCGATCTCCAATAACCAGAAGAAAGGGAACCTTGAGCAAGGTATGCTCGCGGATTTTAAAGCCGATCTTTTCATTTCTCAAGTCAGACTTGGCACGAAATCCGCTTTGGTTGAGAGTTTTTTCGACCTCGGCGGCAAAATCTGCCTGTTTATCAGTGATATTCATGATCACTGCCTGGGTCGGCGCCAGCCACGCGGGGAACGCACCCTCGTAGTGTTCGATCAGAATCCCGACGAAGCGCTCGAAGGAACCTAGGATCGCGCGATGAAGCATGACCGGGTGCTTGCGGCTGTTGTCTTCGGACACGTATTCGGCGCCCAGACGGATCGGCAGGTTGAAATCGAGCTGCAAGGTACCACACTGCCAGACCCGACCGAGACAATCTTTGAGCGAGAATTCGATCTTCGGACCGTAGAACGCCCCTTCGCCCGGCTGCACTTCGTACGCCAGGCCCGCGCTGTCGAGGGCAGCCGCCAGTGCCGCTTCGGCGCGATCCCACAGCTCATCGGAACCGACACGCTTTTCCGGACGAGTGGACAGCTTCATCTCGACTTCGGTGAAGCCGAAATCACGGTAGACATCCATGGTCAGCTTGATGAAGGCGGCGGATTCGGCCTGCATCTGCTCTTCGGTGCAGAAAATGTGCGCGTCGTCCTGGGTGAACGCACGCACCCGCATGATGCCGTGCAGCGCACCCGACGGCTCGTTCCGGTGGCAGGCACCGAACTCGGCCAGACGCATCGGCAGTTCGCGGTAGCTCTTCAAGCCCTGGTTGAACACCTGCACATGGCATGGGCAGTTCATTGGCTTGATGGCGTAGTCGCGGTTTTCCGACTGGGTGGTGAACATGTTGTCGGCGTAGTTGGCCCAGTGCCCGGATTTCTCCCACAGGCTGCGGTCCACTACTTGCGGCGTCTTGATTTCCAGGTAGCCGTTTTCACGCTGGACCTGACGCATGTACTGCTCGAGCACCTGGTACATCGTCCAACCGTTCGGGTGCCAGAACACCATGCCCGGCGACTCTTCCTGGGTGTGGAACAGGCCCAGGCGCTTGCCGATCTTGCGGTGATCGCGCTTCTCGGCTTCCTCGATGCGCTGGATGTAGGCCGCCAGTTGCTTCTTGTCGGCCCAGGCGGTGCCATAGACGCGTTGCAACTGCTCGTTCTTCGCGTCGCCACGCCAGTAGGCGCCGGACAGCTTGGTCAGTTTGAAGGATTTCAGGAAACGGGTGTTGGGCACGTGCGGACCACGGCACATGTCGACATATTCTTCGTGGTAGTACAGGCCCATGGCCTGCTCGTCCGGCATATCTTCCACCAGACGCAGCTTGTAGTCCTCGCCACGGGACTTGAAGACTTCGATGACTTCGGCACGCGGGGTGACTTTCTTGATGACGTCGTAATCCTTGTCGATCAGCTGTTGCATGCGCTGTTCGATGGCCGCCATGTCGTCCGGCGTGAAAGGACGCTCGAAGGCGATGTCGTAATAGAAGCCTTCGTCGATGACCGGCCCGATAACCATTTTCGCGGTCGGGTATAGCTGCTTGACGGCGTGACCGACCAGGTGCGCGCAAGAGTGGCGAATGATCTCCAGCCCCTCTTCGTCCTTGGGCGTGATGATTTGCAGCGTGGCGTCGCTGTCGATGACATCGCTGGCGTCGACGAGCTTGCCGTTGACCTTGCCGGCCAGGGTGGCCTTCGCCAGGCCTGCGCCGATGGATGCGGCGACCTCGGCAACGGAGACCGGATGATCGAATGAGCGTTGACTGCCGTCGGGAAGAGTAATAGTTGGCATGGCGCCTCCTCTCCTAGTGGTGACCCCTACCAAAGGTCACGTGGGTTGGGATGAGCCAGTACAAGATCCAGTCCAGGCCATTCAATGATGAACGCCTGCCTTACAGCGGCAGGAGCCTTTCGGCCAACCGGGAAACCAAACCAGAGTGACTGGGATTCAAATCAGGGTTGTTTCGAACATTTGTCGCCACCGAGACCTGTCGGAGTCCGGCGCCTGAAAATACCCGAGCCCGGCATGCTAGCACAGATGAACGGTCATCGCCGCGTCCGATTGATGCGAGGGTTATTCGCAGCCTCGTGCCGGATTTTATGCCAGAGTGCTGAACTGAAACGCCCATGACGCCTCAGATAACAAGACATTGACCGTAAAAGGAGCATCCCAGCATGCGTCTGAATACCCTATTGACAGTAGTCGCCCCCCTCGCCCTGCTGCTCCCGCTGGCCGCCCACGCCGAATGGCCCAAGGGCGAACGTGAAAAATACATGGCCCAGTGCATTGAAGCCGCCGCGCCACAGATCGGAGCCGCCGCCGCGAAATCCCACTGCGCCTGTGGCGCCGATGCAATCAAATCCTACCCGGCCAAGGATATCCAGGCGCTGATGGACAACAAGGCCAGCAAAGACCTGCAGCAAAAGGCACTGGGCCAGATCGCTTCCTGCAAGGCCGGCAGCAACACCAAAAAATAATTGAATGCTGGGTTATTTCAGCGAATGGGGAGCGATAAAACCCGTCGAAAAATCGCTTTTCCGTACTTTTTTCGCTGTTTTTACAGCTTTTTTTATCCTCTTTACATTCGACTGAAAGCCTTTAAAACCGGGGCCTCCAGCCAATCAAGGGGATAGGGAAAACACGACTGATTGGCAAACCGCACGTCCGGGGGGCTCCCAAATCGAACATTTCGACTATGATACTCCGGTGTGCCCAGTTGGCCTGAGCAGCACAGCACTACTGAAAATATATGTTTCTTGGAGATACACCATGTCTAATCGCCAAACCGGCACCGTTAAATGGTTCAACGATGAAAAAGGCTTCGGCTTCATCACTCCTCAAGGTGGCGGTGACGACCTGTTCGTACACTTCAAAGCTATCGAAGCTGACGGTTTCAAAAGCCTGAAAGAAGGCCAGACCGTTTCCTTCGTGGCTGAGAAAGGCCAAAAGGGTATGCAAGCTGCACAGGTTCGCCCAGAGTAATTTCTCGGCGCGCTAAAAAACCCCGTCCATGTGACGGGGTTTTTTATGGGCGGTCGAAACCTGTGGCTCAGCCGCAGTTCACCCGATTGACTACCAGCTTGGCATCGGTATTGAGATTCAGCCGATCGGAGCGGTACTCGAGCGTGATCATGTCGTTGGGCTTGAGAATCCGGGCTACCTGCGCGCCGGAACGGCTGCGGGCCTGCTCCAGCAACTGCGGCGAAGCCTGTTTACCGATGGCGAACTCGGCAGCCTTCGCTTCGCAGCGCCCACTCCCCGCCTCACCTGCCACAGGGTCAGCGGTGGTTTCAGCGGTGCTGCTGCAACCGCTCAACACGACGGCAGCCAGTACAGTGCTCAATGACGCGAGCTTCCAAGGCATGAAGCCTCCTTTTCTTGATGTTAGAGAGAGCGTGCGACAACCCAAACGAAACTTGGTTTCACACCGGAGCCATCAGCATGCCTTCATCGGAGAACGGCAGTTTGCCTGAGCCGGGGCCGCTGTTCAGGGATGAATCGTGACTGAATATGAATAGCGTCAGTAGACATCGATATAGTCGAAGGGCGGACTCGGCCAGTTTTCCTTCAGGGCATTGTAGATTTGCATGACCCAGACCTCATCACTGGCCGCGACCCGCCCGACGTATCCCGAGCCTTTCGCCCACGTCTCGAGCCGAAACAGCAAGCCGTCGATGTCGGTGCCACCCACCACGCCCGAGGACAGATAGGCAATCCCGGCCTTGGTCACGCGCAACTGGGTGTGCTCGTCGTCGCTGGCCGACGCCAGCAACCGACGAACCGCCTCGAGGGTCAGCCCGTCAGGTGCGTTCAAATCGATCTGCACGGAAAAGGTCCTTGAGCAATCAAAAAACAAGTGTCGCACAGCCCCATCCTGATGCCTAAGTCGCAGTGCAAAAGCTGGGGCAAAAATGGTTAACTCAGCCTACACACCTCCCACGTCACGGGCCGCCATCATGAGCATCGTCAGCATCGAAGCCACCATCAACGCCAAATGGTTGGAGGGCCATAGTTCCTACAGCCCGGGCAGTCCCGAGGAGCTGGCGATCATCGGCATCGAGTTGCTGGTGAGGGAACTGGGGACGGAGGTCGCGCGGAATTTCATCCAACAGGCATTCGAACGCTACCCGACTCTCATCGACGCCAGCCTGGCCACGGACTGAAACGCAGGCCTTTCCCGCGGGACAAGCCTGCGGGTAGGCCAGGACGCTTTACTTGAGGCGCGCCAGACGCTCGGTCAACAGGTCAAAGAAACCCTGGGCATCGCCGTTTTCCACCCAGAATGCGTTCTTGGGTGCCTTCAGGCCGTCGTACCAGTCGACGATGGTCTGCCCGAATGTCGGGCCTTCGCGACTGTCCACCACCACATTGACCGCACGGCCGGTAAACAGCCCAGGCTTGAGCAGGTAGGCAATCACCGTGGCGTCATGCACCGGGCCACCGCTCATGCCGTAGTGCTCCATGTCGCCCTTGACGTACTCATTGAGAATATCGCCTACGAGTTTGCTGGCATTGTTGTTCACTGCGGCGATCTGTTTCAGGCGCGCTTCGCTGGTGAGGATCTTGTGGGTAACGTCCAGTGGCAGGTAGGTCAGTTTCACCCCGCTTTTGGCTACCACTTCGGCCGCCTGCGGGTCGGCGAACAGGTTGAATTCAGCCACCGGCGTGATGTTGCCGCCGTTGAAATGGGCACCCCCCATGATCACGACTTCCTTGATGCCCTGAACGATGTCTGGCTCCTGGATCAGCGCCAGGGCCAGGTTGGTCTGCGGCCCGAGCATGGCGATGGTGATGCTGTGGGGCTTGGCCGCCTTGAGGGTATCGATCAGGTAGTTGACCGCATTGCCCTTGGCCAGCCCTTTCCTGGGCTCATGCACGGTGACTCCCGACAGGCCTTCCTTGCCGTGGATGTTTTCCGCATAGATGGGGGTACGCATCATCGGCTTGGGCGCGCCGGCATAGACCGGAACGTCTTCGCGGCCAGCCCACTCCCGGGCCAGGCGAGCATTGCGGGAGGTCTTGTCCAGGCGCACGTTGCCCGCAACGGTGGTCAGGGCACGGATATGCAGCTCTTCGGGAGAGGCCAGGGCGAACAGCAGGGCAACCACATCGTCGGCACCGGGATCGGTGTCGATGATCAGATCGATCTTTTCCGCCGCCTGGGCGCTTGTAGCAGTGATCAGTGACAACAGCAGCAGACTCCGAAACAGTTGGCGCATTTTCTGAGCATAGCGGTGCATGGCGCACTCCTTGTGCAGGGTTTGACAGAACTCGGCAGTTAGAACGTTACTCCGGCGATCAGCACGATGTTGCAGTACGGAGAGCATTCTCCTGTGCGAATGATCGCCCGAGCTTGTCGGCTAAGGGCTTTGAATTGCTCATGGCTGACCAATTCCCGCGTCCCCAGCGCATTCTGGGCATGAAGCGTCTCGAGCGCCGCCAGGGCCGACGGCTGCTTATCGTAGATCTCCTCGGCCAGCACATGGCTTTGCACCTGCATTTCGCTGAGCACCACCTTCAGCGTGCTGATGAAATCGGGAATTCCAGGTGTCAGGGCCAGGTCGATCAACTCGACCTGCGGCGGTACGGGCAGGCCGGCATCACCAATGACCACCTTGTCGCCATGACCGAGGGAAGCGATCAACCGAGAGAGGGCCACATTCAATAACGGAGTCTTTTTCATGATTCGAAAGCCTGTACTTCCTGCAACGTGGGAATGGAGGGCTGTGCCCCGATGCGAGTGACCGACAGCGCGGCGGCCACCTGACCGAGACGAATGGCCTCCACCTCGCTTTTCCCATTGGCCAGGGCGGCAGCGAACCCGCCGACAAAGGTATCCCCCGCCGCCGTGGTGTCCACGGCCTTGACCCGCGGCGCCGGGAAGTGCTCGAAACTCGAACCGTTGGCGAACATCAACCCTTGGCCGCCCAGCGTCACGATCACCTTGCCCGCGCCGGCACCGATCAATTGCGCCGCGGCGGCTTCGGCGGTTTCCAGGGAGTCCACCGCCAAACCGCTCAGCATGGCGGCTTCGCTTTCGTTGGGAATCAGGTAGTCGACACAGGCGTACCAGTCGGCCGGCAATGCGTGGGAGGCCGGTGCCGGGTTGAGGATGACGATCTTGCCCAGCTCACGGCCGCGCTTGAGCACATGGGCGACGGTGGCATCCGGGACTTCCAGCTGGCAGACGATGACGTCGGCGCTTTGCAGCACCTCGTCGAAACCGTCCAGGACCGCTGGAGTGAGCGCGCCGTTGGCTCCGGCGACGATCACGATCGCATTCTGGCTGTTGTCATCGACCACGATCAGCGCCACGCCACTGGAACCTTCCACGACGCTGACCGCCAGGCAATCGATGCCTTCGTTCACCAACGCGCCGCGCAACTGCTGGCCATAGGCGTCGCTGCCCACGCAACCGACCATGGCGACCTGCGCCCCCAGGCGCGCTGCGGCCACGGCCTGGTTCGCACCCTTACCGCCTGCAATGGTGGAAAACGATTCACCGATCAGCGTCTCCCCTCCCCGGGGCAGACGCGGCGCCCGGGTCACCAGGTCCATGTTCAGGCTGCCTATCACCACTACTTTTGCTGGCATACATCATCACTCATCAATTCGGTTCAGCGGTATTGGGCGAACGCACCGGACAACGGCGCGGTCGACTCTCGCAAGACAATGCTGGGCGTGACGATCCGTTGCTCGGTGGCGAGCGCGGGCGTAGCGATACGCCGCAGCAGCACCTCGGCCGCCATCTCGCCCAACTGCAGGATCGACTGCCCTACCGTGGTCAATGCCGGATAGACATACCGGCTCATCTGGATGTCATCGAACCCGATGACCGACAGTTCGCTGGGCACCCGCACATTGCGTTCCGCGGCGGCCCGCAGCACACCGATGCCGATCATGTCGTTGGCCGCGAAGATCGCACTGGGCGGCTGGTGTTCGAGCAGGCTGGCCGCCGCGCGATAGCCGCCGGTGCTGGTGAAATCGCTATCGAGCATGCGCCCGGTCGCCAGCTCGATCCCCGCCTCCTCCAGGGCCCGGCAGTATCCGGCCTGGCGCATCTGAGCCACGCTGGTGTCCGCCGGGCCACCGATGAACGCGATGTCACGGTGGCCCAACTCCAGCAAGTGCCGGGTGGCCAGGTAAGCGCCATACTCGTGGTCGATGCGCACCAGGTCCGCCTCGAGGCCGTCCAGGCCACGGTCGACGATGACCATGGGCGTACGCACGCTGGCCAGTCCCTCGGCCAGGCCGACATCGCCGCCAGCGGAAGCGACGATCAGGCCATCGATGCGTTTCTCCAGGAGCACTCGCAGGTAACTGCGCTGTTTGTCCGGGTTGTCGTCGGAGTTGCACAGGATCACGCAGTAACCGTTGCGCTCGCAATAATCCTCGATGCCCCGGGCCAGTTCAGCGAAGTATGGGTTCAGGCTGTTGGGCACCAGCAGGCCGATGGTGGCCGTGGTCTTGGCCTTGAGCGAACGGGCTACCGCACTGGGCACGTAGTCGAGGCGCGCGATGGCCTCCTCGACCTTGAGCCGTACTTCCTTGCTGACCGGTCGCGTCTTGTTCACCACATGGGACACCGTGGTATAGGAAATCCCCGCGAGCGCCGCTACATCCTTGATCGTCGCCATGGCTCAGGCCCGCCGATTGGCGCGTTGGCTGCGATAGGTGTCGAGCACCACCGCGATCACGATCACCGCACCGGTAATGATGCGCTTGGTGGGTTCGGTGGCACCGATCTGCGCCAGGCCCGCCGCCAACACGGAAATGATCAGTACGCCGAAGAACGTGCTGATAACCGAACCACGCCCGCCCATCAGGCTGGTGCCGCCGATCACCACTGCGGCGATGACCTGCAATTCGAGGCCCGAACCGGAGTTCGGGTCCGCCGCTTCCAGGCGCGAAATCTGGAACAGCGCCGCGACACCGGCCAACAGCCCCATCAGGCTGAATACCAGGATCTTGTACGGCTTTGGGTTGATACCGGCCAGGCGCACCGCCTCTTCATTGGTGCCGATGCCGATCAGGTAGCGGCCGAACACGGTACGGGTCAACACCGCCTGGGCGATGAAAATCACCAGCAGGGCAATGATGAATGACGGCGAGATACCGAATGCGATGGGATTGGACAGCCAGGCGAAGGAGTCGCCGATATAGGCGGTCCGGGAGCCGGTCATCTGGTACGCCAGGCCGCGGGCCATCTCCAGCACACCCAGGGACACGATGAACGAGGGAATCCGCCACGCCACGGTGATCGAACCGGTGACGGTCCCCGCCAGCGCAGCCACGGCCATGCCCAGCAGCGCCGAAGGCCAGACGCTCCAGCCCCAGCCCAGCACCGCCACGCTCACTGTGGATGCCGCCAGCGCCAGCACCGACCCTACCGACAGGTCGATGCCGCCGATGATCAGGATGAACGTCATGCCCACCGCCAGCACCATGAGGTCCGGGATCTGGTTGGCCAGCGTGCTGAAGGTGTCGTAGGACAGGAAATGGCTGCTCAGGACCGAGAACAGCGCAACCATGGCCAACAGAGCGCCGGCCAGCCCCAGGTAGGTGCCGAGGCCATAGAAGTTACCACTCGGTTTACCGACGGCAGATGCGGTTTTCATGAAATTTCCCTAGGCGCTGCTTCGTTGAGCAACGCATCACGTTTCTGATAGCCGGCGAATGCGGCGGCAAGCAAGTCATCCTGGGTCCAGCTGTCGCGCTCGAAGGTGTCGATCAAGCGCCCGGCGGACAACACACCGATCCGGTCACAGATCAGCATCAGCTCGCGCAGGTCGCTGGAAACCACCACCAGCGCCTTGCCCTGGCGGGTCAGTTCGCCGAGCAAGGCGTAGATATCGAATTTGGCGCCGACGTCGATGCCCCGGGTCGGCTCGTCGAACAGCAGCACCGAGCAGTCGCGCTCCAGCCAGCGGCCGATCACGACTTTCTGTTGATTGCCACCCGAGAGTTCGGACACCAACTGTGTCGGGCTGGAACTGCGGATGCGCATGGCGTCGATCTGCCGCTGGGCCAAGGAGAGTTCCTCGCCGCCATTGACGATGCCGGCGCTGGAGATTTCCGGCATGTTGCCCAAGGCGATGTTGGCGGCGATCGACTGGGTCAGCAGCAGCCCTTCGCCCTTGCGATCTTCGGTGATCAATGCGATGCCATGGGCCACCGCATCGGCCGGGGACCGGATATCGACGACCCGGGCCGGTGAACCCAGTGCCACGGTACCGCTGTCGGCCGCATCGGCACCGAAGATCAAGCGCATCAACTCGGTGCGCCCTGCCCCGATCAGTCCGGAGATGCCGAATATCTCGCCGCTGCGCACTTCGAAGGAAACGTCGCGAACCTTGTCGGAGCGGGTCAGGCCAGTCACCGTCAAGGCTGGCGCGCCGATCTTGCGCGGCCCCAGGTCGATGTGTTCGCCCAACTCGCGGCCCACCATCAGCGTCACCAGTTGCTCGCTGTTGTAGTTGGCCATCGGTTCGACGCAGACCAGGTTTCCGTCGCGCAGCACTGCGATGCGCTGGGCCACCCGCGCCAGTTCTTCGAGACGATGGGAAATGTAGATGATCGACACGCCCCGGGCCTGCAGGCGGGTGATCTGTTCGAAAAGCATCTCGACTTCCCGGGCCGTCAGCATCGCGGTCGGTTCGTCGAGAATCAGCACGTGGCAATCGCCGATCAGGTTGCGCGCGATCTCGACCATCTGCTGGTGGCCGATACCCAGCTCGCCCACGAGGGTATCGGGGTCAATCGCATCGAGCCCGACCTGGGCCATCGCCTCGATCGCTGCCTTGCGCAACTGCTTGCGGCTGATCCAGCCGCCACTATTGGGCAGATTGTCGAGAAACAGGTTTTCCGCCACCGAAAGGGTGGGCAGCAGGTTGAGTTCCTGCATGACCATGCGCACGCCCAGTTCCTCAGCCTGGCTACGACTGCCGGGACGATAGGCCTGCCCCTGGAACTGCATCTGCCCGGTAGTGGGCGTCACCAGCCCGCCGATGATCTTGGACAGGGTGCTTTTACCGGCACCATTCTCGCCGGTCAGCGCCAGCACCTCGCCGCGCATCAACGTCAGGTCGATGTCGGTCAACACCGGTTGGGCATAGGTCTTGCCGATACCGCTGACGGTCAGGACAGCGTTCGGATCGCAAACGGACATAAAAAGACTCTCCATGCGCTCGCCCGGATGAGCGAGCGCCGTTGTGTCGCCAGGACAGCTACTTGGTAACCAGCTCGACTGGAGTTTCGATAACGCCGTTGGCGCCGCTTTCGACTTTTTCTTTCTTGAGGATTTTCAGCGCGGTCTCGATACCGAATACCGCTTGCCGGGCTGCGAATTGATCAGCCGTGGCCAGGACACGACCGTCCTTGAGCATGGGCTTGATGGCATTGATGTTGTCGTAGCCGACCACCTGCACCTTGCCCGCCTTGCCCGCTGCACGCACCGCCGACACTGCGCCGACCGCCATGCTGTCGTTACCGGCCAGCAGCGCCTTGATGTTCGGGTATTCGCTGAGCATCGACGCCGCGACCTGGTTGCCCTTGTTGATTTCCCAGTCACCGGACTGCAGGGACACGACCTTGATCTGCGCCGCCTCCATTGCATCCTTGAAGCCTGCGGTACGTGCCTGGGCATTGGTGGTGGTGGACACGCCCTCGATGATCCCCACCTCGTCGCCGGCCTTGAGTTGCTTGGCCAGGTACTCGCCCACCAGGCGCGCGCCCTTGCGGTTGTCGGGACCTACGAACGGCACGGTGATGTTCTTGCTCTTGACCACGTCCGGGTCGAGCTGGTTGTCGATGTTGACCACCGTGATGCCGGCGTCGACGGCTTTCTTGATTACCGGCACCATCGCCTTGGAGTCGGCGGGCGCGATGATGAGGGCATCGACCTTGGACACGATCATCTGCTCGACGATACGAATCTGGTTGGCGGTGTCGGTTTCATCCTTGATCCCGTTGGAGATCAGGTCGAATTCGGCGGAGTGTTCCTTCTGATAGGCCTTGGCGCCGTCTTCCATGGTCAGGAAGAATTCATTGGCCAGGGATTTCATGACCAGGGCGACCTTGGGTTTTTCAGTGGTCTGGGCGAATGCCGAGGAGAAAGGCAGCGTGGCGGATGCGGTCGCGAGCATGGCGACGGCGAGAAGGCGTCCAGCGAATGGCAGCTTCATGGGTTCACTCCGATCTTATGATTATTGTGGGCAAAAGCATCGTGCGGATGCCGCGCAAACGTTTGCGTGAAGTGAACTATGGTAACGCTTCGGTCATTTGTCAACGCTCGAGGTCATCGAGTATCTCGCCTGGTTGCCTGACTGGCAAAAAAAGATCCCACTTCCTACATCAAAACCAAAAAAGCGCTGTCAGACGATTTTCTTGAATTTTAAGCAGTTGCGTAAATGCCTACGGTTAAATACTGTATGCACGTACAGCCTAAATAAGGATAATCCTGTGGCCACGCCCTCCACTGCAGCGACCCCCTTGGACGCCTATACACGAATCGGCCTGCGGGTCTCGAAAATCATCAACTCTCCCATCGCCCAGAAAGCCAAGGCCGCGCTGATCTTCCGGCTTCCCGACGAGCCAGTGGAGGAATGGGAACGCCTGCTGGAAGAGATCGATGAGAACGACAACGTCACCCTCGCCTATCGCGATGACGGTGGCGTACAGGTTTTCTGGGTAGTGCCGAAGGAAGATTGAACCTGATGATCGTTCGCTGTTTTGCGTTATTGCTCGTATTCATCGCCACGGGCGCCCAGGCCGCGGCGCCCCGGACTTTCAACGAAGCCAAGAAAATCGCCTGGAAACTCTACGCACCTCAATCCACCGAGTTCTATTGCGGTTGCAAGTACACCGGCAATCGCGTGAACCTGGCGGCTTGCGGCTACCTACCGCGCAAGAACGCCAGCCGTGCCGCCCGCATCGAGTGGGAACATATCGTCCCGGCGTGGCAGATCGGTCATCAGCGTCAGTGCTGGCAGCAAGGCGGCCGCAAGAATTGCACGCGTTACGACCCGGTCTACCAGCGGGCCGAAGCCGACCTTCACAATCTGGTGCCAAGCATCGGGGAAGTGAATGGTGATCGCAGCAATTTCAGCTTCGGCTGGTTGCCGGTGCAGAAAGGCCAGTATGGTTCCTGCCTGACCCAGGTGGACTTCAAGGCCAAGAAGGTCATGCCTCGTCCGTCCATTCGCGGCATGATCGCCCGGACCTATTTCTACATGAGCAAACAGTACGGCTTGCGTCTTTCGAAACAGGACCGACGCCTGTACGAAGCCTGGGACAAGACCTACCCGGTGGAAAGCTGGGAGCGCCAACGAAACCAGAGCGTGGCGTGTGTCATGGGTCGCGGGAACGAGTTTGTCGGCCCGGTGGATCTGAAAGCCTGCGGCTGATGAGAATGAAAAGGCCCCGGACGTCCAGCGTCCGGGGCCTTTTGGTATGCGTCCGGTTATCGGGTGACCGGAAAATCCACCACCAATGTCTCGATGTTGCGCTTTTTCGCCCGAACCAGGGCGGCGTTGATTTTCTCCTGCCCGGCTTCGGCTTCGGGCCGGGAGTTGAACGGTCCTACCAGGACCCGGTCCTTGCCGTTCTCCTTGACCACGGTCGACATGAAGCTGTGTTCGATGAGCCATCCGGTCAGGTCACTGACCGCTTGAGGTGTTTCGCCCCGAACCTCGACACCCCACTGCGGCGCGGCAGCGGCTGCCGGAGTGGAAGCCAAGGATGGCTTCGGTTTCGGTGCTTCCACCTCACGTCCCTCGCCACATCCTGCCAGCATCAATACCGCGATTACCCAAGCCAATGTGCGCACAACATTTCCTCTGGAAGACATGAGGAGGCGATTTTAGCACCCGCGCCCACCAAGAACCCCGCAAACAATGCTCAAAACACGAGAATCCTGCACGACGTCTCTGTATAGTCGCACCCTGGGAATTAATGCTACGTCTGCGCGTCACAAAGAGGCACCCACATTGTGACGCTTAGCACTAATCTATAAGCAGTACCGACATCTGCACTGCCTGAATCAGGTGCCCTATAAAGCAATCAAGGAGAACACCATGCTGATACTCACCCGCAAAGTCGGTGAAAGCATAAACATTGGTGACGACATCACGATCACCATTCTGGGCGTTAGCGGCCAGCAGGTCCGGATCGGCATCAATGCCCCGAAAAACGTTGCGGTGCATCGCGAAGAGATTTATCAGCGCATTCAGGCCGGCCTTACCGCCCCCGACAAGCCGCAAACTCCCTGAGCCCTGCAGCAGTCCGCAGCCAGCCCGTTTGCATCGCCGCAATGGCTGGCTAAAGATTCAGGCGCACCCACGCCATCCCTGCTCCATCCGGCTTCTGATTTTCCGCCACACCCTCGAAACCGATATTAGTGCCATGACCCTGGCGTGGCTGTCGGACATTTCGTTTTAATGGCGACGAAGCGGGTATCAGTGCCGGTCAGCTCAAGCTCACGCCACGGGCCATGCCTGTGGCAGCGACCACCATCAGCATCATCAGCAACGCTTCGACATGACTGATCCGGGCCAGTCGGCCTGCCCTGGATGCATCGATGGCCACCCCCTTGCCCAGGGCCATCCGCCATTTGATCAATGTGATCATGGGAACGAGTTCAAGCAGCAGGATCAGCAGAAGCAGGGTCATCTTCAGATGGAACAGAGGCTGGTGCAGGTAATAGTCCGAGCCTTTTTCGAATCCGCCGAAAGCACGCATCCCACCGGTCACCAGCAGGACCAGTGCCGACACTCCCCACACGCTATCGGCCACCAGCACATTGCGTACCGCATCCACGCCACCGGCCAGGCGCCGCAGGGCCGTACCGCGCGTGAGCACTGCCCAGAGCCCGAGGGCGAAGGCCAGGAGATGAATTGCCGCCAGAGACCAATGAGCCCACATGGAAAAATCCTGTCAGGGAACGTCGAATCGACCTGACAGTACTAGCTCATAAGAAAATGATTGCCAGGCCGGACACAAAAAAAGTGGGAGCGAGCTTGCTCGCGATGGCGGTGTATCAATCGACAACAATGTTGCCTGACATTCCGCTATCGCGAGCAAGCTCGCTCCCACAGGGGTACGGCGAGCTTTAGAAGATCTTAGTCCGCCAGGCGCCAGGTCGTGCCGCCCTTGCCGTCCTCCAGTACCACGCCCATGGCGGTGAGCTGGTCACGGATACGGTCGGATTCGGCCCAGTCCTTGTTGGCCCGCGCCGTCAGCCGCGCCTGGATCAGCGCGTCGACTTCGGCGGCGTCCACGCGACCTTCGGCACCGGCCTGGAGGAAGTCGTCAGCCTCGAGCTGCAACACACCCAGTACGCTGGCCAGCTCCTTCAGGCGCGCGGCCAAACCTGCCGCGGCGTTGATGTCGCTCTCACGCAGGCGGTTGATCTCACGCACCATCTCGAACAGCACCGCGCAGGCTTCCGGCGTGCCGAAGTCATCGTTCATGACCTCGGTGAATCGCGCCACGAACGCTTCGCCACCGGCGGCCGGCACGGCGGGCAAGCCCTTCAACGCATGGTAGAACCGCTCCAGGGCGCCCTTGGCGTCCTTGAGGTTGTCTTCCGAATAGTTGATGGCGCTGCGGTAGTGGCTCGACACCAGCAGATAACGCACCACCTCGGGATGGTATTTGTCGAGCACGTCGCGGATGGTGAAGAAGTTGTTCAAGGACTTGGACATCTTCTCGCCGTTGATCCGGATCATGCCGCAATGCATCCACGCATTGGCGTAGGTCTTGCCGGTGGCCGCTTCGCTCTGGGCGATTTCGTTCTCGTGGTGCGGGAACTCCAGGTCGCTGCCGCCGCCATGGATGTCGAAGGTCTCGCCCAGGCAGCAGGTGGACATCACCGAGCACTCGATGTGCCAGCCTGGACGCCCCTTGCCCCACGGCGAATCCCAGCTCGGCTCGCCCGGCTTGGCGGCTTTCCACAGCACGAAGTCCAGCGGGTCCTGCTTCGACTCGCCCACTTCGATACGCGCGCCGATGCGCAGGTCTTCGATCTTCTTGCGCGACAGCTTGCCATAGCCCATGAACTTGCCGACGCGGTAGTACACGTCGCCATTGCCCGGTGCGTAGGCGTAGCCCTTGTCGATCAGCGTCTGGATCATCGCGTGCATGCCGGGAATATGGTCGGTGGCCCGCGGCTCCATGTCCGGCTTGAGGATGTTGAGACGTGCCTCGTCCTCGTGCATCGCCGCGATCATGCGTTCGGTCAGCGCCTCGAACGACTCGCCGTTCTCGTTGGCGCGGTTGATGATCTTGTCGTCGATGTCGGTGATGTTGCGCACGTAAGTCAGGTCATAGCCGCTGAAACGCAACCAGCGGGTCACCAGGTCGAAGGCAACCATGCTGCGACCGTGGCCCAGGTGGCAGTAGTCGTACACGGTCATGCCGCAGACATACATGCGGACCTTGTTGCCATCCAGCGGCTTGAAGACTTCTTTGCTCTTGGTGAGCGTGTTGTAGATCGTAAGCACAGGGTTTCCCTTAAGACTTGATCACTGACCCCAGGAATCGCGCAAGGTCACGGTACGGTTGAACACCGGGGCACCGGGTTTCGAGTCCTTGATATCCGCGCAGAAGTAACCTTCGCGCTCGAACTGAAAGCGGTCCTCCGGCTGTGCGTTGCCCAGCGAAGGTTCGGCACGACAACCAGTGAGTACATGCAGGGAGTCAGGGTTGATGTTGTCCAGGAAGCTGGCGCTGTCTTCGGCCTTCTCCGGGTTCGGCGAACGGAACAGGCGATCGTACAGGCGCACTTCGCACTCGACGCTGGCGGCCGCCGGCACCCAGTGGATCACGCCCTTGACCTTGCGCCCTTCAGGGTTCTTGCCGAGGGTGTCGGGGTCGTAGGAGCAACGCAACTCGATGATGTTGCCGTCGGCATCCTTGATGGCTTCGTCGGCGCGGATCACATAACTGCCGCGCAGCCGTACTTCACCGGCCGGCTCCAGGCGCTTGTAGCCCTTGGGCGGCTCTTCCATGAAGTCTTCACGGTCGATGTAGATTTCCCGGGCGAACGGCAGGACGCGCACGCCCATGTCTTCCTTCGGATGGCAAGGCAGCTCGAGGTTCTCGACCTGGCCTTCCGGGTAGTTGGTGATCACGACTTTCAGCGGGCGCAGCACGCACATGGCACGCGGGGCGCTCTGGTCCAGGTCCTCGCGGATGCTGAATTCCAGCATGCCGAAGTCCACCACGCCGTCGGAACGGTTGGTGCCGACCATCTCGCAGAAATTGCGGATCGATTTCGGCGTATAGCCACGCCGACGGAAGCCCGACAGCGTCGACATGCGCGGGTCGTCCCAGCCGTTGACGTGTTGCTCGTCCACCAACTGCTTGAGCTTGCGCTTGCTGGTGATGGTGTAGTTCAGGTTCAGGCGGCTGAACTCGTACTGGCGCGGCTTGGCCGGCACGGGCAGGTGCTCGAGGAACCACTCGTACAACGGACGGTGGCTTTCGAACTCCAGGGTGCAGATCGAATGGGTGATGCCTTCGATGGCGTCCGACTGACCGTGGGTGAAGTCATAGTTGGGGTAGATGCACCATTTGTCGCCGGTCTGGTGGTGATGGGCGTGACGGATGCGGTACATGATCGGGTCACGCAGGTTCATGTTCGGCGAGGCCATGTCGATCTTGGCCCGCAGCACCCGCGCACCATCCGGGAACTCACCGGCGCGCATGCGGGCGAACAGGTCCAGGTTCTCCTCGACGCTGCGCTCGCGGAACGGGCTGTTGCGGCCGGGCTCGGTCAGGCTGCCGCGATATTCCCGGGCCTGCTCCGGGGTCAGGTCGCACACATAGGCCTTGCCGGCCTTGATCAGTTCCACCGCCCAGTCGTGCAATTGGTCGAAATATTGCGAGGCATAGCGCACCTCACCGGACCATTCGAAACCCAGCCACTTGACGTCGCTTTCGATCGCGTCGATGTATTCCTGGTCTTCCTTGGCCGGGTTGGTGTCGTCGAAACGCAGGTGCGTGACGCCACCGAACTCCTGGGCCAGGCCGAAGTTCACGCAGATCGACTTGGCGTGGCCGATGTGCAGGTAGCCGTTGGGCTCAGGCGGAAAACGGGTGACGATCTGCGTGTGCTTACCCGAATCCAGGTCCGCCTGGATGATCGGGCGCAGGAAATTGACCGGAACGGCCGGGCCGGTCTTGGAATTCGAGGTAGGGTCGACAGTGGGCTTGCTCATAGGATCCTTGAACAGACAAGTGCGCGGCCGGGTGCGGCCTGATAAATCAAAACCCGTATCATAGCCGATGCTGTCAAGCCGCTGACAGCGCCAGGCCCGGCAAACGATTGAATTTATTCGGCTGCCAGACGAAAAACAGCCTCGAAATTCGTGCCTGGCACGCTAAACTGCCCAGCCTGGCCGATTGAAGCCAGATCGGTTGCCGGCGTTCGCGCCCCAGAACCCACGAATTCCATGAAAGAGTAGTCATCATGAGCAAAGTCAAACTGACCACCAACCACGGCGACATCGTTCTGCAACTGAACGCCGAAAAAGCCCCCGTGACCGTCGCCAACTTCCTCGAGTATGTGAAGGCCGGTCACTACACCAACACCATTTTCCACCGCGTCATCGGCAACTTCATGATCCAGGGCGGCGGTTTCGAACCGGGCATGAAAGAAAAGAAAGACAAGCGCCCAAGCATCCAGAACGAAGCCGACAACGGCCTGCCGAACAAGAAGTACAGCGTCGCCATGGCCCGTACCATGGAGCCGCATTCGGCCTCCGCGCAGTTCTTCATCAACGTGGCCGACAACAGCTTCCTGAACCACAGCGCCAAGACCGTCCAGGGCTGGGGCTACGCCGTGTTCGGTGAAGTGATCGAGGGCACCGATGTGGTCGACAGCATCAAAGGCGTCTCCACCACGTCCAAGGCCGGCCACCAGGACGTCCCGGCAGACGACGTGATCATCGAGAAAGCCGAGATCATTGAGTGATACTGCTGATTTCAGATCTGCATCTGGAAGAGGAGCGCCCGGACATTACCCGGGCGTTTCTGGATTTACTCGCCACACGCGCCCGTTCGGCGCAAGCGCTTTACATTCTGGGGGACTTCTTCGAAGCCTGGATCGGCGACGATGCCATGACACCCTTCCAGCGCTCCATCTGCCAGGCCCTGCGCACCTTGAGCGACAGCGGCACGGCCATTTTCCTGATGCACGGCAATCGCGACTTCATGCTGGGACAGGCCTTCTGCAAAGCGGCCGGCTGCACCCTGATCAAGGACCCGACTGTCGTGCAGCTCAACGGCGAGCCGGTGCTGCTGATGCACGGCGACAGTCTCTGCACCCGCGACGAAGGCTATATGAAGTTGCGACGCTGGCTGCGCAATCCGCTCACGCTGTTCATCCTGCGCCACCTGCCCCTGGGCAGCCGCCGGAAACTGGCGCGCAAGCTGCGCAGCGAAAGTCGCACGCAGACCCGGATGAAAGCCAACGACATCATCGACGTCACGCCCGAGGAAGTCCCGCGGGTCATGCAGCAATACGGCGTGAAAACCCTGGTCCACGGCCATACCCACCGCCCCGCCATCCACAAGCTGCAACTGGGCGAACAGGCCGCCCGGCGCATCGTGCTAGGGGACTGGGACAAGCAAGGCTGGGCATTGCAGGTGGATGAACAGGGTTTCGCGCTGGCCTCGTTTGGGTTCGCCCCACCGCCGCTGCTATCGGCACCCGAGACACCTCCCAGCCAAACCTGAATTCCCCTGTGGGGGGCGGGATTGCTCGCGATAGCGGTGTTTTCAGTCAGCATAAAAGTTGACTGTCATGCCGCCATCGCGAGCAAGCTCGCTCCCACACTGGATTATTGAATCGTTGGATCAATGCCCCGCCGACGCCGGCCCCGCCTTCGCCGCGAACGGCGGCCTGGCCAGCCATACCAGCATGATCAACCCCATGAATGCCCAGCCCAGCAGCGTGAAGTAATCCACGGTGGAGAGCATGTACGCCTGGCTGTTGAGAATCTGGTCGAGCTGGGCATAGGCCGGTGTGCTGGCGCCGCCGAGCTGGTTGAGCGCCTCGCGGGTGGCGGGGTCGAACGTGCTGATACTTTCGCTCAGGTAGGCATGGTGCTGGTCGGCCCGACGGATCCAGATCCAGGTGGTCAGGGACGCGGCGAAGCTGCCGCCCAGGGTCCGCAGGAATGTCGCCAGGCCCGCGCCGTCGGCGATCTGTTGGGGCGGCAGGTCGGACATCAGGATGCTCAGCGTCGGCATGAAGAACAGCGCCACGCCGATGCCCATGAACAACTGCACCAGGGCGATGTGCTGGAAATCCACCTCATTGGTGAACCCGGCGCGCATGAAGCAGCTCAGGCCGATGGCCAGGAACGCCAGCCCGGCCAACAGGCGCAGGTCGAACTTGTGGGCGTACTTGCCGACGAAGGGCGACATCAGCACCGGCAGGATACCAATGGGCGCCACGGCCAGCCCGGCCCAGGTGGCGGTATAGCCCATCTGCGTCTGCAGCCATTGCGGCAGGATCAGGTTGATGCCGAAGAAACCGGCATAACCGCCCACCAGCACGATGGTGCCGATGCGAAAGTTGCGATAGGCGAACAACCGCAGATTGACCACCGGATGCCGGTCAGTCATTTCCCAGATCACGAACACCGCCAGGGCGATCACCGAGACCAGGGCGCCGATGATGATGAAATTCGATTCGAACCAGTCCAGGTCGTTGCCCTTGTCGAGAATCACCTGGAGCGCGCCGACACCGATGACCAACGTGATCAACCCGACGTAATCCATCGGTTGGCGACTGGTGACCACCGGTCGCGCCTTGAGCTGCTGGCGCACCACCATCACCGCGAAAATCCCGATGGGCACGTTGATGAAGAAGATCCACGGCCAGCTGTAGCTGTCGGTGATCCAGCCCCCCAGGATCGGCCCGGCAATCGGCGCCACCACGGTGACCATCGCCAGCAATGCCAGGGCCATCCCCCGCCTGGCGGGCGGATACACCGCGATCAGCAAGGTCTGGGTCATCGGGTACAACGGCCCTGCCACCAGCCCTTGAAGCACACGGAAGCCGATCAGCTCCGGCATCGAAGTGGAAACGCCACACAAGAATGAAGCGAGCACGAACAGCATCGTCGCCCACAAGAACAGCTTGACCTCGCCAAACCGACGACTGAGCCAGCCGGTCAACGGCAAGGCGATGGCATTGCTCACGGCGAACGAAGTGATGACCCAGGTGCCCTGCTCGGAGCTTACCCCCAGGTTGCCGGATATCGTCGGCAGGGCGACGTTGGCGATGGTGGTATCGAGCACCTGCATGAACGTCGCCAGCGACAGCCCGATGGTGCTGAGCAACAGGCTGGGCGGCGTGAAGGACGCGTTATTGCTCATTACGAAATCCTATGAAGCGAAGGTGGCGAAATCGCGGGCAAAGTGGACCGGACTCAGCCCTGTTTGGACCAGGAACATGGTTAACCTCTGTGGCGAGGGGATTTATCCCCGCTGGGCTGCGAAGCCGCCCCTGAACCTGCGGCTCGGAGTGTCAGGGTCAACGCTTCAATCAGATGGGGCTGTTTCGCAGCCCATAGGGGATAAATCCCTCGCCACAGATTCGTCAGCGTTGCACCGTCTTGCTGGCAGCCGCACTGTTGTCATGGATCAGGCGGGTGATCATCGCGTCGGCATCAGCCAGTTGCCGTTCGTAGACCTGGGTGCTGAACGTGGCCTTCTGCGGGGGCTGCTGGGCCAACACAGGGCCGCTCTGGTCCCTCAGGTTGACGTTGACTTCGGTGGACAGGCCGACCCGCAACGGATGCCTGGCCAGTTCCTCGGCGTTGACATGGATCCGCACCGGCACCCGCTGGACGATCTTGATCCAGTTGCCGGTGGCGTTCTGTGCCGGCAGCAGGGCGAACGCGCTGCCGGTTCCCGCACCGAGGCTGTCGACCGTGCCGCTGTACTTCACATCGCTGCCATAGAGGTCGGTTTCGATCTCCACCGGCTGGCCGATGCGCATGTCACGCAACTGGGTTTCCTTGAAGTTGGCGTCGATCCACAACTGGTCCAGGGGAATCACCGCCATCAGTGCGGTGCCCGGCTGCACCCGCTGCCCCAGTTGCACGGTGCGCTTGGCGACGTAACCTGTGACCGGCGCGATCAGGGTGCTGCGGGCATTGGCCAGGTAAGCCTGGCGCAGTTGCGCAGCGGCGGACTGCACGTCGGGATGGGACGACACCACCGTATCGTCCACCAGGGCGCTGGTGGTCTTGAGTTGTTGCCGGGCATTGGCGAGGGCGTTCTGGGCCGAGGTCAGGTCGTCCCGGGCATGGGACAGCTCTTCCTGGGAGATCGCGCCGCCCGCCGCCAGGTTCTTGCGGCGGTTGTAGTTTTCCTGGGCCTTCTGCACTTCGGCTTCCTGCGCATTGACCTGCGCTCGCATGCCGTCGACGTTGCTGTACAGCCCCCGCACCTGGCGCACGGTACGCGCCAGGTTGGCCTGGGCACTTTGCAGCCCCACTTCGGCGTCGTTCGGGTCGAATTGCACCAGCACCTGGCCCTCGCGAACCAGGTCGCCATCATCGGCGCCAATACTCACTACGGTGCCGCTGACCTGCGGTGTGATTTCCACCACGTTGCCGTTCACATAGGCATCGTCGGTGCTTTCGTTCCAGCGCCCGTACAATTCGTGCCAGGCCCAGACACCCAGGCCGCCCAGGATCACCACCAGCGCCAGGGCCAGCAACATCACCTTGCGCTTGCGAGGATTGTTGTCCTGGACATTTTCGGATTGGGTCGTTTCGGCAGTCGCCATGACATATACCTCGAATCAGTTATTCGGCGTGGTGGAGACCGGCGTGGCCGAGGCCAGTGTGTCGGTCTCGAAACCACCGCCCAGGGCCTGCATCAGTTGGATCGACAGATCGATCTGCTCGGCATTGAGGGTCGCCAGTTGGCGCTGGGCCTGGAGCAGTTGCTGCTCGACGCTCAGCACGTCCAGGTAATTCCCGATACCGGAGCCGTAACGCTGGACCACGGTGTCGTAGGAGCTCTGCGCGATATCGGTCGCATGCTGTTGGGCACCGATCTGCCGTGCGATGTCGCGCAGTTGGTTGATGGTGTCGCTGACATCCCCAAGGGCCCTGACCAGGCTCTGGTTGTATTGCGCCACCGCCAGGTCGTAATCGGCGTCGCGGGCATCCAGGTCCGCCCGCAGCCGCCCGCCGTCGAAAATCGGCAGCGATACGGTGGGCGCAACGTTGAAGAAGCGGCTGGGCGAGCCGAACATCGCATCACCCAACAGCGACTGCACTCCCGCCGCCGCGCTCAGGTTGAGGTTGGGATAGAAGTTGGTCTTGCCGGCCTCGATGTTCTTGCCCGCCGCCTCGACCCGCCAGCGCGCCGCCACCAGGTCCGGACGACGGCCCAGCAGCTCAGCCGGCAGGTTCGATGGCAAGGCGACCGCGCTGGCTTTCAGCACGTTGGGCCGAGCGATTTCATTGCCACGGTCCGGGCCCTTGCCCAACAGCACCGCCAGGGCGATCCGGGCACTTTGCAGGCGTTTTTCCGCGTCGATGCGAGAGGCATCGGCACTGGCTTCCAGGCTTTCGGTCTGCTGGAACTGGTACTCGCTGTCGATCCCGGCGCTGAGGCGGCGCTTGCTCAGGTCAAGCATCTGCCGGGTGCGCTTGAGGTCTTCGTCAGCCAGGTCATAAATGATGTGGGCCTGACCCAGGTCGCTATAGGCCCGGGCCACGTCGGCGGCCAGGGTCAACTGTGCGGCCTGGCGGTCGATCTCGGCCGCGCGGGCCTGGCCCAGAGCAGCTTCCCAGGCGGCACGCTGGCCGCCCCAGAGGTCGAAGTTGTAATTGAAGTCGACGCTCAGCGAACGCAGCGTGCTGTACGCCCCGCCCTGCCCCGCCGGGTCCTGGTCCCGGGCCAGCCGAGAACGGCTGACGCTGCCACTGGCATCCAGGGTGGGCATGCGCGCCGCATTGGCGGCATACGCCGCGGCGCTGGCCTGATGGACGCGGGCACTGGCGACCTGCATGTCCGGACTGTCGCGCAAGGCTTCACGGATCAGGCCATCGAGCTGCGGATCGCCGAGGCTGCTCCACCAGTCGCGCTTGGGCCATGAGGCCGGCGACAGCGTGACGCCATTCAAGGATTGCCCTGCCTTCAGGCTCTGGGCTTCAAGGCTGACGCCTTGGGTTTCAAGGCCGCTGTAACTGGCGCAACCGGCCAGGCTCATGGCCAGCAGCACCAGGCTCAAACGGGTACGCAAGGTTCTACGCTTCATTTGTCCCCCAATCGCAGCACCGTGATGGGATCACCGGCGGCGAGCAGAATTTTCTTGAGGATCTGTTCGAGGGTTTGCAGCTCCTCGCGGCTGATGGCACCGGCCAGCTGGTTCATGGCGTCGGCGCCGATATACGGCAAGCGATCGGCGAGGGCCTGGCCCGCGTCGGTCAGGACCAGCTGCACCTGGCGGCGGTCCTGCGCCGAACGATGGCGAACCAGGAAGCCCTTCTGTTCCAGGCGATCGAGCATGCGTGTCATCGAGCCGCTGTCCAGGGACAGGTATCGGCACAGCTCGGCCGGCGTGTCGATGCCATGCTGGGCCATGATGATCAGCACCTTGAACTGTGCGGCGGTGATGCCGACGGGTTCCATGTGGGTGTCGATGATCCGGTCCTTGAGCAGCGCGGCACGTCCGAGCAGCATGCCGAGGTGGCAATTGTGGAATTCATCTGGAGTGAAATGCTTCATCTGGGCACCGTTTGCTGCCTAGGCAGTGAATGTATGTCGAGATATTACTGCTTAGGCAGCAAATGTCAAACAAATAGATAGCTAGCTACTAACTAGCAGACGAAACGCAGACACCCCTGTGGGAGCGAGCTTGCTCGCTCCCACAGGGATTGGCTCCACACGGGTTTGGGAGAAAGGCTAGAAATCGCGCTTGTAGAAGATGTCCAGGGAGCTGGCGACGCCGCTGGCGGCTTCGAGGTAGACCTTCTTGCTGAGCTTGTAGCGCAGGGCGATGGTGTTGGCCGGCTCGAACACACCGACGCCGTAGCGCAGGCTGAGTTTTTCCGACAGGTTGCCGCTGGCCACCACGCTGGTGGTATTGCCGCTGCCCTGGGTGTCGAGCTGGAAGTCGTCGATGCCCAGGTTATTGGCCAGGCTGGTGGTCACCCCCGAACTGCCCATCAGGCCCAGGCCCAATGCCGCCTGGGCGAGCATGTTGTTGTCCTCGCCGGTGGTGCTGAGCGGTCGCCCCAGCACCAGGTAGGACAGTGCCTGCTCCTGGCTCATGGCCGGCTCGGAAAAGATTTGCGTGGTCGGCTGCTCGGCGCTGCCGCTCAGGCGGATACCGGCGATCACGTCATCGGTCTGGCGGATTGCTTCGATGTCCAGGTAAGGCTGGTCGATGGGCCCGGCGAACAGCAACCGCGCCCGACGCACCGTCAGCCGCTGCCCATAGGCCCGGTAGCGGCCATCGTTGAGCCAGAGCTCGCCACGGGTATCCATGTTGTCGCCGATGTGGACCTGGCCCTGCACGTTGGCGGTCAACCCAAACCCGGAGAACGCCAGTTTTTCCTGACCGACGATGACATCGATGTCCATCGCCATGGCGATGGGCACCTTGCCCTCTTCGGTCTGGTGGCCGACGATCACCGTGTCATCCGACACCTTGACGGTGGAAGGTGGCAATTCGCGGATGGTGATGTCGCCCTTGGGCACCAGGACCTTGCCGGCGATGGACAGGCGCCCCCCCTGCAGGGTGATGTCCAGGTCCGGAGCCACGTCCAGTTGTGCATAAGGCTCGACGGTCACCGGCAACTGCGAGCCCTTGAGGGCCAGGTTCATGCTCAGGGCCTCGCCCCAGCCGAGGCTTCCCACCAGGCTGCCCCGACCGTTCTTGCCGCTCTTCCAGTCGCCGTCCAGGCGCACCGTATCGCCTGCGATCATGGCCCGCATCTGCAAGGCTTCGAGGCTGACCGGCAACTCCGGGCCCGATACCTGGCCGTCGCTGAGCACAAGGCTGCCGTTGACCTGGGGCGCCAACAGGCTACCTGCCAACGTGCCGCTGCCGTTCAGGTGCCCGGTGAGGGTTTCCACCATCGGCAGGAACGGCCGGGCGACCGACAGGTCCAGGCCGGTCAGGCGGAACGAGCCGCTGAGGGGCTTGCTGGCGGGCAAGGGATTGATCTGGGCCTGGAGCATCAACTCACCCAGCCTTGTACCGACGAAATTCAACTGGGTGTCGATGCGCTTGGGCGTCAGGCGACTGTCGAGGGTCAAGGTCTGATAGGGGAAGTCCAGCCATGGCGCCGTATCGCGGGCCTTGTCGCGAATACGCAGGGTGCCTGCGCTGGCATCCACCTGGATGCGACCGTTCGGGCCGCTGGCCGGCAGGTCCAGTAGCAGGTCGGCATTGAGCCGGCCCTGCCAGGCGAAATCCTTGGGCATCCACTGGGCCAGGCTTTCGATGGGGAACTGCTTGAGGTGATAACGCAGCTTGGGCTCCGGCATCAGGCGCTGGTCTTCGCCGCACAGGCTGGCCTGCCCGGAACGCCAGCAATGGGCGCCGACATTGAGCGTGCCGTTGGCCAGGCGTTCCAGCTTCGCCGGCGCCTGCAGGCGCCAGCCCTGGCCGCCGGCCTGGACAACGCCGCTGGCCAGGCGCCCGCGCCAGTTGCCCTGGTCGAGCGCGCCATCGAATGCCAGGGTCGTGTCCAGCTGAGGGCCTTGCAAATCCAGGTTCAGTTTCTGCTGTCTGACATCCCCCTGCCCACTCACCGTCAGGACGCCCAGCGAAGTCTCTCCTGCCCGGATGCCGCTGGCCTTGAGGTCGATCTTGCCCCGTTGCGCGTTGTCGAGGGTCGCATCCAGGTTCAGGCTTTGCAGGTGATTGCCCTCAAACGCCAGCTGTGTGCCCTGCAGGCCAAGCTTGCCTTGGGGCGCCTTGAGCGTCCCGTTGACATCGACTCGGCCCGTGACCTGGCCGCGCAGCTGCGGCCAGAGCTGGGCCAGGCGGGAAAGCTTGACGTCGATCCGCCCGGTGAGCTGCTGTTGCAGACTGGCGCTGCCGTTGATGCGGTTATCCCCCAGTCGCATGTCCAGTGCACCGAGATCCCAATGCTCGCCGGCACCGCGGGCCGTGGCCTGGAGCAACGCAGGCTGGCCACGCAATCTGCCCTTGAGGTCGAGCTTCGCGTCGAGGTCGAGGCTGTCGTTTTTCATCGCCCCTTGACTGTGCAAGGATCCGGCCAGGGTGCCGGGCAGCTCGGCAAGCCAGTAAGCCGGGTCGATGGCCGACAATTGCAGTGCGGTATCCCAGGCGATGCCGTCGGCGAATTGCAGGTTCAGGTGCCCTTCGGCCTTGCCCTGCCCCGCAACGAGCTTGAGCTGCGGCAAGTGGATTTGTGTCAGGTTGCCGCTGAACGGGCTGTCCAGGCTGAAAGCTCCGGCGGGTCCGTCCAGCGCAGCCTGGAAGTTGCCCAGGTATTGGCCATCTGTGTAGGAGATTTCGCCATTGAAGCTGCGCAATGCCACCTGCGGCTCTTCGACCAACGGGTAGAGGCGATGCCAGGGGAAATCCAGCCAGGCGATCTTCGCTTCGGCGCTCAGGCCTTCGCGCCAATCCATCTGCCCGGTCAGCTTCAGGTGCTGCTGGTCGCTGGCGTTCAGGTCCAGGCCGGCGATCTGCGCGCCGTCGGCGTCCACCTTGCCTTGCAGCCGCAGCGCCACGGACCCCTGCTCGGCAGGCAACTTGGCGCTGCCCAGCAATTGATAACCATGCTCCAGATCTCCCTCGCCGGTCAGCTCCACCTGGTTGAGCAACAGCGTGTCCGGCAGATCGGCGCTGGCCCTGAAACCGTCGGCGGTCATGCGCACCTTGGCCGGCAGATTGTCCGCCAGCGGTTGCAGCTCGCCAGTCAGTCGGCCTTGCAGGTAGCCACTGCTGTCGGCGTTGAGTCGCAGGGTCTTGAGCAGGTCGCCGTCGACGTGCAAATCCAGCGCCCAGGGCGTAGTGCCCGGCGCCGGCAGGATCAATCGGCCCTGGGCCTGAAGGGGCCAGTCGCCCCCCGGTTGCAGCAGGCCGGACAGTTGCAGGCTCAGTTCGTCGCGCTGCAACCGCAGCGACTCGATCCGCATGCCCTGGGCGGTCCAATGGGCGGCCAGTTGCAACCCCTTGAGCTGTTCGCTGCCGTTGAACAGCAGGCTGCCGACCTGCACATCGCCCAGCTCGATGGCCACCGGCAGGTCCAGGTCGGGCAAGGTGATCGGGCCGCTTTCTGGCGCATCGGTGGAGGCCGGCAATTGCAGGCTGATCCTGTCGGCCTTGAGTCGTTCGATACACAGGGTCATGCGCATCAGGCACAGGGGCGACCAGGCCAACAGCACTCCATCGACTTCGAGCCGGCTGCCGTCCTGTTGCCACGACACATGATCGGCGCTCCAATGGCCGCCCAGGCGCCCCTGGAAATTTTCCATCGCCAGCCCCGGCACCCGCGCCAGCGCCCAGCGGCTACCCGATTGCGTACCGAGGATGACACCCAGCGCCAGCGTCAACACCGCCAGCAACGCAGCGAGCGCCAGCAGCGTTATTTTCAAACCACGATTCACAGCTCGGGCCCCATGGAAAAATGCAATCGAATGCCTCCATCGTCGTCCATGGCATGGGCCAGGTCGAGGCGGATCGGGCCTACCGGCGATACCCAGCGCACGCCGACCCCGACCCCGGTCTTGAGGCTCGGCAGCTCAAGGCTGTTGAAGGAATTGCCCTGGTCGACGAACGTCGCCACCCGCCATTTTTCGGCGATGGAATATTGATACTCGAGGCTGCCGGCCACCATGTAGCGGCCACCGATGCGATCGCCCTCGGAGTTTTCCGGCGACAGGCTCTGGTAGTCGTAGCCACGCACGCTCTGGTCGCCGCCGGCAAAAAAGCGCAAGGACGGCGGTATGGATTTGTAGCCATTGGTGGCGCTGCCGCCGATCTGGGCCCGGGCCAGCAGGCGATGCTTGTCGAACACGGTGGTCAGGCCCTTGACCATCGCGGTGCCGTATAACAGGTTGTTGTCCGATCCCAACCCTTCCTTGGCGACCTTGGTGTCGAACTGCAAGCGGTAGCCGTTGCGCGGGTCGATGCGGTTGTCGCTGCGCAGGTAGGAATAACTGACGCCGGGCATCAGCAAGGTACTCAGGCCCGCATCGTCGCCGAGGCGATATTCCTCGCGCTGCCATTTGAGCGACACCACCCGCTGCCAGCCGCTGGGCAACTTGCTGTGCCACTCAGGTCCCACGGTCAGCAGCTTGCTGAGGCTGTCGGTGCCGGCCAGCTCTTCGTACTGGTACCCCCCGGCGTAGCGCAGCTTGTCGGTCAACGGCGGATCCAGCGGCACGTCATACCACAGGCCGACGTTCTGCCGGGGCGCCGACACTTCCGCCTCCCAGCCGTAACTGTGGCCCTGGGGGTTGACCCAATGGCGCGTCCAGTTAGCCTTGGCCCGTGGCCCGACATCGGTGGAGAACCCCAGGCCGAGGCCCATGGTGCGTGGCTTGCGGGTGTCGAGGCGGACCGCCACCGGGATCACATTGTCGGTGGCTGCGGCGGGAGCCGCGTCCACACGAACCCCCTCGAAATAGCCGCTCGATTGCAATGCCTGGTTCAACTCGGCGATCAACTCGGAGTCGTAGGGCGTGCCCGCCTTGAACGGTACCATGCGTCGCAACAGGTCTTCGTCGAACGGTGTGTCGCCTTCGAAACTCACCGGCCCCAGGGCATAGCGCGGACCGCTGTCGTAGATCAACTCGATATCGGCGACGCCGGCCTGGGGGTCCACCAGCAATCGCTGGCTGGCGAAATGCCCGCTGAAGAAACCATAGCGCGACGCCTGGTTCTGAATCATGCGCTTGGCGTCTTCATAGCGCCCATGATCGAGCACCGCGCCGGGCTTGAGGGCATCGTTGTCCGGTACACGGAAAGCCTTGAGGGAAGCCGCTGGCCCATCGATGCGCACCGTGACATTGCGCAGGTGCACCGGCTCGCCGGGGTCGATGGTCAGGATCAGGCGCGGGCGCTCGCCGCCCTTGACCTCGCTGTCGATCTGCGGCTGGTAGTAACCCAGCGCCTGGGCGGCCTTGCGGGCCTGTTCTTCGGCACCGCGACTGAAGCGCAGCAATGCCTCCTCGTCACGATCGCCCAACCCACCGATATAACCTTCTACGTTGGCCTTGAGCGCGTCATTGGAGGGTTTGATCCGTACATCCAATTCACTTTGTGCCAGCGCCGCGCAGCTGAGGGACAGCAGGAGCGCGCCGCTGGTCATTCTTCCTGGGAGTTTCATGGCGCGGATGCTATCACGGGGTTGGGAGCCTGATAGAGCCGGACATGTCTCAAAAGTTCGCCGACTCAACCCGTGGCGCTTTGCACGACCTGAGGACTGGCGTGGAAAAACACATGCTCGCGGATCGGTCCTACAGCAATTTCGCCAATTTCCTCGTAGCCCTGACGTTTATAGAATTCCAGGTAACGCGGGTTGCCTGTATCGAGCACCACTCCCTGGGAATTCGGGTCCACCGCGCACCAATTGTGCACGGCCTCCAGCAACTGCTCGCCCAGATGCTTGCCCTGGAACTGTGGGTGAACGCCCAGCAACGGCAGTACATGGACGGCATCCGAGGGCAGGCACGCCAGCACCGCCGCATGGTAGTCCAGATAGCGCCGGGTGCAGCGGAACCCGGTGCTCAGGACCATGCGCAAGCGCCAGGCCCAGCTTTCGGTAATGCCCAGGCGCCGCTGCGGCGGGGCGATCAGGGCAATGCCCACCAGCCTGTCGTTGACCAGCAGGCCGATGGCCGGCAGTTCCTGGAGAAAATGCTGCTTGACCAGTTCGCGCACCGTCGCCCGTACCCGCTGCTCATAACCGGGGCGCTCGGATTCGAACAGGTAGCTGAAGGTCGGCTCATGGCGGTAGGCCTGGTACAGCAGGGAACGTGCTTCGCGGGAATAGCCGCTGTCGAGCATATGGACATCAGCGGTGGCGGTCTCAGGCATGGCGTTGGATCTCCTGGGCGGGGCTCGGTGAGGCCCTGCTCTTATTGAGTACGAACCCGATAAGGTTACGATCGTTCCTACACGCCAAGGACATTAGCAGCGCATTTGTCCCACTGCCACGCGGTGGCTCGCCTCACAGGCCACTATCCCCGTTCCGACATGTCAGCTAGCATCGCAGTTTTGCCAGGACAGCCGACCATGAAGATCGTCTCCTTCAACATCAATGGGCTACGCGCCCGCCCCCATCAGCTGGCGGCGCTGATCGAGAAGCACCAGCCGGACGTGATCGGCCTGCAGGAAACCAAGGTCCACGACGAGCAGTTTCCAGTGGCCGAAGTGCAAGCGCTGGGCTACCACGTTCACTATCACGGGCAAAAAGGCCACTACGGTGTCGCCCTGCTCTCCCGCCAGGCGCCATTGAGCCTGTACAAAGGCTTCGAAGGCGACGATGAAGACGCCCAGCGGCGCTTTATCTGGGGCACCTTCGCCGATGCCAACGGCGTGCCGGTGACCATCATGAACGGTTACTTCCCACAAGGTGAAAGCCGCGATCACCCGACCAAATTCCCGGCCAAGGAGCGTTTCTACAGCGACCTGCAGCAATTGCTGGAAAGCCGCTTCAGCAACGAACAGCCGCTGGTGGTCATGGGCGACGTGAACATTTCCCCGGAAGACTGCGACATCGGCATCGGCCCGGACAACATGAAACGCTGGTTGAAGACCGGCAAATGCAGCTTCCTGCCGGAAGAACGCGAATGGATGGCCCGCTTGAAGAACTGGGGCCTGGTGGACAGTTTTCGCCATTTGAACCCGGACGTCGCCGACCGCTTCAGCTGGTTCGACTACCGCAGCCGCGGCTTCGAGGACGAGCCCAAGCGCGGCCTGCGCATCGACCTGATCCTCGCCTCCCACGGCCTGTTGCCGCGAGTCAAGGATGCCGGTGTGGATTATGAGCTGCGGGGCATGGAGAAACCTTCGGACCACGCGCCGATCTGGCTGGAATTGAGCTGACACCGGCCGCACCCCGTCCGGGTGGGAGCGAACCTGCTCGCTCCCACTGGATCGCCTCTGTCATTCGCGCCGCGTCGCACGCCCGTCATATTTCAGCAACCTGATTGACTTAATCTTCCAGCACTTCCCAGGTTCCGAAGGTACCGGCATGCGGCTGTGGATTGGTTTTCTCGTGGGCCTCTGGCTGCCCCTTGCGGCCTGCGCCAGCGCATTGCCAATCCCCGAGCACGGGCCGGCGCTGCGCATCCAGGGTTCGAATACCATTGGCGCGGCGCTGGGGCCGGCCCTGGTCAGGGGCCTGATGATCGAGCGCGGACTGCTCGAAGTCAGCAGCGAAATCACCGGACGTGACAACGAACAACGAATCGTCGGCCAGACCGCCGCAGGCCGGCGCGTGGAAATCGACATTGCGGCCCACGGATCCAGCACCGGCTTCGCCGCCCTGAAGCAGGCCAGCGCCGATCTGGCGGCCTCTTCCCGACCGATCAAGGACAGCGAGCTGCAGGAACTGAAGTCCCTCGGCGACTTGAAAAGTCCCGGCGCCGAGCAAGTCATCGCCATCGATGGCCTGGCGATCATTCTTCATCCCCAAAACCCGTTGCGTCAGCTTGATACCTTGCAGCTCGCCCGAATATTCAGCGGCGAGGCAAAAACCTGGAAAGCCTTGGGCGGCGTTGGCGGCGCCATACATCTGTATGCCAGGGACGAACAGTCCGGCACCTACGATACCTTCAAGGAACTGGTCCTGAGCCGGCAAGGTAAACGGCTGGATCCTACAGCCCGACGTTACGAATCCAGCGAACAGCTCTCTGACGCCGTCAGCCAGGATCCGCAAGGAATCGGGTTCATCGGCCTGCCCTATGTCCGCCAGGCCAAGGCAGTGGCGATCGTCGATGGCGACTCCCAGCCCATGCTGCCACTCAACAGCCTGATTGCCACCGAAGACTATCCTCTGTCCCGGCGCCTGTTCTTCTATCTGCCTGCATCGCCGAACAACCCCTGGGCCGAGGCGCTGGTGGAGTTCGCCCAGAGCGACCAGGGCCAGGCCATCGTCGCGGCCAACGGGTTCATTGCCCAGACAGTCCAGGCCATGGCCGTTACCCCCAATGCACTGATGCCCGAGGGCTACCAGGCCCTGAGCCGCCACGCCCAGCGCCTGAGCGTGAATTTCCGCTTCGAGGAAGGCAGCGCCAGCCTGGACAGCAAGGCTCATCAGGACCTGGGCCGGGTGCTCGACTATATCCAGAGGCACGGCAAGACCGAGCGCCGAGTGACGCTGGTGGGTTTCGGCGACGCCAAGGACGACCCGGCGCGGGCAGACCTGCTGTCCAGGTTGCGGGCCATGGCGGTGCGGCGTGAACTGGTCAAGTACGGCGTGACACTGCGGGAAGTCCGCGGCTTCGGCGCGCTGATGCCGGTGGCGGCCAACAACGAAGATGAAGGAAGGATCAGGAATCGACGAGTGGAGGTTTGGGTCTACTAGCGATATCAAGACAGACGCCACTCTTGTGGCGAGGGACTTATCATCGCTGGAAACCAGCTTTGTGGCGAGGGGATTTATCCCCGCTCGGCTGCGCAGCAGTCGTCAACCAGCCGACGCGGTTCATCTGTTCTCCGTGGCGTCCGGTGTGGGGCTGCTGCGCAGCCCAACGGGGATAAATCCCCTCGCCACAGGGGGTTGTCGCAGGCAGGTTGTGCAGGCTGACGGCTATCGATCAGCCAACTCCATGATCATCCGCGACAACAGATAAATCCGCGGTACCACGCTCTCAACTTCCGCGTACTCTTGCGGCGTATGAATGTTGCCGCCGACGACGCCGAAACCATCCAGTGTCGGCGTACCGACGCCGGCGGACAGGCTGGCATCCGCCGCCCCGCCGCTGCCTTCTTCGGTCAGTTTGCGCCCCAGCTCGCCATAGATGCCCTGGGCCATGGCCATCAGGCGATCCGACTCGGCCGTCTGCGGCATGGGTGGCAAGCCACGCTTGAGGCTGGTGGTAACCTCGGTGTCGGGGATCAGCTTGTCTTGCGACACACGGGCCAGGTCCTTTTCGATGCGGTCGAACTCTTCCGGCACCGCCGCCCGCACATCGGCCTTGGCGCTGGCCTGGTCGGGAATCACGTTGGTCCGGTCACCCGCGTTGAGCACCGTGAAGTTGATGGTGGTTTTCTTCTCCGCATCGCCGAGCTTGCCCAGTTGCAGGATCTGGTGTGCCGCTTCCATCGCCGCATTGCGACCCAGTTCCGGCGCGACACCGGCATGGGAGGCCTTGCCCTTGACCTCCACCAGCGCCGTGGCACTGCCCTTGCGCCATACCACCAGGCCATCGGCCGGGCGCCCCGGTTCAAGGTTCAGCGTCACGTCGTGGGCCTTGGCGGTTTTCTTGATCAGGTCGGTGGCGGCGTCCGAGCCGGTCTCTTCGCTGGCATCAAGCAGGAAAGTGATCTGCGCGTAGTTCTTGAAGTCGAGATTCTTCAGCACTTTCAGCGCATAAATCCCGGCGACGATGCCGCCCTTGTCATCCATCACCCCCGGCCCATAGGCGCGCCCGTCCTTGATGTGAAAAGGCCGCTCGGCGGCCGAGCCTTCCTTGAACACCGTGTCCATGTGAGCCATCAGCAGGATCTTCGCCTTGCCGGTGCCCTTGAGGGTTGCCAGGACATGCTGAGTGCCATCCGAATTCGGCACCTTTTCGAAGCTGAAGCCGAGCTTCTTCAGCTCATCGATGGCGATCTCACCGACCTGAGTCAACCCCGGTACATAGCCGGAACCGGAATCGATGTTCACCAACCGTTCGAGCAATTTCAGGGCCTCGCCCTTGTACTGTTCAGCTTGAGTCAATACCGGTTGATGAGGCTGCGCGAAGGCAACGGGGGCGAAGGCGCCGAGGGCCAGGCTCAAGCCGAGACTGACGGCCAGACGGGAGCGAAGCGAGGTAATCGTCATGATTTCATCCTTGTTCCGTATCGAGTGAGTGCCTTGGCACCCTACCCGACAATGACGCAAGGCTCTAGCCATACAATCAACAAGCCCTCTCGGACGAGTCCTCTACCGACAACAGTCGTAGAAACGAGGGAAGCAAAATAAAGAAATGCAGGGCGATACGACAAACTCCCCAGAACTTTCCGACGCACCTTTCAGGTTGCCGCTCGGAAGGCGGACGTTTAGCGTAGTTATTAGCGAACGCTCTACAAACTCATTGCCAGGGAGGCATTTTGAAAAATCAAACAGACCTAAAACAATAAATCTGCCACCCATAGTTGTTACGCCCGAGCCACCACAACCGTCGCCACTGCTCAGTTCGCCGAAAATCCCCCTGGGTACACCGCCAAACCGCTCCCTTGGAGCGGAATAGTTGTTGAACAACCTGAAATAAACACGCTCTTCAGTAAGAAAAACATCAAGCATCCCGATCAATCGACAATCATCTTCGCTACCATTGCCACTCAACTAAACAGAATAGAAAAACCTATAATTCACACGCTCCGTTTTTCAGGTCCGAGCTTGACGAGGAAATTGCCAAAAAACCAGCCCCTGGTAACCAAGTGCACTAAAGCAATACAAACATGAAAAATCTATCGTCGATGAACTTCTTAAGATCAAGAACAGCGAACTGCAAAAAATCACTGCGACAGCGAAGACTTTTTATGGAAGAAGCCCTTTCGATAAAGACTTCAAACAAAACGCCGTTGACTTTGTAAATATTTTTCACACAAGCAGAGCGCCTTCACTAACAACCTACAACAGATGGCTTACCTCCATCACCGCTACGTACACGGCCAGGATGTTTGCCGCAAAAATAAAAATTCTTACGGAAAAATCCAAGCAACTCGCCTCAACCATCGCAACCACAGGAGCTAAGAGAAACAACATATAGCCGTTTGGACCAACCGATACACCAGGAAAGAAATGCCATTATCAATCGATATCAACTGGACAAGGCCAGCCTGGAGAAAAGAGTCCAGGCCGAACAGCGCGGCAGGGAATATGAGGAATTTGGAAATTTCAATTATGGCGCTACCGGCACAGTAGCAGGAATTTCAGAACAGATCCTACTAAGAGCGGCAGGAGCGGCTCAATCCATAGCAGGGACGTCAGAGGAAGAGTTTGGAAAGTGGTGGGCAGAATCGCCTTACGGCGATGACGAATTGGACCAAATCTGGATAAAAGCAGGGATAAGGTATGCTCAAAGCAAGGACATCTAAACGAACCTGCCTGATTCTGTCAGCAGTCTGCATTATGCAGGCGATATACATTTACATGGAGTCCCCCGCTACACCGGAACCGTCAGAAATAATTTCAGTAACCCCTGTTGACTCAACAGGCGCTATTTACGAAGTACTTTACAATTCAGGCGGAGCGACCGTCCCTTTCATCTATCGATATTTCCTTATGGAAAAAATTAACGACCCCGTTGAGGCACTTGATAAAATCAAATCATCCCATCCATTTCTTGTAACCAAAAGCCCCAATGCTGTCCGAACAGTTCTGCCAGGAAGAGTAAAACTTACGACCCTGGATACGATCTACAAATACAGAAACACCGCATATTACAAAACAAACGGAGAATTGAAAGGAATCAAACTAGATTTGACCTCAGATATGCCTTGATCCATCACTGTCATTGGTGACCACTCCTCCAATTAAAGAAGCGACATACCCCCGGTACAAGCCGGGGACATCCCTTGCTCTCGCCTCCTCACGTCCCGCTCGACAGCTACCAGAAGCCGCGCCACTCCAGATGACTCACAACAAGAAGCAACGCACCATCAGGAATGCCATGGCTTTCACAACTTCCACCCAAGCAAAAGCAACCCTGCCGTCGCGGTGTGCCCGCCTTTGAGCTTCACTTACTACTGCTATACAGGTAGCCCAAGGCTGGGCAATCGAATTCTGTCGTGACTCATGGAGGTCATACATGCTGGTGTTGTGGGTACTCCTCGCCGTGTTTGTCGCCTGGTGCTGGCTGACCTATCCGGGTATTGGCCAGGTACTGTTCGACTTGAGCATGGCACTGGAAACGCGCCTCTCCCGGTTGCGCAAGATCACGGTGCCGATCAGCGAGATGACGGTATCGACGCTGCAAGGCGGACCTTACGAAGCGTCCGCCAGCATACTGATGCTGCACGGCTACAGTGCCGACAAGAACCTCTGGCTGCGCATGGCCAGGTCCTTTGTCAATGACTACCGGGTGGTGATTCCCGACCTGGCCGGCCATGGCGAAACCGGCTTCAAGGCTGGTGGTGGCTACGACATCCCGACCCAGGCCAGGCGGGTGATCGAACTGCTCGACGCTTGTGGCCTGGACAAGGTCCACGTGATCGGCAACTCCATGGGCGGCTATCTCGCCGCATGGCTGGCGGCCACTTCGCCGGAGCGCGTACTGACCCTGGCGCTGCTCAATCCAGCCGGCGTCACGTCCCCGCAACCCAGCGACATGGATCGCCTGGTGGCCGCCGGCCGAAACCCGTCCCTCATGGGTTCGCGGGATGATTTCCCACCGTTCTACGCCTTGACCATGGCCTCGCCGCCCTGGGTGCCGAAAGTGGTACTGGCGGCGGTGGCCGAGCAGTATGTCCAGCGCCGGGAAGAGTTGGCGGAGATCTACGCGGACTTTACCGCCAGCCCGCCGATGGAACCGCGCCTGGGTGATATCCCTGCGCCGTCGTTGCTTGTCTGGGGTCGGCAAGACCGGATGATCGACGTCAGCTGCGTCCCTGTATGGAGCAAGGGCATCGCGGATTTGCGAGTGGAAATCTGGGACGGCCTCGGCCACTTGCCGCCCATGGAAAAACCAGCAAGGACTGCGGCGTTGTATCGGGATTTTCTCAAGGGACTAGGGCAATGACCTACGATGGTTCAAGGCTCTTGCGACTTGCTCTGGCAGGAGGATTTCTCCCCGACTGCCTGGCCCGCCACGACAGTCATCCAATGCCGGGGCCGGTCGCTGAACGGGAACACGCGCGATGAACATTCTCTATGACGAACACCTCGACGGCACTCTGCCAAAGGTGGACAGACAGGCCCTTCTCCAGGCCTTGCTGACCCAGGTTCCGGACCTGGAAGTCCTGCATCGCCAGGAAGACCTCAAGCCCTACGAATGCGACGGCCTCTCGGCCTATCGCACTACCCCCATGCTGGTGGTGTTGCCGCGGCGAGTCGAACAGGTCCAGGCGCTACTCAAGTTGTGCCATGAGCGCAACGTTCCGGTGGTAGCCCGGGGCGCGGGGACCGGCTTGTCCGGCGGCGCCCTGCCCCTGGCAAGCGGCGTGCTGCTGGTCATGGCCCGCTTCAACCAGATTCTGCACATCGACCCCGACGCTCGCACCGCACGCCTGCAACCCGGCGTGCGCAACCTGGCGATCTCCCAGGCGGCGGCGCCTTTCGGGCTGTATTACGCACCGGACCCCTCCTCCCAGATCGCTTGCTCCATCGGCGGCAACGTCGCTGAAAATGCCGGGGGCGTGCATTGCCTGAAGTACGGGCTGACGGTGCACAACCTGTTGAAGCTGGAAATGCTCACCATCGAAGGCGAACACCTGACCCTGGGCAGCGAGGCCCTGGACTCCCCCGGCCTGGACCTGCTGGCACTGTTCACCGGCTCAGAAGGCTTGCTGGGAGTGATCACCGAAGTCACGGTCAAACTGTTGCCACGTCCCCAGGTCGCCAGGGTGCTGCTGGCCAGTTTCGACTCGGTGGAGAAGGCCGGCCGGGCGGTGGCCGATATCATCGCCGCCGGCATCATTCCTGGCGGCCTGGAAATGATGGACAACCTGGCGATCCGCGCCGCCGAGGATTTCATCCACGCCGGTTATCCGGTGGATGCCGAAGCCATCCTGCTGTGCGAACTGGACGGGGTCGAGGCCGATGTCCATGACGACTGCGAACGGGTCCGCCAGGTATTGCACCAGGCCGGCGCCACCGAGGTGCGCCAGGCCAGGGACGAGGCTGAGCGCCTGCGGTTCTGGGCCGGACGCAAGAACGCCTTCCCGGCGGTGGGCCGACTGGCGCCGGACTACTACTGCATGGACGGCACCATTCCCCGGCGCGCCCTGCCCGAAGTATTGCAGCGCATCGCCAGCCTCGGCGCCGAACACGGGCTGCGGGTCGCCAACGTGTTTCATGCCGGCGACGGCAACATGCATCCGCTGATCCTGTTCGATGCCAATCAGCCCGGCGAACTGGAGCGCGCCGAAACCCTGGGCGGCAAGATCCTCGAGCTCTGTGTCCAGGTGGGCGGCAGCATCACGGGTGAACATGGCGTGGGACGGGAAAAGATCAACCAGATGTGCACGCAGTTCAACAGCGACGAACTGAACCTGTTCCATGCCGTAAAAGCGGCGTTCGATCCTACCGGCCTGCTCAATCCCGGCAAGAACATCCCTACCCTGCACCGCTGCGCCGAATTCGGAGCGATGCATATCCATGGCGGGCAACTGCCCTTCCCCGAACTGGAGCGTTTCTGATGAGCGGCGAAGTCGACCGCGACGCCAGCGACCTGTTGCTCGAACAGGTCAACCGTGCCCGGGCCAACACGACGCCGTTGCGCATCCAGGGTTCGAACAGCAAGGCCTTCCTGGGACGGGAGGTGGCCGGCGAGGTGCTGGACACCCGGGTCCATCGGGGCATCGTCCACTACGACCCCACCGAGCTGGTCGTTACCGTCCGCGCCGGCACCCCGCTGCGCGAACTGCTCGCGGCCCTGGACAACGCCGGCCAGCAATTGCCGTGCGAACCACCGGCGTTCGGCGAGCACGCCACCGTGGGTGGCATGGTCGCCACCGGGCTGTCGGGGCCACGCCGCCCTTGGGCCGGATCGGTACGCGACTTCGTCCTGGGGACCCGCCTGATCAGCGGCCACGGCACGTTGCTGCGCTTTGGCGGCGAGGTCATGAAGAACGTTGCCGGTTATGACCTGTCACGCCTGCTGGCAGGCAGCCTGGGTTGCCTTGGGGTGATCATCGAAGTGTCCTTGAAGGTCCTGCCCAAGCCCCGCCACAGCCTGAGCATCCGCCTGGAAATGGGCAGCGCCGAAGCGCTGGAGAACCTCGCCGAATGGGGCCGGCAGCCCTTGCCCATCAGTGCCGCCAGCCATGACGGCGACTGCCTGCACCTGCGCCTGGAAGGTGGCGAAGGCTCGGTCAGCGCGGCTCACCAGCGGTTCGGCGGCGAAGTGATCGACAGCCGGTACTGGTCGGACCTGAATGAACATCGCCTGGTTTTCTTCGATGAAGGACTTCCCCTGTGGCGCCTGTCAGTGCCCAACCACGTCGGCCCGCTGGACCTGCCAGGCCCGCAGCTGCTCGATTGGGCCGGCGCGCAACGCTGGCTGAAAACCGACGCCGATACGGTGCAGGCCCTGGCCCGGGAAGTGGGCGGCCATGCCACCTGCTACAGTCATGGCGCCACCGACACGCCGTTTCAACCGTTGGCCCCGGCGCTGCTGCGCTACCACCGCAGCCTCAAGGCCCAGCTCGATCCCCTGGGTTTGTTCAACCCGGGACGGATGTATCCGCAGTTCTAGGCTCTGTTTGAAAAGCCTTGAGATGACGGTCAGGCAAGGCAAAAAACGGCGAGTAAACGCAGTGTACTGGAGCACATGGGCATTCTGATCGGACTGTGTGCGCGAGGCCGGTTTCAACGCGGTATGGCCGTGTACGGATATATTTCAGACAGAGCCTGGAGGTCCCTTGCGATGCAAACCCGTTTCAGCGACGAAGCCCGACAACTTCCCCGCGCCGAAGAAGCCGAACGGATCCTGCGTAGCTGCGTGCATTGCGGCTTCTGCAACGCCACCTGCCCGACTTATCAATTGCTGGGGGACGAACTGGACGGTCCGCGAGGCCGCATCTACCTGATCAAGCAAGTGCTCGAAGGCCAACCGGCCACCACCAGCACTCAACTGCATCTGGACCGCTGCCTGTCGTGTCGCAACTGCGAGACGACCTGCCCGTCGGGCGTGGATTACCACAACCTGCTGGACATCGGTCGGGCCGTGGTCGATGCCGCGGTACCGCGCCCCGCCGGCCAACGTGCGCTGCGCCTGGGTTTGCGGGGCCTGGCTCCCAGCCCCGAGCGGTTCAAGGCCCTGCTGCGTTTGGGCAGCGTGTTCCGTCCGCTGTTGCCAACGACGTTGAGCGCCAAGCTGCCCCGTACGCACGCGCGCCTCTCCGAGCGCCCGGTGGCGCGCCATACGCGCACCGTGCTGATGCTCGAAGGTTGCGTGCAACCGGGCCTGTCTCCCAACACCAATGCGGCGGCTGCACGCGTGCTGGACCGCCTGGGCATCAGCGTCGTCGCCTGTGAAGAAGCGGGCTGCTGCGGTGCGCTGGACTATCACCTCGACGCCCAGGCCACCGGGCTGGACCGCGCCCGACGCAACATCGATGCCTGGTGGCCGCACCTGGCCAATGGCGCCGAAGCCATCGTCCAGACCGCCAGCGGTTGTGGTGCCTTCATCAAGGACTACGGCCATCTGCTGGCGCACGATCCCGACTATGCCGCCAAGGCGAAACAGGTGAGCGCGCGCGCCCTGGACCTGGTGCAAGTGCTCGGCAGCGAACCCCTGGAACAGATCTGCGCAGCGAAAGACCGTCGCATCGCGGTCCACTGCCCTTGCACCCTGCAGCACGCACAGAAACTCGGCGGCAGCGTCGAGGCCTTGCTGGCACGGCTGGGCTTCAACCTCACCCCGGTTCCCGACGGCCATCTGTGCTGCGGCTCGGCCGGCACCTATTCCCTGACCCAGCCGACCCTGGCGCGACAGCTGCGGGACAACCGCCTCAATGCCCTGGAAAGCGGCCATCCGGAACTGATCGTCACCGCCAACGTCGGTTGCCAGAACCACCTGGACGGCGCCGGGCGTACCCCCGTGCGACACTGGATCGAACTGGTGGATCAGTCCCTCACAGAATGAAGTCGTGAAGATTCTTCGTTTGTCGCCGCTGACGAAGGCTGCGATCTTTCGTTGCACTTGCCCCCCGATTTCCATTGCCCGAACCAGGAATCCCGCCATGAGCTTCGTCAGTCCCGACCTGATCCGCCAACGCTTCTCCAAGGCGATGTCCGAGATGTACCGTGACGAGGTGCCGTTGTACGGCGCACTGATGAACCTGGTGGAGCACACCAATGCCCAGGTGTTGCTCAACGATCCACAGTTGGCCGAGCACCTGGACAGCACTGGCGAACGTCAACGCCTGGACATGGAGCGCCATGGGGCGATCCGCGTCGGCACCGCGACGGAACTGGCCACCCTGGCCCGGCTGTTCGCGGTCATGGGCATGCAACCGGTGGGTTACTACGACCTGACGCCGGCCGGGGTGCCGGTGCACTCCACCGCGTTTCGCGCCGTGCATGAAAGCGCACTGCAGGTCAGTCCGTTCCGGGTATTCACCTCGTTGCTGCGCCTGGAACTGATCGAGAACAGCGAGCTTCGGGCCTTTGCCCGATCGGTGCTGGATAAACGACAGATTTTCACGCCCCTGGCCCTTCAGCTCATCGACCTTGCCGAGCGCCAGGGTGGCCTGAACGAACCACAAGCCGAAGACTTCGTCCTGCAGGCCCTGGAGACGTTTCGCTGGCACAGCCACGCCACCGTCACGGCCGAGCAGTACCGTCAACTCAGCGCCCAGCATCGCTTGATCGCTGACGTGGTGGCCTTCAAGGGCCCGCACATCAACCACCTGACGCCACGCACCCTGGACATCGACATCGTCCAGGCCCAGATGCCCGTCCACGGCATCACTCCCAAAGCGGTGGTCGAAGGCCCACCTCGCCGCCGGTGTCCGATCCTGTTGCGCCAGACCAGTTTCAAAGCCTTGGACGAACCAGTCGCGTTCACCGACCCAGCCGGCACCCAGGGCAGCCATAGCGCCCGCTTTGGTGAAATCGAACAACGAGGCGCCGCCCTCACGCCCAAGGGGCGCGCGCTCTACGATCAGTTGCTGAACGCAGCCCGGGACGCCCTCGGGGAATTTCCCAACGAGGCCAATGCCCAGCGCTACAACACACTGATGGCCGAGCACTTCCTGCAGTTCCCTGACGACCAGGATCAATTGCGTCGACAGGCACTGGCGTACTTCCGCTATTTCGTCACGCCAAAAGGCCTGGCCGCCAAGGGCACACTGGAGCAATCAACTGAGCTGGAACGTCTGGTGGAACAGGGTTACCTGCGCGCCGAGCCTCTGGTGTACGAGGATTTCCTGCCGGTCAGTGCCGCGGGGATCTTCCAGTCGAACCTCGGCGACGACGCCCAGAGCCATTATGCCGGGCAGTCCAACCGCCAGGCCTTCGAAGATGCACTGGGACGGGCGACGATCGATGAACTGCGGTTGTATGCCGAGACGCAACAGCGCTCCATCGATCAATGCAGGGAGGCATTGAACATTCAGGTTTAGGGTTTGTCGGCGCCGGGATGGGCGAGCCCGACAAGAACGGGCGAGAAGTTCGAACGGTGTTCGCCCAGTGCAACGGCCTCGGCATTCCATGCACTGGTAAAGAGCCAGACACTGGGCGAACGAAAGCAATAATAGAGCAACTCCAGGAGGATGTCCGGCCGCCCAGTTAAATAATTATTTAATCTGGATGCCAATTTCTCCAGATATCCCAGTGAGTTATACAAACAGTTATACAAATAAGCCGGGGTAGTACAAATACAACTTATCACTCCCCGGCTGGCAAGTTGCAAGTGTCACTACCGGGACCGATCTACACCGGGCGATGACCTGAAGGGTGCCGTCCGGTTTTCTGTGCATCGGTGTCTTCGGCGCCTGGCTCGCCCTGCTGTTGTTTGCGCTTGGCCGGATCATTGGGACGCAGGGCGTCGTTATCGCGCTCCACTTCGCCGGGCATCGCCGGCTCATCGGGGTTCTGGGTGGAAGGTTTCATGGTATCTCCTGGGATGCTCAGGCTTCGGGGTCGGCGACTTCTTCGGCAACGTTGGCGTCCGGCGAGCGCTGGTGAAGCTGCTCGGCCCGGGTCTTGAGGTCCTGCCATTGCGCCAGATCGACGGCCCCCTGGCCGAACAGATCATTGGCCACCCGCATCAATTCGGCGAAATGCGCATCGGGCGATTGCTGCCAGTAGGCCTTGTCGTCGAACAGCCGCTGCCAATCGGCCACTGACGGAGGTTTGAGGTCATCGCTCATGACGGGCTCCTGATGAGGTGCTTCATAAGCTATGAGGGCTGGCGTCGGCGGGGAGTTCCGGGATTCTCAATAGCCGGTCATTTCCAGGTAACCGGTGCCGCCATGGCTGCCACTCATTTTCACCGGCCCTTCCCAATAAGGAATGCGCAGGTCCATCCAGGCGTCGGGATTCAGGGCGACGGTGGTGATGTCCAGCTGCTTGCCGGGAATCTTGATGGACCAGCGCACCGGCATCGCTCGCCCGGCGACCTTGGCCCTGTCCAGTGGCTCCAGGCTGATTTCCCCGGCATGCAGGGTCTGCGCCTGGCCCCGGGCATCGATCCAGGTGCCCGTGAGGTAGGGCTCGCCATTGCTGTGTCGCATGCGATAGAGCATCACGTGCTCACCGCTGTCCAGGTGCAGGGAAAACCAGTCCCATCCGGTCTGGTTGGCGGTCAGCGGCTGGCTGCTCCATTCGCGATCGAGCCAGGCCGGACCACTGACCTGATAGCGCTGGCCGTCGATATCGAGGTGACCGCTGGCCTGGAAAAAAGGCTGGCTGTAGTAATACGACGCCTGGCCCTGTTCGGATTTCTGGCTGAAACCGGCTTCTCCCTGCAACACCAGCGGCCGGCTTGAAACGAGCCGCAGCTCATAGCTGAAACGCGGGTCGCGAGCCTTCAACTGCATGTCTGCCAAGGGATCGTTTCCCGAGGCCTGGGTAGCGAACCGCCAGTCATCGATCCAGGCATCGAAAGGGCTCGCCTGGACCCCGGCCTGCCCTATCCCGCCCCGGGCGTAGCGTTCGGCGGCGTGGTGGACGGTGGCGGACGTGACGGCGGCGTGGCCGAGCCAGATTGTCTGGTTGCGCCAGCCCTCGGCCTGTGGGGCGGCGCTCAGGGCGCTGCGGAACAGCGTCCATTGCACGCCGAAATCGCGGCCCTGGGCATCCTTGAGATTGGCGGTGACGTACCACCATTCGATGCGAAACCCCTCATGGGCTCCGTGATCCCGGGGAAAACCGAACACCCGCCCCGGCACCACCGGCGTGAACGCAACGGCCTCGCCACCAAGACCGGCAAAGCCCTTGGGTGACGAGGCGTCATCACAGCCGCCCAGCCACAGCGCCAGCAACATCAAGCCAATTCGAAATTTCATGGGCTGTCTTCCTGGGAAAAGCGCCTCAGCAGATCGGCCGGCTGCGTGCGATACAACGCGTACAGCGGCCAGGCCGACGCCAATAGCGTGGCGAACATCGCCAGGGCCAGCAGTTGCGCCAGTTGCAGTGGAAATACCCGTAGCGGCAGCCGCCAGCCAAAGGCCTGCACGTTGATCACCGCATCCAGGCACCAGGCCAGGGCGATCCCCAGCGGCAAGGCCAGCACCAACGTCAACAGCGCCAACAGCCAGGTCTGCCCCAGGTTGAGCAACATTAGCTGCCGGCGCGTCACCCCCAATGCCCACAGCGGCGCCAACTGGCCGAGACGACTCTGGCTCTGGGTCAGCAGGCTGATGAACAGCGCCACCCCGGCCACGGCCAGGGTCAGGCCGTTGAGCGCAGCGGTGGCGGCGAAGGTGCGCTCGAAGATCTGGGTCGACCACCCCTTGAGCCGGGCCTGATCGACGATACGACTGTCATCCAGGGCAAATCGCGCTTGCAGGTCCGTCACCAATGCGGCAATCGCCGACGCTTCGATGTGCAGGTTGAAGCGATACGGCGTCAACGTTGGCCAATGCCTGAGCAAATGCTCGGCATTGACCAGTACATGCCCCTTGGGGTTGCCGTAGTCGGCATAGATGCCAACGATGCGCGCAACCCACGGCCCCTGCGGCGTCGGCACGCTCAGCCGGTCGCCGATGCCGAGCCTGAGGCGCCGGGCCAGTTGCTCGCTGAGCATCAGCGTGTCGGCGCCAGCCAGTTGCTCCCACGGGTTATCGCCGGCGGCTTCCAGCAACGGCCAGTGCTGGCGATAGCCGGGATGGTCGACGATGCCGAAGATATCCGTCGGCCATCCCTGCAACGGAATCGACACCTGCCAGTTGGGCAAGATGGCGGTGACCGCCGGTTGCTGCTTCAGCCAGGCCTGCAGCTCGCCGGCCTGGGCCGGGCTCTGCGGGCTGACGTACAACTCAGCGGAGAGCCGTTGTTCGAGCCAGTCATTGAACGTCTGGCGGAAGCCGGAGGTCATGCTGCCGGCCCCGATATTCGCCGCCAGCGCCAGCAGCAGGGCCATCAGCGCCAGGCTCAATGTCGGCAACTGCTGCCGGCAATCGGCGAGAAACCACTGGCCGAGCACGGCGTGGGTGCGGTGACGCAGCAGGTTCAAGGCGCTATTGAGCAACACCGGCAAGGCCAGGGCCGCCCCCAGCAGCAACGTCGCCATCAGGACAAACCCGCTGGCCAGGCTATCGCCCCACATCAGCGCTGAAACCGCGACCAGCGCCGCCAGGGCCGCGATCCATCCCTGGCGTTTCAACCAACGTGCGTGGGCCTGATGCCATGCCTGAGGATTGGCCAGGGCCAGCAAGGGCAGGCGCGCGGCGCGCAACAGGCTGTCAGCCCCGGCCAGCACTGCCCCGAGCAGGCTCAGGCCCACACCACTGAGCCACCACCACGGGCTGAGGCTCAGGTGCCCGGCCACCTCGGCGCCGTAGAGTCCTCGCAGACTGGCCGCGACATCGGGCAACAGCAAACTGGCCAGCCAATAGCCGCTGAGCACCCCGGCGACTCCGCCGAGCAGGGCCAGCGCCCCCAGTTCCAGGGCCAGGCTGCCGATCAGCAAGCGGGCACTGACGCCGCAGGCACGCAGGGTTCGCAGCAGACCACGACGTTGTTCCAGGGCCAGGCCGATGGCCGCGTGGACGATAAACAGCCCCACCACGAAGGACAGGAACCCGAGAGCATCCAGGTTCAGATGAAAACTTTCGGTCAGGCGCGACAGGTTGTTTTCTTCATTGGCGTGCTTCAATTGCAGCCGACCGTTGAAGGCCTCCGGTAGCGCGGCGGAGAAACTGGCGGGCAGCGACAGCCGCGACAACTGGTCCGGCAACCGCAACACCTGTTGGGCGAACCCGATGTCCATCAGCAGGATGCCCGGCGCCATGTCCGGCTGGGTATGCAGGGGGGGCAGCGTCTGCCCCTCGACAGTCCGGGGCCGGTCGCCCTCTCGCAGCCCGAGGGCCTGCAGGGTTGGCGGGGCAATCCAGGTACGACCGGGCTCGGTGAAGAACGCCACCACCTCGCTCATCTCCCGCGCCTGCCCTGCCAATGCGCCACCGGGCGGAAGCGACACCGGGTCGATGCCCATCAATTGCAGGCGTTGGTCCTCGTGCCCTTCCAGGGTCACCCTGGCCTGCAGCACCGGCGAAACCGGCCACCCCTGGCGGCGCAGGTCGATGAACCATTGTTGGGCAAAGGTGCCACCGCCGGGCGCATCAAGGCTGGCCTGGGGTTCGCCGCCGATGAGCTGGCTGGCACGTGCGTAGCTGTCCCGAGCCTGGCTGTTCAGTGCCTGGACACCGGTGAGCAGGCTGGTGGCAAGCCACAGGCCGGTGAGCACGCTGAAGAACTGCACCGGATGCTGGCGCCAGTGGCTGAGCAAGGCCTTGAGGGTCTGGCGCAAAATCATCACTGCGCTCGCATCGGCGCCAGCCGCCCGCGTTGCAGCACCACACGGTGGGCCAGACGAGCCGCCACCCGCGGACTGTGGGTCACCATCAGCAGGCTGGTGGGACTGTCATCGAGCAGTTCCAGCAACAGTCGCAACACCTCGTCGCTGGTCGCCTCGTCGAGGCTGCCGGTGGGTTCGTCGGCCAGCAACAGGGGGGGCCGAGAAGCCAGCGCCCGCCCCAACGCCACCCGCTGCTGCTGCCCGCCGGAAAGCTGTTCGGGATAGCGCTGCAACAATTCCCCCAGCCCCAGTCGCCGCACCAGGTGCGCGTGCCAGCGCGGGTCATGGCGACCGCACAGGCGCGCCTGGAACGCCAGGTTGTCTTCCACCGACAAGCTGCTGATGAGGTTGAACTGCTGGAACACCAGGCCGATCTCCGTGCGTCGCCAATGGGCGAGCTGGCTTTCGCTCATGCCATCGAGCCGGTATTCGCCGCTGCGAATGCTCCCGCGATCGACCTTGTCCAACCCGGCGACCAGGTGCAGCAAGGTACTTTTGCCACTTCCGGACTCCCCCATCAACGCCATGCTGCTGCCAGGAGGCAGCGTCAGGTCGACACCCTGCAGCACCGGCAAGGGGCCCTGGGGCGTGGCGTAGCTTTTGAAGACATCGCGGACTTCAAGCATGAAGAGGCTCACTGGATAATCGTGAGCGTCAGGATAGCGGACTGAGCGCAAGGTGGACCATCGCACCCACGAACCGCCCTATACCGCGACCACCCCCATGCGAGGTTGATGCCCGACGCGGTCGCCGTCAATGCCCCGCCGCCATTTCAGTCTGTGCCGGTGGAGGTGTCACGATGCTGTCCAGGTCAATGTGCTTCCAGGCCGGTTTTGCGCCGAGGCGGGCGTTGAAGCGATAGTTGAAGGTGAACGCGTCCTCGGTCGGTTGGTTCAGGGATTTTCCATAAGCCGACTCGACACCGGCCGGATCGTAGCCCATCAACTGCAACAGCGTCGGGAAGATGTTGTAGTGGCTGGAGCGGTCCTTGTTCTGCGCCAGGGCTCCGTGCCAATCGAGGGTCTGCAACTGGCTGCCCTGGATCAGCACCAGCGGCACCAGGCCTTCCTCCTCCACCGGGTCGCCACCACAATGCGTGTTGAGTCCCGGGTTGCCGCGCTCGTGCAAGTCCTGGCCGTGATCGGAGGTGTAGATCAGCACAGCGTTGCTCAGGTCGCCCTGGCGGAACAGGCGCTGGAAGAATTCGCCGACGTTCCACAGCACGGTGTTCTGGTATGCATTGCGGTACAACACCCAGTCCTCCTGTCGGCCGTTGAAACCATCGCGGCTTCCGGTATCGGCGACCTCCTGGAAGTGCCCTCGCGGCAGGGCCGGACGGTAGCTCATGAAGTCGTCGGGGTATTTGTCATGGACCGGAAAATGCGCGCCCATCTTGTTGACCACCACCAGTTCGGCGCGGTCGTTGCCCAGCAATGCGATGAGCCTGTCCGCCACCGCCATGTCCCGGTCGCGCACGCGGGTCTGGTCGAATTGGACGAACTCGTCGATGTCCTGTTTTTCCAGCTCGGTCATCAGGTTCTGCAGATTGCCTCCGGTGCGCTGGGCGTCGATGTAGACGGTGCGCAACCCGGCGGCCCTGGCGTACTGCCAGATCGACGGCTGGGTGCTGTTGATGCGCATGTAATCGGCCCGGGTGCCGCCATAGCGCAGCGTGACATTGGTATCGGCGCTGCAGTTGGCGATAGAGGCGGCGAAACCATAATTGAATATGTCCACGCCCGGCACCGGCGCCTTGAGCCCGCTGTGCACCCCGTACGGCGTGTTGATATCGAGGTAGTTGCCGGCGATGCTTTCGTCGATGATCAGCACGAGGTCATGCCCGATCGCTGACGTTCGCCGCGCCAGGCGGATCGGCTCCCGGGGGCCAACGGTGTTGTGCAGGCTCTCATAGGCAAACAGGTTCAGGTACGCCAGCGGGGTGTACATCACCGGCAAACCGCGCGCGCCCTCACCGGCCCGCAGGAACAGCACGGCACTGAGCAACAGCACCCCGAGCATGGGCGCGGCGATGGGCAGATAACCCGGCAACGGCACCCGGCGACGCGGCTTGAGCCCGATTCCCAACAACAGCAACAAACCGGCCGCCATCGCCCTGACGATCACTTCTCGATACTGCCAGGCGGCCTCCTGGATAAAGCCACCGGAATACACCAGCGACACGAACTGTGCGTAGGTGAGGTAGCTATCGGTGACCCGGGTGTAGACCTCGAAGAATACCGCCGAGGCAAACATCGCCAGCGCAAACAGATGCCGGATGAAGGCATGGCGAATGTGGGCGGTCATCCACAGCGCGACCACCAGCGCCACGAACATCGCACCGAAGAGGATCGTCGCCAAACCCAGGCCCAACGTCGCCAGGCGGTCGACGTAATAGTCGTACCCCCGAATCAGATACAGCGCCAGCAGCAGTTCCTTGATGTATCGGCCCATGTCTGTCTCGGCAGAAATCGCGACGTTGAGAAACGGTTCGTTTCTGCACAGTAGCAGCGACTTTCTAATGCGCAAGAAAAGAGACGAACGGCGCAAGCGTCAAAAAAAAGTTAGCCCAAAAATGACACACTTTTGAGACACAAATCGTCAAAACCTATGGATAAATACCGTTCATCGCTTTCTTAAAATCCATTTTCACCCTTTAAAACCGGGACTTTCTCAAGGCAGTCAATAACTTGATATCAAAAGGCCCGAACCTTTCTAGTTTTGCCAACACTGACAACTGTCATTTTGCTGACACGCTTTTCTGAAGCTGCGCTATACCCCCTCTAACAGTTTCATCCGAGTTACATCAACCGATTTACGAGGCGCGCCAAAATGGACGTGAGCGTATTTGGGACGGGGTATGTTGGGTTGATCCAGGCAGCAGCGCTGGCCGATGTAGGCCACCGCGTCCTGTGCATCGATATCGACCCGAACAAGATCCGGCAACTGCAGCAAGCGGTACCGCCAATCAGCGAGCCGGGGCTGTCCGGTCTGCTTGAAGACAACATCAAGACAGGGCGCCTGTCGTTCAGCTCCCAGGCCAGCGACGCGGTCAACCATGGCGAGCTGATCTTCATCGCCGTGGGCACCCCTGCCGATGAAGACGGCTCGGCGGACCTGAGCCATGTGCTGGCGGTCACCCGGCAGATCGCCGATTTCATGGACAGCGACCGCACCCTGATCATCAAGTCCACGGTGCCGGTGGGCACGGCCGACAAAGTCGCCGAATGCGCCCGCCAGGCACTGGCCCGGCGCGGCCTGAAACGCTTGAACGTGCGCGTGGTGTCCAACCCTGAATTTCTCAAGGAAGGCAGCGCCCTGGCCGATTGCATGCGGCCGGACCGGATCATCATCGGCACGGCCGACCCGCTGGCCCGCGACCAGATGAGCGAACTCTATGCGCCCTTCTGTCGCAACCACGAAAAGCTGATGTTCATGGACAACCGCAGCGCGGAACTGACCAAGTACGCCGCCAACGCCATGCTCGCCACTCGCATCAGTTTCATGAACGAACTGGCCAACCTCACCGAGCGCCTGGGTGCCGACATCGAGGCCGTGCGCAAGGGCATCGGTTCGGACCCGCGCATCGGTTATCACTTCATCTACCCCGGCTGTGGTTTCGGTGGCTCGTGCTTTCCCAAGGACCTGCGCGCCCTGCTGCACACGGCCGAACAGAGCGGCATGCCGCTGCGCCTGTTGCGCAGCGTCACCGATGTCAATGACAGCCAGCGGCATATCCTGTTCGAGAAGCTCGCCGGGCAATTCCCCGACGGCCTGGCGGGCAAATCGATCGCCATCTGGGGCCTGGCCTTCAAGCCCAACACCGACGACATGCGCGAAGCCCCCAGCCGTTACCTGATGGAGGCACTGTGGCGCGAAGGTGCCCGGGTCCAGGCCTACGACCCCGAGGCCATGTCCGAATGCCGGCGTATTTACGGCTACCGCAAGGACCTGAACCTGTGCGCCACCCGTGACGACACCCTGGAGGATGCCGACGCCCTGGTGATCTGCACCGAATGGAAGAACTTCCGCGTGGTGGATTTCGACCTGCTGGCCAGCAAACTGCGGGCCCGCCTCGTCATCGACGGACGCAACCTGTACAACCCCGAGCACTTGGCGGCCGCCGGGCTGCTGTACCGCGGGATCGGACTGCGGCACACGGTACCGGTCCAAGGGCCGCAAGCATGAACATCCTGGTGACCGGCGCGGCCGGCTTCATCGGTGCCCACTGTGTGCTGCGGCTGCTGCGCGACGGCCACCGGGTCTGCGGGCTGGACAATTTCAACGACTACTACGATCCCCAGCTCAAGCATGACCGCGTGGCCTGGGTGCAGGACCAGGCCGGCGAGTTTCCCCTGGTGCGGGCGGACCTGACCGACGCGACGGCCATCGACGCGCTGTTCCAGTCGCGCCGCCCGGACGTGGTGATCCACCTGGCTGCCCAGGCCGGGGTGCGCTATTCCCTGGAGCACCCCCAAGCCTACATCGACAGCAATGTCACGGGCTTTCTCAACATCCTGGAAAACTGCCGGCGCTATCCGGTCAGGCACCTGGTCTACGCCTCCTCCAGCTCGGTATACGGCGCCAACCAGCGCACGCCCTACTCCGTGCAGGATGGCGTCGACCACCCACTGTCGCTGTACGCGGCGAGCAAGAAAGCCAACGAACTGATGGCCCACAGCTACAGCCATCTGTTCGGCATTCCTTGCACGGGCCTGCGCTTCTTCACCGTGTACGGTCCCTGGGGCCGGCCGGACATGTCGCCGATCCAGTTCGCCCGGGCGATCACCGAAGACCGAGTGCTGCAGCTGTTCAACCATGGCGAGCACCAGCGCGACTTCACCTACATCGACGACATCATCGAGAGCATCGCCCGGCTGATCGACCAAGCGCCCCGGGTCACGCCCCTGTGGGATCACGAACAACCGGACCCGGCCACCAGCCGGGCCCCGTGGCGGATCTACAACATCGGCGGCCAGCACCCGATAACCCTGCGCACCTATGTCGCGCTGCTGGAAAAACACCTGGGCCGGACCGCTCGCATCGAACTGCTGCCCCTGCAAGCGGGGGACGTGCTCAACACCTGTGCCGATGCCAGCGACCTGGCACGCGCCACCGGTTTCCAGCCCGCCATCGGGCTGGACGAGGGCCTGGGTCGCTTCACCCGGTGGTTCCTCGATTACTACGCGCTGCCTGTTGCCCACCTGCCCGTTGCGGCCGAACTTCAACGGAGGAGTCTATGACCCGACATGAACAGCACATTCCCATCAATGTCCCCGGCGACAAGCGTGTCGACCCCGAACATCGCCGGCGCCTGGATGCCGCCATCCACCGGCAGGGCCGTGGCTGGCTGACCGGGCGCCATGGCGGGCGACCCTGGACCGTTTCGCGGACCAATCGTGTGGTGGCCTGCCTCGGCGCGCTGGTGCTGCTGGTGCTGCTCAGCCCGTTGCTGCTGGGCCTGGCGGTGCTGGTCAAGGTCTCCAGCCCCGGTCCGGTGCTGTTCGTGCAGAAACGCACCGGCTACCGAGGCCGCGTCTTCGGCATGTACAAGTTCCGCACCATGATCGCCAATGCCGAAGCGCTAAAGGAGTCGCTGCGCCACCTCAACAAACACGGCGCCGATGCCATCGACTTCAAGATCGACAACGACCCGCGCATCACGCCCATCGGCCGGTTCCTGCGCCGCAGCAGCCTCGATGAACTGCCGAACCTGATCAATGTAGTGACCGGCGACATGCGCCTGGTAGGTCCACGACCGACCTCGTTCAACGCCTATCGCTACAAGGACAACCACCTCGCGCGCCTGAGCATCTACCCCGGCCTCACCGGCCTCTGGCAGATCTCCGGGCGCAGCGATATCGACTTCGACCAGCGTGTGGAACTGGACCTCAGCTACATCGCCGAACAGAGCCTGTTGCTGGATTTGAAGATCCTGATGATTACCCCTTTCAAAGTGTTCAGCGGCCACGGAGCGAGTTAAATGGACGGTTCAACGAATATCCTGACCATCGCAAGCCCGAGCGAGACCAACCTGACCTCGACCGTGCTCGACCCTTCCTTGCGGATTCTGCTTCTGACAGCCGCCAACACCGGCACCGGAACCACCACCAGTGCCATGGCACTGGCCGCCCAACTGGCGCAGATGAGCAGCGGCCGCGTATTGCTGGTGGATGCCAGCCAGTCGCCGCACAGCCTCAGCCAGCAACTGTTGCTGCACAAGGAGCGTGGCTTCAGCGACATGCTGTTCAACAGCCTCGCCCCGCCCCTGCTGCAGGATTGCGTGGTGCAGGCCTCCGGCATGCCTTTCGACGTGCTGCCCAACGGCCGCCTGGGGCACAACGCCGAACGCCTGAGCCCCGAGCGACTGCGTCCATTGTTCAGGCAGCTGGCGGCGCAATACCGCTTTGTGGTGGTGGACGCCGACGCGGTGTACTCGGCCTCCGACACCCTGGTCATGAGCACCCAGGCAGACGGCGTGGTGCTGGTGGTACGCGGTGAAGACACCCGCTGGGAAGTGGCCCAGGCCGCGCGCCAACGCCTGGCCCAGGCCGGCGCGAAGGTGGTGGGCAGCGTGTTCAACCGCCGCAAGTACTACATGCCCAAGTGGCTCTACAACAACCTGTAAGCCTGCAGAAGGATGACGAGATGAACGCCAGACTGCTTGTCCTGCTGTTGCTGCCGCTTGCCGGTTGCTCCAGCCATAACGAAAACATGACCATGCCGGTGCAGATCCTCACGGCCGCACCGGCCAACGCCCAGGCCACCGACATGCCCAAGGTGGAGAAGACCCTGCGGCCCCAGGACGTGCTGGATGTGATTTTCCACATCAGCACCACCGGCCCCCAGTCCTATCGGGTGCAACCCGGCGACCAGGTCGCGCTGAACTTCACTGCCGCCAGCCAGCTCAACGGCACGCAACAGGTGATGCCCGACGGCACCATCGAGCTGCCGGGGGCCAACACCTCGGTGAAGATCGCCGGCCAGACCACCGACGAAGCCCGCCTGACGGTGCAGCGTGCCTATGATCAGAAAATGCTGTTCCAGCCCAACCGCAACCAGTTGACGGTGCTGGTGACCAGCCCACTGAGCAGCGAGACGAACCTCAGGAACACTCTGACGCACCCGGGCACCGGCATGAGCCGGGAAATCACCGTGGGCAGCGACGGGTATGCGAGCTTCCCGGAAATCGGCTCCATCCCGTTGCAAGGCATGACCGTCAACCAGCTGGAAGCCTTCCTCAACGAGCGCTACGCCAAGCTGCCCGGGCGCATGACCGTCGATGTGCTGCTCAAGTCCACCGCCGGCAACGAAATCTATGTGCTGGGTGAAGTCGCGCAGCCCGGCTCCTATCCGATCCGCCGGCCGATCTCGGTACTCGAGGCGCTGACCCTGGCCCGTGGCACGAACGTCAAGGCCCGGCTCGACTCGGTGGTGATCATGCGCCGTAACGGCAACCAGGTCGAAGCCCGGCACTACGACGTGGAAAAAGCCTTGAGCGGCGACGCGGCGCAGATCGCCTACCTGCAGCCGGAAGACATGCTCTTCGTGCCCAAGACCAAGCTTGCCAGTGCCGGCGAGCTGGCCCGGCAACTGGCCGATGTGGTGCTGTTCCAGGGCGTGGGGTTCAGCTTCGGCTACCGCGTCGACAACAAAGGCAGCGACAACTGAATCTCAGGTGACCGATCATGAACCCCAAGGAAAACTATCTGCACGAGTTCTTCAGGATCTTCTTCGCCAACAAGCAGTGGGTGAAGCGCGTCTTCCTGATCTTCGCCGTGATCGCCCTGGTGCTGCCGTTGATGCTCAAGCAGAGCTTCGACATCACCGCCCAGGTGATCGTCCAGTCGAAAAAGCTCTCCCAGGGCGACGCCACCACGTCGCTGAACCAGGAAAACGCCACCTTCATTCCACCGTCCCTGGCGGACATGGAAACCGAAAGCAATATCCTGCGTTCTCCGGCGCTGATCCGGCAGACCATCGCCACCTTGCGCGAACAGGGCGAGTACACCCCCAGCCCCGGCATCCTCAACAAGTGGGTGAGCGACCCGCTCAAGCGCTATATCACCACGCCGCTGCGTGAATACGTGATCAACCCGTTGCGCGATGGCCTGGGACTGGAAGTCGACCCGGTGCGCGATACCGTGCTCGACACCCTGACCGACGAGGCCATCGAAAACCTGAAGATCGAGACCCTGCCCGGCTCCAACGTGATCTCCATCGTCTACAGCTTCGGCGATCCGGCCCAGGGCACGCGCTTCGTGGCGCAGCTGCTGCAGAACTACCTCACCGGGCGCCAGGAACTGCAATCGATCGAACTGCCGCAAACCTTCTACGAACAGAAGAAGACCCAGTACCAGCAGCGGCTCGACGGCCTGGAAGGCCATCGACTGGCGCTGCTGGAAGGCGTCGGCTCGTCCGATCCCAAGGAAGAAATCACCTTCCGCCTGAATGCCATCAACACCGAAGAACAGGCCTTGAACCTGTACCGCGACCGCCTGCTGCAAAGCCAGCGCTGGCTCGACTACCTCAAGGCCAGCCTGGCCTCGGCGAACAGTTCGCGCTTCAGCGACTACACCTTCCCGTTCACGTTCACCACCACGGTGGACAACATCGCGTTCGAGGACCGGGAGATCAAGCAACTGGGCGAGCAACTGACCAGTCAGGTCAGCCGCTACATGAATGACCTGGCGATCTTCCAGCCCGGCAGCGAACCGATGCTGCTGGCCCGCGAACAGATCGTCCGGACCCGCCAGCAGTTCCTCAAGGTGGTGAACAACCGGATCCAGGAACGCACCACCGACCTGGCGGTGGTCGGTTCGGTGATCGATCAGAAGGTCGCACGCATCGGCGCCTTCAAGGAGCGTATCCACCAACTGCAGGAGGCCCAAAGCAAACTGCGGCAGATGGACACCGAGATCAATGCCCTGCATGCGGCGTTCTCCACCTATGCCCAGCGGTTCGCCGAAGCCAGCACCGCCCGCTCGCTGGACAACGACCTGTCCAACGCCCGGGTGCTGAGCCCGCCCTTCGAACCGACGGCCGCGGCCTTTCCCAAGCCAATGCTGATCATCGTCTTCGGCCTGTTCAGCGGCCTGCTGCTGGCCATCGCCCTGGTCTACGTGCGTGAGTTCTTCGACCATCGCTTCAAGCATCCAGCACAGATCAGCCAGCAACTTGAGGTACCGGTGCTGCTGGTGATCAACGAGCAATCTGCGGAGCCGGTCAACCCGCATCGCAACTGGAGCCTGCCCAGCCTTGTCCATTGGGTGCGCAATTGAACGCGCCGTTCGGCCCGTCCCACCGCAGCAGCCCCCTGCCGATCATTCATTTGCTCGACAGCGGCGGCTTCTACGGGGCCGAGCGGATGCTGCTCGATCATTGCCTGGCCACGCCGGGACAGCACCAGGTGCTGTTCCTGGCGGCGCCGCCGACCTTGATCACGCGCTTCCGCCAGGCTGGGGTCGATTGCCACCACTGTGGGTCGTGGGCCGAGCTGTTGCGGCACCTGCGCCAGCGGCGCCACGAACGACCGCTGCTCAATACCCACAACTTCAAAGGGCTGCTGTTCGGCTGGGCGGCCGCCACGCTGCTGCGCCTGCCGCTGGTGATCACGCAGCATGGCTTCACGCCGCGCAGCCCCAAGCAGCGCTTCTATACCTGGTTGAGCTTGCAGCTGTGCCGTACGGCCTCGGTCAAGCGCGTGGTCTGCGTGGCCGAAAGCATCGCCGCGCTGCACCGCCAGGCCAGCGTGCGGGCGGAAAAACTCGACGTGATCCCCAACGGCCTGCCGGCCACCACCACGCTTTTGCCCCACCGAGACGACGGGCAGCGCTGGCGAGTGGGCTACGTCGGCCGCTTGAGCAGTGAGAAAGGCCCGGACCTGTTCCTCGACGCCATGATCCCGCTGTGCCAGCGCCATGGGTCGTTGCACGCCGTGATGCTCGGCGACGGCCCGGAACGCCAGGCCCTGCTCAAGCGCATCACCGATGCCGGATTGCCTACGCGCATCGAGCTGCCGGGGTACCAGACCGACATGAATGCCTGGTGGAGCCGCCTCGATGCCCTGGTGATCAGTTCGCGCACCGAAGGTACGCCGATGATCCTGCTCGAAGCCATGCAGGCCGGCGTGCCGGTGGTGGCGTTCGGCGTCGGTGGCATCCCCGACGTGTTGCAGGACCGCCACAACGGCCTGCTCGCCACGCCGGCCGACAGCGCCGCACTGGCCAGGCAGATCGAAACCCTGTTCAGCGAACCGCGCCTGGCGCAGATCCTGGCCGACAACGCGCGCCGCACCCAACGGGACCGCTACGACCTGCGCACGCTGGCCGAACGCTGGTCGCAGCTCTATATCCGCACGGCAAGGGAGGCTCGCCCATGATTGTCCCGCTCTCGCTCGTCAGCCTGCTGGGCCTGGTGTGCCTGGCATTGCTGGCCAGCCCCTACCCGTTCCTGGCGCCGGGCGCTGTGCTGGGCCTGGTGGGGGTCGCCATGCTGTACCGCAAGCCCGCCTGGGGCTTGCTGGGCATTGCCGCGCTGGTGCCCTTCGAAGGCCTGTTCAAGGAAAACTCCCTTTCCGGCAGCAAGTTCCTTGGGGTGGCGCTGATCCTGATCCTGATGTTGCAGCTGGCCCTGCACCAGATCCCCGGGACCCGCCTGCGCAGCAACATCTGGCGCCCTCTGGTGGGCTTCATGATGCTCTATGGCCTGAGCCTGTTGCTGTCGCAGAACATGGACCTGTCCCTGACCCATTTTCGCGAGTTGAGGGTGGGCCTGATTCTCTTCGTGATCACCTTGCTGATCGGTCGCGAACTGAACCTCGACCTGTTCTGCCGGCTGGTGACCCTGAGCGTGACCACCACCTGCGTGCTGGCGATGTTTTCGGCCCGGTACCAGGAGCAGGGCCGCGCCTCCGGGCTGCTGGAAGACCCCAACTCCTTCGCCCTGCTGATTGCCTTTACCATCCCCCTGGCGTTGCTGCTGGTGGTGCGCGGCCCGAACCTGCTGCATCGACTGTTCTGGGGCGGCTGCTTCATCCTGTTGCTGGGCGGCATGACCAAGACCGAGTCACGCTCCGGACTGGTTGTGTTGATGCTCAGCCTGATGATCGGCCTGTATCACTATCGCGCCCAACTGCCGCGCATCCGCCCGCGGCACCTGGGATTCGCCATGCTCGGGCTGGCCCTTCTGATTCCCGTGGCGATTGCCGTGATGCCGGACGGCTATGTAGCGCGCATCCAGTCCCTGAGCATCCTGAGCAATGGCGCCCGTGCCCACCAGGACGAATCCCTGGGCCGGCGTGCCTCGTACATCGTCGTCGGCAGTCGGATGATCCAGGACAATCCCGTGCTGGGCACCGGTCCCGGGACCTTCCCCCTGCACTACGCCCCCACCGGCTACGCCAAGGCGTTTTCGGCCAACCGCAAGCTCAGCGACCTGTACCGCCGGGCTCACAACACCTATCTGGAGATCTTCAGCGAAATCGGTATTCCCGGCGGGCTGATGTTCGTCGGCATGCTCGGCCTGGGCCTGTACAACCTGCTGCGCGCCCGCCAGCTCTGGTTGCGTCGCCGGGATTGGGCGCAGGCGGACCTGCTGACCCACCTGGGCATGAGCTTCCTGTCGCTGGCACTGTTCCTGATGTTCCTCAGCGCGCCGAACCACAAGCTGCTGTGGATCATGCTCGCCCTCACCAGTGTGCTGCGCCATGACGCCGAGCAGACCGCCCCCCAGGAGGTTCGCGCATGAGCCTGGTGAGCATCGTGATCCCGATGTACAACGAGGCGCGGCACATCGGCCGCACCTTGCTGGCGGCGCAGCAAGCCGCTCGCCAGGCACAGCTGGAATGCGAGCTGATCGTGGTGGACAACGGTTCCGACGACCACGGGCCACGCATCGCCAACGAACTGGGGGCGCGTGTGCTGATCGTGCCCGGCGTCCATATCGGCGCCCTGCGCAACCGGGGGGCCGCGCTCGCGAGCGGCCAGTGGCTGGCGTTCATCGACGCCGACATCGAGATGCCGGCCGACTGGCTCACGTTGATGCTGGAACTGGAAGGCCAAGGCGATGTGCTCGGCCTGGACCTGGACACCCCGCGCCAGGCCCCCTGGTTCGCCGAAGCCTGGCAACGGCGTAGCCAGCGTGCCGATTCCCGCCCCCTGCACCGGGTGCAATGGCTGCCCAGCGCCAATCTGCTGATGCGTCGCTCGTGGTTCGATCGGGTGGGTGGTTTCGATGAAACCCTGCGCACCGGCGAGGACAAGGATTTCTCCCTGCGCCTGCGCCAGGCCGGCGCGCGACTGTTGCTGGTCAACGATAGCCTGGCCCTGCATTGGGGCTATGAAGGCAGTTGGCGCGAATGGATGAGCAAGGAACTGTGGCGCCAGGGCAGTCATCTGCAACTGCTGCGCAGCCATGGCCCGAGCCTGCGCCTGCTGCGTTTCCCCGCGCTGTCCATCGGCGCCTGGGGGCTGGACTTCCTGGCCCTGGTGGCGCTGCTGCAGGGCCAACCGCGCCTGGCGCTGCTGATCCTGCTGGCGATGTCATTGCCGGCCCTGATCCTCAGCCTGCGCCAGAGCCGACGCGACCCGCGACTGACCCTGCAATTGTGGGCCCTGCATGGTGTGCGCCTGCACCTGACCGGCGCCGCCTTGCTGCTCAACCTGTGTCATTGGACTGTCAGGAGACCTGCCCGTGGCTGAATTCATTTACTGGGCCTGCCTGTTGCTGCCGGTGTACGCCTACCTCGGTTATCCCCTGATGTTGAGCCTGCTGTCGCCCTTGTTTCCTGTTCGGCGCTACGGCAAGGCCCTGCCGATGGACATCAGCATCGTCATCGCCGCCCATAACGAGGCGCGGCATATCGAAGATAAACTGCGCACCTTGCTGGCCCAGGATTACAACGCCCGTTCGCTGCAGATCATTCTCGCCAGCGACGGCTCCAGCGATGACACGGTGGCCTGCGCGCGCAAGGTGGTCGACCCGCGCATCAGCGTGCTCGACCTGCCACGTCTGGGCAAGGCCGCCGCCCTCAATACCGGAGTGGCCCACAGCCGTGGCGAGATCCTGGTGTTCACCGACGCGGACAATCAATGGGCCCACGACACCCTCGGCCATTTACTGGCGCCCCTGGGCGATCCGGAAGTCGGCGCCTGCGCCGGACATATGGAGATCCCCGTGCCGGGCAAGGGCCTGAGCCTGGGCGACAGCCTGTATCGGCACTACGAGGGCTGGCTGCGCCGGGTAGAGAGCCGCACCGACTGCATGGTGTCGGCCGACGGAGCCCTGCTGGCCCTGCGTCGCGAGTTGTTCCAGCCGATCCCGGCGCAGGTCAACGATGACTTCTTTCTCAGCACCTGCGCCCCGGCGGCCGGCAAGTCCATCGTCTACGTGCCCCAGGCCCGGGTAATCGACCAGGGTGTGGACGAGGCCGACAAGCAGTTTCGCCGGCGCCTGCGGGTCACCGTCGGCGGCCTGCTGAGCCTGGCCCATCGCCGGGCGTTGCTCAACCCGCTGCGTCACGGGCTCTACGCCGTCGGCCTGATCAGCCACAAACTGATCCGCCGCCTGGCGCCGGTATTGCTGTTGCCGCTCTTGCTCAGCAACGCCTGGCTGTGGGACGACCACCCGTTCTACCGCCTGACCCTGGCCGGGCAACTGTTCGGCTATGCCATGGCGCTGGTCGGCCTGTTGGACCGCCGTCATCGCTTGCCCCGGCCGTTTCGCCTGGCCGCTTTCGTGCTGGTGACGATGACGGGCATGAGCTTGGGCCTGTGGCAGTTCCTGCGCGGCCAGCGCTACAGCCAATGGAATCCCGAGCAGAACCGCTGAGGAGCATGGCCGATGTCGATCAAACAAGTCTTCAAGCGCACCGGCGGCTGGCTGTACCTGAACACGTCCCTGGGACGTGGCCCGTTGCGCGGCGCCGGCATCATCCTGATGCTGCACCGTGTGCTGAGCAACGACCGCGCCGCCGAGCTGCCTCATCGCAACGAACTGTGCGTGGGACCGGAAGCCTTCGAGCACCTGCTGATCTGGCTGCAGCGCTACTTCGAATGCGTGCCGCTGATGACCCTGCTGCTGGCCGACCCCGCCAGCGTCCCGGACCGCCCGCGAGTGGCCCTGACCTTCGACGACGGCTGGCGTGACAACGCCATGAACGCCTTTCCCCTGCTGCGCCAGTACCAGGTGCCGGCGAGCATTTTCCTGTCCACCGACTTCATCGGCAGCCGCCAGCACTTCTGGTGGGAAAGCATTGGCGAAACCCTGTGGGGCAGCCATGGCCAGTTGGCGCGGCATGTGTTGATCGAACAATTGCAACAGGCTGGCCGACCGTTGCCGGTGATGCTCGATGACCTGGACGATGAGCGTCGCAGCCTGTCGCTGCTGCATTACCTGCAAAGCCTCAAGACCCTCGACCCGCAGGTGTTGAGCGATCTCAACCAGGCCTGTCCCAGTGGCGCCCAGCCCCAGGCGCTGGACTGGACCCAGGTGCGCATGCTCGAAGACTCCGGCCTGGTCCGCTTCGGCCCTCACGGTGCCAGCCATGCGATCCTGACTGCGCTGGACGACCAGCGTCTGCATGAGGAGCTCAGCCGCAGCCGCATCGCGCTGGAAAATGGCTGCGCACAACCGCTGCCAGTGTATTGCTACCCCAACGGCGATCACGACGAACGCGTGCGCCGGCAGGTAGCGGCCCATGGCTTTGCGTTCGCCCTGGGCACCGAGACCGGGCTGTATCGCAGCGACGGCGATCCTCTGAACCTGCCGCGTTTCGGTGTCAGCCAGCGCAACGCCCAACACCCCGAATTGCTGGCCTGGCGCATCCGCCGCGGAGCACGCCCATGAGCCGCGCCCATTACCTCAAGCACCTGCTCCTGAGCATGGGCACGCGCCTGGCGATGATCGGCCTGCGCCTGCTGCGCAACGTATTGCTGGCCCGGATCCTGGGACCCAGCGAACGCGGGTTGTTCGCCCTGCTCAGCACCCTGCCGGACCTGATCAGCGCCGTCACCAGCGGCGGCCTGAACAGTGCCGTGGGCTATCAGGCGGCCCAGCAACGCTCCATGGGGCTGCTGCTCAGCCAGGTGCTGATCTTCGGCTGCCTGATGGCCGGGCTGCTGACATTGCTGGTGGTGGCGTTGGCGCGGGAGTTCGGCAGCGAACTGGACATCACTACGCAGCTGGGGCTGCTGGCCTGGCTGCTGTTGCTGGCCGTGCCCCTGACGGTGCTCAAGAGCGGCCTGCTGACCCTGCACAATGCCTCCGGCGGCGTGGGGGCCTTCAATGCCTTGCGGCTGATCGAATCCCTGGCGCCGTTGCTGCTGTTCCTGGCGCTGTTCTGGCTGTGGAAGGATGCCGCCCTGGAGGCGGCGCTGATCAGCTGGCTCGCGGGCCTGAGCCTGGTGGTGCTGGCCGGTTGGATGTGGCTGCGACGCGATCACGACCTGTCGTTGCGCTGGGATCGCAGCGGCCAGGGCGAGCTGCTGCTCTACGGCGCCCGCAGTCACCCGGACCTGCTGTTCCAGCAGATAATCCTACGCTCGGACTTCCTGTTTATCGGTGCCCTGCTGGGCAGTACGGCCCTGGGTCACTACGCCATGGCCAGCGCCGCCGCCGAACTGTTGCTGATCGTGCCGGAAGCGGTCACTACGCCGTTGATGAAACGCCTGTTGCAACAGGACAGGGACATGCAACGCCTGACCCCCCTGGCCCTGCGCCTGACCGCCACGGTCATGCTCGGTGCGTGCCTGGGCATGGCGCTGATCGGCCAGTGGCTGATCGTCACACTGTTCGGCATCGCCTACCAGCCTGCCTACCCGGCCTTGCTGGCGTTGCTGCCGGGGCTGTTCGGGTTGTGCTACGCCAGCATCCTGCGCCTGGACCTGCTGGGCAAGGACCGCCCCGGCCTGGTGTCGTGGCTGATGGGCGCCGGCGCGCTGTTGAACCTGGCGTTGAACCTGTTGCTGATTCCACGCTATGGCATTGTCGGCGCGGCCGCCGCCTCCTCCATCGCGTATCTGGGTGTGACCCTGGCCCTGCTGACGATGTATTGCCGTCTCAGCGGCGTGCCGTGGTGGCAGACGCTGATCATCCTGCCCAGTGACCTGTTGCCGATGCGGCAGATGCTGCTGGGGAAATCGGCATGAAGGTGATCGTCAGTCCAGCCGCCATCGCGAGCTGGCTCGCGATGGGACCGGTCCGGCTCTGCTGGAGAATGGCTCTGGCTCCATGCCTCTGGAGCCTGGCTCTTCTGGCCCAGGGCGCATCCATGCAATGGACCGGTATCCGCGACGGCAGCCTGTACCTGCAGACCGACCGGCCGGACCAGCTGGTCGTGCGCTGGGTACCGGCCTGGCAGGCCGACGCCAATACCGAACACCTGTTCCTGCTGGATGGCCAGGGTCGCCTGGTGGGTGAACGCCAGGTGGAGCCGGCCCAGACCCGTGGCGAGCAAACGTGGCCACTGCCGCCCGCCGACGCCAGTTACCGCCTGGAGATTCCCGGCTACAGTTTCCGTCGCTACAGCGTCGAGCACGATGCGCGCACCCGGGCGTTGTTCGCGCCGGCCAAGGTGCATTTCAGCGCCGAAACCCACGATGGCGATGAGCTGTATTTCAAGGTCGCGCCCGGCGAGCGGGCCGTACTGGCGGGCAAGTACCACAATGGCGTGCGCAGCCTGCAGGCCCGACGCGTCACCGACGGCAAGCAGCTTGAGCTCAACCTCAAGCCGCACCCCGCCTATTGGCAGTTCGACCAGCTGGCGCTGCCCGTTGCCGACGTCGAGCAGATCTGGCGCCTGCGCCTGGAGGGCAATGGCAAGGTGGCATTCTGGCTGGACGGCAGCGCCAACCTGTTCGCCCAGAACCCGGCGCACCTGCAGCCGCTGCGCCAGGATCCGGGGCTGACCCACCTGATGCTGTACCACGAGACGCTCGGCCCAACCCCGAGGCTGGGCGTGTATTTGCCCTATGTGTTGCCGCCGCCGTCCAGCTACCCCCTGCTCGATGCGATCAAACCCCGAGCGGCTTCCTTCTACAGCCTGGTCGATGTCATGGCGGCCAGGGCGAGTCATGAAGACGCATTCCGGCGCCTGTATCAGGATCGCTTCGTCATCGACCGGGACATCACCTTGTTGGCCGGGAGCCAACGTCGGGCCGACCTGCAGGCCGACCGGACCAGCCACAGCGGCTTGCAAGCCTGGCTCACCGCGACCCGCGCCCTGGGCGGCAAAGGCATCCATTACATCAGCTTTGCCGATGAGCCGAACCTGAACTACCCGGACTTCACCAGCTTCCAGCAGGTTTTCCAGAGCATGGCGGCTCAGGTCCGCGCCGATCCTGCCAACGCACGCGCCGGGGTTCGTATCGCCATACCGGCCAGCTCACGTTTCACCAACGGTCCGTTGGCCGAGAACGCTGCCGACAAGCGTGGCATCGACTGGGCGCGACGCTTGCTGGATAAGCACGGCGACCAGGTAGATGCCCTGGCCTGGCACGAATGGATGATCCGCGACCTGCTGGCAACTCGGGCCTATCGCGACAGCGTTCGTCAGGCCGCCCGCCTGGTGGGATTGGATAGCCAGGGGCGCCCGCGCAAAGCCTTGTTGCTGGACCAGACCAACATGTCCAGCGGCTCGAGCCTTAGCCCCTATGAGCAGCAAACCCATTACGCCGCCCTGTGGTGGACCTCCGTGGTGGTCAACGCCTCGGCCGACGGCTGGCTGGACATGCTCAACTGGTTCATGCTCGCCGACGAACCCGAGTACCCCAAGGGCATGGTCCGGGTGCTGGACAGCCAGCGCTTCGAACTCAAGCCGGTGGGGCTGGCCCAGCAGTTCATCCAACAGCATTGGCTCAGCCAGGTGCTACGCCTGGATAACGACGCCTTCGAAGTCGACGTGCTGGCCATGGCCACCGACGCGAGGCGCAGCCTGCTGGGCGTGAACAAAAGCACACGCCCACAACAGGTCAGCCTGGACGGCGGGCCCTGTCCCCAGGCGAAAGCCGAACTGATGTATTTCGGCCCCGACAACCAAAGCCGTAGCGCCCCGTTCAACTGCGAGGCCGGGCAGACCCGTTTTCTCCTGCCAGCAGAAACGGTGTTTGCCCTGGGCTGGACCGCCCTCTCTTTCCCCCAACCCGCCACCCGTCAGGAGGCACCATGAGCGTTCTGCAAGCATTACGTGATGGCATTCGGAAAAAAGGCCTGCGCGCCGTCCTCAAACAACTGTTCAGGCGCTACGTGTTTTTCCACACCCGACTGGTGTGGCTGGAGCACGATGTGCGAACCCCACTGCCCCCGCATCACCTCAAGCCCTACCCGCCAATGCGCCTGGAATTCATCACGACCAGCAATGCCGATGCTTTTGCCCGGCACTTCGGCGACCGCGTCGAGACCATGCGCGAGCTGGCAACCGAAGGCTATACGGGCTTGATGTACCTGGATGCTCAGGGCGACACCGTGGGTTTCGCCTGGGGCAGTACGCGAGACTATTTCGACCGCCATTTCTATCGCTGCAACTTCCCGATCAAGCCTGGCGAATACTTTCAGTTCGGTGGCGAGATGATCCGCGCCTACTGGGGCTCCAGTATGTCGGCGGACATGCAGCTGGAGATGTGGAAGGTCATGGCAGGCAAAGGTTGCCAGACGATGGTCGATGTCTGCGACTTGCAAAATATCCCGGCGATCAAGATGCACCTGCGCATGGGCTTCCAGGAACGCGGCAAGATCACCCACGTGTATCGCCTGTTCGGTCGCTGGCGGTTTTTCCGCGACACGTTCTACCGCGGCTCGGCACTGGATGCCTTTCGCAAACCGGCCCAGCCGCTTGCGTCGACAGCGCCGGCCTGATGTCCATGACGCTTCAACCTCCCCTCGCGAGCATGCTCGCGAGGGGGTTTATCCCCAACCCGCCCCACGCCAGGAGGCACCATGAACGTTCTGCAAAAACTGCGTGATCGCATTCGCAAAAAAGGTCTGCGCGCCGTTCTGAATCAGCTGTGCAGACACTACGTGTATTTCCACGAACAGTTGGTGTGGATGGAACGCGATCTGGTCAGTCCGATACGGCCCAATAACCTCAGGCCCTATGCGCCGCTGCGCCGGGAGAACATTACCACCGGCAATGCCGATGCCTTCGCCACGTACTTTGGCGACCGCGTCGAGACCATGCGCGAACTGGCTGCCGAAGGCCATACCGGGCTCATGTACCTGGACGACAAGGACGACGTCGTCGCTTTCATCTGGGGCAGTACACGGGACTATTTCGACCGCCATTTCTTTCGCTGCTGGTTCCCGGTCAGACCGGGCGAGTTCTTCGAGTTCGGCGGTGAGCTGTACCGCGCTTACTGGGGGACCCTGCTATCGGTGGATATCCAGCTGGATCTGTGGAAAGCCATGGCCGAGCAGGGTTGCAACAAAGTGGTCGATGTCTTCGAACTGAGCAACGTTCCAGCCGCCAAGCTGCATCTGCGCATGGACTATCAGGAGCGCGGCCAGATCACTCACATGTATTGCTTGTTCGGCCGCTGGCGGTTTTTCCGTGACACGTTCTACACCGGCTCGCTCCTCGACTCTTTTCGCAAACCGGCCAAGCCGGTTGCATCCACTGCGGCGGCCTGACTTCCATGGCGATCCGGTTCCAATGGTGTAGCTCCCTGGGCGCAGAGGATTTTCCCGCGACAGCTTATGAACAGCTGCGAACCCGGGTGGCCGACGCGACACCGTTCAATACCCTGGCCTGGCTGCAAGCGGCGGAGTTCGCCTTGTCGCCCGAGCAGCAATTACATGTGCTGCTGGGCTGGCAGGATCAGACCTTGTGCCTTTGCCTGCCCCTGATATCAGGACTTGAGCGTATCGGCGGGTTGCGCTTCCGGGTACTGCGCCACCTGGGTTATCCATTGGCCGACCGCATCGCGCTGCTGGTGCGCCTGGATGCCGAAGGCATGGCACAGGCGTTGACGCAGATTCGCCAGCACCTGCCCCACGCACTGCTGCAATTCAATGAGCTGACCGAACCGGTCGGGGAAGAAAGCGTGCTCAGTGCCTGGATGGCCATGAGCTCCACGGGCGAGCGGCGCCTGAGTTGCCGGGTGCCGGTGCACCTGATCAGCGACAGCGATCATCAGGAAATTTCCGGTGATCCACGCTACAAGTTGCGCCGGGCGCGCAAGCGAATCGCCGCCTGCGGTGCCCAGATCCGCCGAGTGACCCCGGATGCTATCAGCATGGGACAGGTGCTACGGGCACTTGCCGATGTCGAGGCCGCCAGCTGGAAAGGCGAGGAAGGTGTCGGCATCTTCGCTGACGCCATGCGTCGGCAATGGATGAACCACGCCTTTACCGCCCTCGCCGCCCAGGGCCTGGTACGGGTAGTGATGCTGGAGCTGGATGGCGAGTGCATCAGCTATCGCCTCGGTCTGTTGGATCAAGGTCGACTGTACGACTACAACCTGGCGTTCCTGCCGCAGCATTCGGACTTGGGCAGTGGCCGGGTATTGCTTGAGGAATGGATCCGCTGGGGACTGGAGGAAAACTGGCGGTGGATCGATGCGTCACGGGTCAGTCTCGATAACTCCAGTCATCAATTGCACGAACGCATGACCGGACAACTGGAGCATTGGCGTTGGAGTTTTTATTCCTGGCAACCCGATGGCCTGGTCCTCGGGCTTGCCTTGCGTCTCTGGAAAAGTCTTAAACCCTGGCTTCGTAAAAAAGCACCACAAAAAACCAAAGCGACAGATTCACCTTCTATCCCCAAGGAAAAGGAGATTCCCCATGCCGCGCCAAGTGATCATCAACGCTGACGACTTCGGACTGTGCGTCAGTGAAAACATGATAATCGTTCGAGCCTTCGAAGCAGGTCTCATCAGTTCCGCCACCATAATGGCCAATATGCCGGGCTTCAAACAGGCGTGTGTCCTGTCCCGACGGCCGCGCCTCAAAGGACGCGTCGGCCTGCATTTCAATCTCAGCCATGGGTGGCCGTTGAGCCAGGCCATAAAATCGCGTCGGGCATTTTGCGATGCGCACGGCCAGTTCGATTTCAGCCTGTCGCGCTATTGCCTGCGCCTGGGCTCGAAAGACCTGGCGGCAATCGAGGGCGAACTTCAGGCGCAATGGCAGCACTGCCTGGATCACGGTTTGCGTCCAAGCCACCTGGACTCTCATCAGCATGTACACAACATCTGGCCCATCGGCGAACTGGTTGCGCGCTTCGCTGCGCAGCAAGGTGTGCCCATTCGCCTGGCACGCAACGTTGGGGCGAACCTGAATGTAGCCAAGCGTATCTTCAAGACCCTGCTCAACCGCCGCCTGCGTCGTCTATGCGGCGCGACGGCTGACTACGTCTGCACGTCGGCCGACTTGCAACACACCGCGGCACCGCAATACGGTTTGTTGGAAGTGATCACTCATCCGACGCAGCTGAAAGGGGACTTCGGCGATAGCTACCTGCCTCCTGGTTGCTCATTGAGCAAGATACTGCATCAGCGCCTGGCGGGGGTGCCCAAGGTGGGGTATGGCAAAACTGAACGAATGCTCGAACCCGTCCAGCTTGAGGATGCGTAATGACACCTCTGGTATGAAAGCCTTTATCTTGTGAGATCGAGCTACGCCCGTCTCACAAGATTCTCAGGCATCGCGCCCTTGCCGTTGAGATACCCGGTGCACACGTTCCGAACCCTGAGGCGGTGTCGTTCATAAGCTGATTGAAAAAATTGACGACCCGGTTATCGGTTGAGCTTTTTCTCCACGTCCGTGGCTTTGTCCCGCAATTTCTCGGCATCCTGCTCGTGGCTCTTGATAGACTTGGGGGTGATCGTCTTATCCACCTTGTCGGTGGTCGGATCGGGGTGGCGAATATCGCGCTCCACCACATCCACCGGCTCGCCGGTAGCGTCCTTCGCTGGCGCAGCGTTGCCGGCCTGGGCCTGCCCCTTGGAATGCTCACTCGTCATGGCATCGTTCCTCGATATGGATGAGTATTGAGTTTCGAGTGGGGCGAAACGGCGAGAGTTCGATCGGGTTTTCTCCTGAGACAGGCTGGCGCGGCAGATTCCCTCACCATGGGCAAACCGTCCGAAATCCCTGCGGGCCCTCCCAGGAATCTGCTAAAAGGCAACTTTCCGTTCCGAGTAGCGAATCGCGCCGATGCCTTCATCCTTACTCTCTCGCCTCAGGCAACGCTGGCTGGCCTGGTTTTTCATGGCCGCGATGGTGGTCGGGCTACCGGTGGGCTGTGGGGTTTTGCAGCACAAGGAGCGCGAACTGGTGTTCCGCATCGAACCGGGCACGGCGAGCTGGTTCAGCGGCCTGCCCAGCGGTGTCCAGGAATTCGATCTCAAGCCCAGGAACTTCAAGGCCGGGGAAAATATCCACGGCTGGTGGTGGCCGGCCGAGCGCCGGGACGCACCGGCGATCCTGTACCTGCACGGCGTGCGCTGGAACCTGACCGGGCAGCTGTTGCGCATCCAGCAATTGCGGGCGCTGGGCTATTCGGTTCTGGCGATCGACTACCGTGGCTTCGGCAAAAGCCAGGGGGACCTGCCCTGCGAAGCCAGCGTCTACGAAGATGCAAGAATCGCCTGGGAGCGTCTCGAGGTGTTGCAACCCGACCCGGCCCTGCGGCTGATCTACGGCCATTCCCTGGGTGGCGCCGTCGCGGTGGATCTTGCCGCGGAACTGGGTCAGGAGGCGGCAAGACATGGCAAACCGGTGCCCGCTCGAGGCCTGGTGATCGAATCGACCTTCACGTCCCTGGGGGATGTCGCCACCGCCATGGCGAACACCTCCCTGCCGGTGCGCTGGCTGCTGTCGCAGAAATTCGACTCCATCGACAAGATCGGCGAGATCAATATGCCGCTGCTGGTGGTCCACGGCGCTGCCGACCGCTACGTGCCGCCACGCTTCAGCGAACAATTGTTCAACGCCGCCCGCGAACCCAAGCGTCTGCTGTTGGTACCGGGCGCCACGCATAACAACAGCATGAGCCTGGCGGGCCGGACGTACCGGCAGGCGCTGGAGGCGTTGCTCAAAAGCGCACCGTCGCCCGTGGCCGGAAACGCCCAGGCCAGCCCGGCCAAAGCGGGTTGATCCACGACCACTTGGGGTGTCTGTGGCGTTGCATCCAACCTGTGGCACACAAACAGAAACGGCACCTTTCGGTGCCGTTCGTTCATGGGCGATGCCGTTTTACTTGCGTGCCGCCTCCCAGGATTTCAGCAGTTCGGTGTAACTCACCGTTTCGCCTTTAGGCTTCTCGTTCGCCAGTTTCGGCTTCGGTGCGCCCGGCTGGTCGAACCAGTATTGCGCGTCGCGCTCGGGGTTCATTTTCGGTGCGCAGGTGGCCTGGGCCTTGGAGCGTTCCAGGCGCGTCATGATCGCGTCCTGGTCCTTGGCCAGGCCGTCGAGGGCCTGTTGCGGGGTTTTCTCGCCGCTGGCCGCTTCGGCGATATGGCTCCACCACAACTGTGCCAGGCGTGGGTAGTCCGGTACGTTGGTCCCGGTAGGCGACCATTGCACGCGGGCCGGGCTGCGGTAGAACTCCACCAGGCCACCGAGTTTCGGCGCCAGGTCGGTCATCGCCTGAGAGTTGATGTCCGATTCGCGAATCGGCGTCAGGCCAACAATGGTCTTCTTCAGCGACACCGTCTTGGACGTCACGAACTGCGCATAGAGCCAGGCGGCCAGGCGCTGTTTCTCAGGCGTGGACTTCATGAAGGTCCAGGAACCCACGTCCTGATACCCCAGCTTCATGCCTTCTTCCCAGTACGGACCGCGTGGCGACGGCGCCATGCGCCATTTCGGCGTGCCATCGGCATTCACCACCGGCAGGCCCGGCTTGGTCATGTCGGCGGTAAAGGCGGTGTACCAGAAGATCTGCTGGGCGATGTTGCCCTGGGAGGGCACCGGGCCGGATTCGGAGAAGGTCATGCCCGCCGCTTCCGGTGGTGCGTACTTCTTCATCCAGTCCACATACTTGGTGGTGGCGAACACGGCCGCCGGCCCGTTGGTATCGCCGCCGCGGGTCACGCTGGAGCCCACCGGATGGCAGTTCTCGACGCGAATGCCCCACTCGTCCACCGGCAAGCCGTTGGGCAGTCCCTTGTCGCCGCCGCCGGCCATGGAGAACCAGGCATCGGTGAAGCGCCAGCCCAGGGACGGGTCTTTCTTGCCGTAGTCCATGTGGCCGTAGACGCGCTTGCCGTCGATCTCCTTGACGTCCTCGGAGAAGAACTTGGCGATGTCCTCATAGGCCGACCAGTTCACCGGTACGCCCAGCTCATAGCCGTACTTTTCCTTGAACTTGGCCTTCAGGTCCGGACGCTCGAACCAGTCGGCGCGGAACCAGTACAGGTTGGCGAACTGCTGGTCGGGCAGTTGATAGAGCTTGCCGTCCGGCGCGGTGGTGAAGGAGATGCCGATGAAGTCCTTGAGGTCCAGGGTCGGCGAGGTGAAGTTCTTGCCTTCGTTGGCCATCAGGTCGGTGATCGACTCGGTCTTGCCGTAGCGAAAGTGCGTACCGATCAGGTCGGAGTCGTTGACCCAGCCGTCGTAGATGTTCTTGTCGGACTGCATCTGGGTCTGCAGCTTCTCCACCACGTCGCCTTCCTGCAGCAGGTCGTGGGTCAGCTGGATGCCCGTGATTTCGGAGAACGCCTTGGCCAGCACCTTGGATTCATATTCGTGGGTGGCGATGGTTTCCGACACCACGTTGATTTTCATGCCGCGAAACGGCTCGGACGCCTTGATGAACCACTTGAGTTCTTCAAGTTGCTGCTCGGCTGTCAGGGTTGACGGCTTGAATTCACTGCCGATCCATTTCTTCGCGGCGTCTTCATAGGCGTCGGCCCAGGCCGCAGCGCTCAGCCCGCTGAGTGCCAGCATGGCTGCCAATGAAACGCTATGTCGCAGCTTATTGTTTTTATCGAACATAGAGACCTCCTGTTTGGGTTTAAGAGCCTGATCGTCGAACCTTCGACGTGGCCTGTACGGTTAATCTGACTGCACGAATTAGCCACACAGGCCACTTAGCCCCACCGCATCACTGCCAACAGCCACACCAAAGACAACGCGAACGCTATCCAGATGCTCCAGTCGGTCGCGCCGATCACCAGCAGGTGCAGGTAGGCGCTACCGAGAAGACCGATAAACAACCGATCGCCACGGGTGGTGGCAATCGGCAGGAAACCTCGCCGGGGAATACTCGGCGAACGCATTTCCCACGTGGTCATGCCCGCCAGCAACAGGGCAATGACGCCAAAGAAGGCCGCCGTAGGGACGGTCCAGTTCATCCATTCCATCATCGACTCCTCAGACCCGGCCCAGGGCAAAGCCCTTGGCCACGTGGTTGCGAACGAACCAGATCACCAGCATGCCCGGCAGGATAGTCAATACCCCCGCCGCCGCCAGCACGCCCCAGTCGATGCCGGAGGCCGACACGGTGCGGGTCATCACCGCCGCGATCGGCTTGGCATTCACCGAGGTGAGCGTGCGGGCCAGCAACAGTTCGACCCAGGAAAACATGAAGCAGAAAAACGCCGTGACGCCGATGCCGGAGCCGATCAACGGGATGAAGATCTTGGCGAAGAACTTGGGGAAACTGTAGCCGTCAATGTAGGCGGTCTCGTCGATTTCTTTCGGCACCCCGGACATGAAGCCTTCGAGGATCCACACCGCCAGCGGCACGTTGAACAGGCAATGGGCCAGGGCCACGGCGATATGGGTGTCGAACAGTCCGATGGACGAGTACAACTGGAAGAACGGCAACAGGAACACCGCCGGTGGTGCCATGCGGTTGGTGAGCAGCCAGAAGAACAGGTGCTTGTCCCCCAGGAAGCGGTAGCGGGAAAACGCATAGGCCGCCGGCAGGGCCACGCACAGGGAAATCACCGTGTTCAGGCTGACGTAGTACAGCGAGTTCAGGTAACCGGTGTACCAGCTCGGGTCGGTGAAGATCACCTTGTAGTTGTGGAAGGTGAAATCCTGGGGCCACAGGGTCAGGCTGCCGAGGATCTCGGTATTGCTCTTGAACGACATGTTCAGCAGCCAGTAGATGGGCACCAGCAGGAACAGGATGTAGATCAGCAACGGAATCAGCTTTCTCTTGCTCATCGCACGGGCCTCAACGGTTGGCGTCGGAATGAGTCATGGCGGTATAGAACAGCCACGACACCAACAGGATGATCAGGAAGTACACCAGGGAGAACGCCGCCGCCGGGCCGAGGTCGAACTGGCCGATGGCCATTTGCGTCAGGGTCTGGCTGAGGAACGTGGTGGCGTTCCCCGGCCCGCCGCCGGTAAGCACGAACGGTTCGGTGTAGATCATGAAGCTGTCCATGAAGCGCAGCATCACCGCGATCAGCAGCACGCTCTTCATCTTCGGCAACTGGATGTGCCGGAACACCGCCCAATTGGACGCCCGGTCGATCCGCGCGGCCTGGTAATACACGTCCGGAATCGCCCGCAGCCCCGAATAGCACAGCAGCGCCACCAGGGACGTCCAATGCCAGACATCCATCACCAGCACCGTGACCCAGGCATCCATGGTGTTGGCCGCGTAGTTATAGTTGATCCCCAGGTTGTTCAGGACGGACCCCAGCAGGCCGATGTCGGCGCGGCCGAAGATCTGCCAGATGGTGCCCACCACGTTCCACGGGATCAGCAGCGGAATCGCCAGAATGATCAGCACCAGGGACGACCACTTGCCCTTGGTCGGCATGGTCAACGCGATGGCGATGCCCAGGGGAATCTCGATCAGCAGCACGCAGGCCGAGTAGATGAACTGGCGCAACAGCGAGTCGTGCAGGCGCGGGTCCATCAGCACTTGCCTGTACCAGTCGGCACCGACGAAGTAGCGGCTGGACTGGTCGAAAATGTCCTGCACCGAGTAGTTGACCACGGTCATCATCGGGATCACGGCACTGAAAGCCACCAGCAGGAACACCGGCAATACCAGCCACCAGGCCTTGTTGTTCTGCACCTTGTTCATCGCTGCACCTCGCTCAACGGTTCCAGCAGGTATTCATCGGCGTAGACCATCAGCCATTGCGCCGGGAAACTGATATAGGCCGTACCCTCCGGCACAGGCTTGTCTTCGGCCAGGCGTACCTTCAGCGGCGCGCCGTCGAGGTTGAGGGTCATGATCTTGTAGGTGCCCAGGTCTTCGACGTGTACCACCTCGGCCCGCATCGCATCGTCGTAGGGGCCGTCCCAGACATGGACGAACTCCGGCCGGATACCGACTTTCAGGCGCTTGCCCTGCGCTTCGGCGACCCGACGCTGCAAGGTGTCGGAAAGGGGCAGATGGGTGGATGCGAAACCGACGCCACCCGGTTGGGCGGTCACCTCGATCAGGTTCATGCCCGGGCTGCCGATGAAGTATCCGACGAAGGTATGGCCGGGGCGCTCGAACAACTCCCGGGGCGTGCCGAACTGCACGATCTGGCCGCCGTACATCACCGCGATCTTGTCGGCGAAGGTGGACGCCTCCAACTGATCGTGGGTGACGTAGACCATGGTGATGTTGAACTGCTCATGGATCTGCTTGAGCTTGCGCCGCAGTTTCCATTTCAGGTGCGGGTCGATCACCGTCAGCGGCTCGTCGAACAGGATCGCCGACACGTCGTCGCGCACCAGCCCACGGCCCATGGAGACTTTCTGCTTCTCGTCGGCGGTGAGGTTGCGGGCCTTTTTGTCCAGCAGGTTCTGCAGGTCCAGGACCTCGGCGATCTCTTGCACCTTGGTGTGGATCTTCGCCTCGGCCATACCCTGGTTACGCAGGGGGAACGCCAGGTTGTCGAACACCGTCATGGTGTCGTACACCACCGGGAACTGGAACACCTGGGCGATGTTGCGCCGCTCCGGGCTCAGCTCGTTGACCACCTTGCTGTCGAACAGCACCTGGCCCTCGGACGGGCTGAGCAACCCGGAAATGATGTTGAGCAAGGTGGACTTGCCGCACCCTGACGGGCCGAGCAGCGCATAGGCACCGCCCTGCTCCCAGATGTGGTTCATCTCGCGGATCGCGTAGTCCTCTGGGCCCGCCGGTGTGCTGGTGTAGCTGTGGGCGAGGTTCTGCAAACGTATTTCAGCCATCAGGCAACCCTCGCGATACGCTGGCCGGGAGCCTGGACCAACTTGCCCGAGGCATCGAAGACAAACAGTTTGTGGGTCGGAATGTAGATGCGGATCGGCGCGTCCACGTCGTACTCATGCACTCCCGGCAAGTGCAGCACCAGGAGGAAATGCTCGTTGCGAACATGCAGGAACGTTTCCGAGCCGCTGATCTCCGCCACCTCGACGGTCACCGCCAACTCCAGGTCATCGTCGTTGCTCGGCACCAGGGAGATATGGCTGGGGCGCACGCCAAACCGGAACTCACCCTCGCCCACCGGACGCAGGTCGACGTTCAGCGGAAAGTGCACGAAATTGGCGAAGCTCACTTCATTGCCGGCGATACGACCAGGCATGAGGTTGATGGGCGGCTCGGAAAACAATTCGGCGGCCAGGACAGTCTGCGGCTGGTGATAGACCGACGACGACTTGCCGCTCTGGATCACCCGGCCCTCGTGCAGGATCGTGGTGGTGCCACCCAGGGCCAGGGCCTCGTTGGGCTCGGTGGTGGCATAGACAGCAATGGTGTGGCGGGCCTGGAACAGTTCGCGCATCTCCTGGCGCAGTTCCTCGCGCAGCTTGTAGTCCAGGTTCACCAGCGGTTCGTCGAACAGGATCAGTTCGGCGTCCTTGACCAGGGCCCGTGCCATGGCCGTGCGCTGCTGCTGGCCCCCGGACAACTCCAGCGGATGGCGTTTGAGGAATTTTTCGATGCGCAGCATCCGGGCGGTTTCCAGCACCTTGTCCTGGATCACCTCGTCGGCCACACCGGCCTGGCGCAGGGGCGAGGCGATGTTTTCGAATACCGTCATGGTCGGGTAGTTGATGAACTGCTGATAGACCATCGACACATTGCGCAACCGCACCGGGCGGTGGGTCACGTCGACGCCGTTCATCAGGATGCGCCCGCTGTCGGGCTTGTCCAGGCCGGCCATCAGCCGCATCAGGCTGGTCTTGCCGGACAGGGTGCGCCCCAGCAGGACGTTAAAGGATCCGGGTTCGAAATTCAGGTTGGCATCGTCGATCCAGATCTGGCCTTCGACGGTGCGACAGATGTGCTCAAGCGTTAATGACATGGCTCGGCCTTTTTATTTTTGGAGTCAAGCGACCGAAGCTTGAAAGCGAAAGCCGTGCCAGGAATCACAACACGTTGATGTAGTGGGTTTTTCTCAATAATCGTGGGAAAAATACGTTCGTTGATGAACAGAAATGAACAACCAGAACTGAACAACTGAACAATTCGCCGGTTGACAATGAACAATTTTGAACAACACTGAATGAACGCTTTCGGTTGGCCTGACTTCGATCCCTGTGGGCGCCCGCTCCCACAAGGGGCTGTGTATTACGTGCTATTCAGGCCTGCCCCCGCACAAGGAGTCTGTGCGAGACTTACCACAACAATAATAAACAGCTCCTGCGAGAGTGCCCCATGGCCGCACCTGCCCCAGTCTTGTCCCATGACGCCATCATCCAGGCCTCCTGGTCCCGTTGCCGTGCCTTCGGCCTCGACCATCAGAGCGTGCCCTCCTTCGACCCGCTGCCCGCCGAGGGCGTCGCCCAGTTGCTGGAGAGCCAGCATTCCCTGGTGCAGACCACTCACCAGGAAGTCCTGCCGTACTACGAGAACATCCTGAGCAACTCCAATTGCCTGATCATGCTGGCGGACAACCAGGGCCAGGTGCTGACGTCCTGGGGTACCCAGCGTTTCATCGAGCCGAAACTGGCCCATGGTTTCAGCGCCGGAGCGAGCTGGATGGAACGCTGCACCGGCACCAACGCCATCGGCACGGCGCTGGCCTGTGAACAGGCGGTGCACATCGAACACGATGAACACTTTCTCAAGGCCAACCGTTTCATGACCGGTTCCGCCGCGCCGATCTTCGATGCCGAGCGCAAGGTCATCGCGGTGCTGGATGTCTCCAGCGACAGCTACCTGCCGCCCTCCCATACCCTGGGCATGGTCAAGATGATGAGCCAGACCGTGGAGAACCGGCTGATCCTCAACCTGTTTCGCGGTGAGCATTTCCAGCTGACGTTCAACACCGGGTTGAACAACCTCGACAGCCAGTGGGCCGGCCTGCTGATTTTCGATGAGACCGGCCAGGTGCTTTCCGCCAACCGCCGGGCCGACAACCTGCTGGGGCTGAGCCTGTCCCGGGTCAGCATCGAAAGCCTGTTCAAGGTGTCGCTGCTGGACCTGCTGAACCAACCCGACGGCCTGCCGTTTTCCTTGCAGGCGGCCGGGCGCAATCGTTTCCAGTGCATGCTCAAGCGTCCGAGCCAGTTGTCGATCAAGCCGCGCGTGTTTGCCGAACCGACACCTGCGCCGGCGCCCGCCGGCAACGCCATCAGCCTCAACACCCTGCATTTTGGTGACAGTCGCGTGGAAAAAGCCGTGCGCCAGGCCGAGCGCCTGCTGGAAAAAGACATTCCGCTGCTGATCCACGGCGAAACGGGCGTGGGCAAGGAAGTCTTCGTCAAAGCCCTGCACCAGGCCAGCTCCCGTTGCAAGCAACCGTTCATCGCGGTCAACTGCGCGGCGATCCCCGCCGAGCTGGTGGAATCGGAGCTGTTCGGCTACGAAAAAGGCGCCTTCACCGGCGCCAACCAGAAGGGCAGCATCGGCCTGATCCGCAAGGCCGACCGCGGCACGCTGTTCCTCGACGAAATCGGCGACATGCCGCTCCCAACCCAGGCCCGGCTGCTGCGGGTGTTGCAGGAACGCTGCGTGCAACCGGTGGGCAGCGCCGAGCTGTTCCCGGTGGACATCCGCATCATTTCCGCCACCAACCGCTCCCTGCGCGAACAGGTGCAACTGGGCCGGTTCCGCGAAGACCTCTACTACCGTATCGGCGGCCTGACCCTGGAGCTGCCGCCCCTGCGGGAGCGCAGCGACAAGCAGGCCCTGTTCAAGCGGCTCTGGGAACATCATCGCGAACCGACCCAGTGGGCCGGCCTGAGCCGCGAGGTGCTGGAACTCTTCGAGTGCCATCCGTGGCCGGGCAACCTGCGACAGGTCAGCAGCGTATTGCAGGTGGCCCTCGCCATGGCCGAGGAACAGCCGATCCGACCCGAACACCTGCCGGACGACTTTTTCGTCGACCTGGAAATGGAACCCGTGGAACAGCCGGAGCCCCTGGCGGTGGACCTGAACGATGCCGAGGACCTGAACCGTCAGTTGCAGGCGGTGGGCGGGAACATTTCACATCTGGCGCGACGGCTGGGCGTCAGCCGCAACACCCTGTATAAACGCCTGCGACAACTTGAAGGCTGATACGAAGGCAGCCTCCGAAGAGGCTGCCATGTCGCTGAGGCAAAGGGTCAGTCGAACGCACCGCTGAGCACTTCATAGATGATGCCGCTGGCGATCGCCACCAGGATCAGATCAGTGCCTACCTGCTGCCACTCATATCCGTCATAGTGCGGCAGATGCCCCAGCAGCCGGCCATCGAGCTTCTTGGCGATACCCGGCGGCAGCGGCTTGCCCCGGGCCAGGTTCTTCTGGATGCCGGGTGGCAACGCCGGGCCGGGGCTCCAATAATCGCGATAACCGCCAATCACCCCCAGGATGCCGCTACGGTCGATGCTCGGGCCGTTGTGCCAATCGCCGCCACCTCCCTGGTTTCCCTTGCCGCCCTGATTGCCCTTGTGGCCGGGATTTGCTTGACCGCCCTTGTTGCCCTGCCCGCCTTTGCCTCCCTGCCCTTGACCGGGACCTTGATCGAATTGAGCGTTTCCCTTGCCGTTGCCCGGGTCCGCGACAACAATGCCAGGGCCCGCCGCCAGGGCGAAACAGGTAACTGCAGCAATCAACGAACGCGATTTGAACATGGCCGTTCTCTCAAGAAGGGGTTTGCCTGTAAAGATATAGAGACTAACGGTGATATTAGTTCCATATCACACTGTGCGTCGCTTGCCTGGACCGGATAACCGCTGTCACAGTCACCAAGGAGCTTCATGCGCAAGGATTACCTGGCCTTTTTCGTCTCATTGTTTCTTTCCCGGCTGGCCGACCAGATCCTCCTGTTCATCGTCCCGCTGATGGTGTTCCAGACCACCGGCAGTGCGTCCTGGGCGGGCCTGGCCTTCTTCGCCGAAGCCTTGCCGCGTTACTTGTCGTTCCCGATCTGCGGCGCGCTGTGCGATAGATTCTCGCCGATTCGTATCCTGCACATCAGCCAGGTCTATCGCGCCGTGGCGTGCATCGTCGGCGTGGGACTCTACGGGCTCTTTGGCGGGGTCTACTGGATCGTCGCGCTGTCCGCCTTGTGCGGCGTGCTGACCACCCAGGGCATCATGGCCCGCGAAGTGGTGATGCCCTACATTTTCAAGCAGTACACCTATGCCAAGACCCTGTCCTATTCGCAGATCGCCGACCAGGCCGGGCTGGTACTGGGCCCGCTGGTGGCAGCGCTGATGCTCGAGGCATGGGCGTGGCATTGGGTAGTGCTGGCGATTGCCGGCCTGTTCCTGCTGGCGGACCTGGCGATGCTGTCCTGGCAGCGGAGCAGCCCGGTCACGCTGCAAATCTTCGAACAACGCTACGACGCCTGGCTGAGCCCGCTGCGCATTGCTTTGGGCCACATCGGCAAATTCACCCAGCTGAAAAAACTCATCTGCCTGGCAGCCGGGGTCAATCTGGTCATCGGTGTCACCCTCGCCACTTCCGCCGCCATGGCGATCGGTCAATACGACGCCACGAAGGATGACTATGCCGGACTGCAAGCCGCCGGAGCCGTGACCACCATTCTCATCCTGTTCTTCCTGGCCCGCGCCACCTTGCCCCTGAAATTGCTGGGAGTCCTGTCCTACAGCCTGATCGCCGCAGGCGCGTTCATCACCGCGCTCAGCCCATCCGCGTGGGGCTATGTGGTTGGTTTCCTGCTGATCGTCGGTTTCGACAAGATGTTCAACGTGTACATGCGCAGTGTCCGCCAGAAAATCATTCCGCCCCAGGACTTCGGCAAGACCGTCGGCGTCATCACCCTGCTCAACAATCTGTCGCAACCCCTGGCGGGCCTGCTGGTCGCGTTGCTGGCCGCGCCACTCGGCACCCGCCAGGTGATCCTGCTGCTGGCCCTCGCCACCAGCCTGACAGGCCTGGCGGTACTGGTGTTGTTCAGCCACAGGGAAGGCAGCCCGCAGGGCTACGGGGTCGATACGGACGGCTGACGTCTTCAAATATTCATCTGTGACCGGTATGAATTTGTGCGTGCGTACCATTCGTCGTGAATGGAACCGCATGCACCGTCAGCCGCCACGTCTGGCTCAAGGCTTGCACCGACCTGGCATGGCAGCCTCAGGACGACGTAACCCTGACGCGGCGGCCTTTTAATTACCGCTTGGTCAGTCATCGGAGATGTACCGTGTCAACTCTCAACGAAATCGCAGCGAACCACGCGAGAATGGCAAAGGCAAAGGAAGAAGAGTCGATACGGCTGAGTGGGCTTCAGGGACAAATCGTGGGCGGCTTTGAAATGCCGGCCATCGAAGTGAAACAGGACATGCCACTGCACTTCATGGCCGCGGTGCAGGAACATGGCTTCGCGGAGGGAATTGGCTGCGTGGCCTGATTGCCGAGGCTGGCTATTGAGGAAGCCATCGCCCGCTTTTGCGCGGGCGACTGGGCAGTGGTTCGGTCTCGTCCGGCCAGGATTCATTCCCTCGAACAACAATCAAGTGCAATGCGCCCTCTGTATCAGGCGCCGTCCCTGTGCAGACACCTCAGATGAATGACGAGCCCGACGGTCCCGGGGTGTAATCGTCGAAAAGGCATGACATTCTCGCTTACCGGCAACAATCGAAAGCGGACGAGGGAAAGGTCGTGAGCACACTTGAAAAGGCTATATCGATTGCCGCTCTGGCCCATGAAGGGCAGACCGACAAAGGCGGCGCGCCTTACATCCTGCATCCGTTGAACGTCATGCGGCGCCTGGCCCATGAGGACGAACGGATCGTCGCGGTATTGCACGATGTGATCGAAGACACCCGGGTGAGCATCGCCGATCTGCGCAAGGATGGCTTCAGCGAAACGATCCTCGCCGCCATCGAGTCTCTCACCAGGCACGAAGGCGAGCCTTACCAAATCTTCATCGAACGGGCTGCCCGCAATCCCCTGGCTCGTCGAGTGAAACTGGCCGATCTTGCGGAAAACAGCGATTTGTCACGGATCGACAGGCCCGGACCGAAAGACCTGGAGCGGGTAGAGAAATATCGCAAGGCCGTGGAGTATCTGACGGCTTTAACGAGCGTCTAGAGAAAAACCGGAGCCTCCCAGCACGGGCGAAGAAAGCCCCGGCTGATATGCCGGGGCTTCCCCACCCGACAGCGGGATTATTTCTGCTTCACGGCATCAGGCCAATGTGAACGTACCGAAGCCACTGCCAAAGAATTCACCGTTGATATTCGCTGAATACTGTTGCGGATGAACCAAGACGAGTAAAGACGGTACGGGGTAGGAACAGCGTATCGGCGAAGAGGCTGAGCGGCAGGTCGAACGAGTCCAGAACATTTTCATCCAGGCTCTGCGAAAAGTATGAGGCGTCGCCAAGCATGAGCCGCTTGAGCATGGGAGGTGAGAATCGGTCAGTAAGACGTTACGATCACTCGGGCCAGTTGCCGATCTGACATCAGAGGCAAGCTGTGAGTCGCTCGATAGTAACGGGAGGCCTGCTCAAAATGCGCCCCTCTGATCTCGCCATCTGATCCGATGAATACAATCGCATCACTCTTGGCGGACTTGAATATGGCCGGCCCATCTACGGTGAAGGCCGTCGTTGCGCCAACGATCATAGTCGGCACCAGCGTCGTAGCGGTCAACGCTCTCTCGACCGGATTTTCGACATACCACGCTCGCGCCTCAGCGCTGAGCAATGCCCAAATGGCAATTGCCAGCATTCTTAATGGAACCATCTCTTCTGTTCTTCCCAGCATGCAAAAGGCCGTCACGGTAACAAAGCGAGATACGGTTGGAAACAAAAGCTCGGCCCGAAGGACTGCAACCCGCGCGGCAGGGAGACGCCCTTGCGCCGTATCCCAGACAATGCCTTTAGCACGTCCATGACTTGCTAACGGTCCCCCAAGGACCTGAGATGAATATTGAGGACGCGCGCACCGCTCCTTCATCGAAGCAAGACATTTTCGACCGTCTGCCACCCCATTGGAGGGACCGCCTCGAACATTACGAAGCATGCCAGATCACCAGATCAGCACGCCCCCGGCGGAATACCGTCCTTGTTGAAGTCCTTCAGACGCTCCCGTTCCTGCTCTGTGGAATGCGCAGGGGTGTCGTTCTTGGGCGGGTCTTTTTGCTTTTCATCGGCCATTGCAGTGTCCTCTGGGGTGGATAAGGGTTTTGGCCATGCAAGGCGTTGGCAGTTCGATTTTTCGAGGCCCTCGAAAAGAAACCCCGAATCGCATGAAAGCCGAAGAAAGAAGAGAGGAACCAGAAACTAAAAAGCCCAGCGGGATAGGCTGGGCTTCGAAGTTGAAAGCTCTATTTCAGATAACCGGATTTACGCACCGGCAGGCTATAGCCCCATACCGCAACCAGCAGAACGGCTTGCAGGATAACCGGCAGCAGGCACCAGGCAAGCTGGATGTAAAGGCTGGCCGGCATATGGAAGATGTCAGGCAGCATGATCGGAATCAATGTCAGCCCCAGGAACAATGCCCCCAACAGGACCCAGGATGACTTTGCGCTACGCCGCCATAGCAACAGGCCGGCGATTGCCAGCAGCAAGCAGGTGGAGCCGACTAATGAGCGCGATATCGGCCATTCTGGCTTGGCTCCAGCCCTCGCCGACCAGCCAGCAGGCATTTTTTGAATGTACGAAAAAGGCAGTAGATCACGGCGAGGTTGCCAGGACCGAGCGTGAGATATTCCTAACCAGAGGTGCAGGATTATCCATAATTTCCAAATCCATATAGATGACCGGCCAATCCAGCCAACCTGCGAAGTCTACCCAGGACTAGCCGGGTCAAGAAGCTGACGAAGCGGTCAGTCTTTTACAGGAGAACCCTGCCTTTTCCGTTCAATGAAGAACCCTGCGACTCTCTCCAATCCTGATCCGATCCAGTGCCCTGTTTAAGGCATCCAGGGCATTGAGCAGAGCTTTCGCCTCCGCTTCCCGCCCATCGCCCCAGAGGCGTTCCGCCATGATATTAAGCGCCTGGATAGAGCGCTCGATATCAGCAGCCGTCACTGCTTTGCTTTCCTGATGTTTCTTTGGCATTGATCAACCTATCTCCAGGGTGTTGCGTCACCCGCTTCAATGCGAATACACAACAACAGAACACCATGCGGATGTCCAAGCCGGCAAGCAGCCAACCTTCACTCCCTCCCCCACGAGCGCCTCACGCTCGAACATTACACGGGTTCTCGCCGATACGGAGCTTTCCATCGTGACGACGCTGGGACTGCATACTCGACCCAATCACTCTTCGAGCCCTGCCTTAGCACAAATCAAGCGTCCCATGATGAACATACGTTCACCGCAAGCAAGGTCCGATGCGTCTACCCTGCGGGTTCCAACATAGTGACTACAGGAGTGACCACCATGTTTTCGCACGAAAGCGTCCCACTGATCATCATCTTCATCGTCATGCTGGTGGCCGTGCTTGCGGCATTTCTGCACCCCGTGCATGCACTCTATAGCTGGCTTCGCAGACGCAGGGAAAGATCAGCCATCGGCGTGACAGAGAAAGAAATTTCCCGCTGAAAATTGGCCCCGATCAGGCCCGGTGCGCCGGGCTTTTTCTCGGGATCCAGGTTCAACGCAAGCCTTCACCATCGCTACTCGATAGTTCCCCTCCGTGACTTGCACCGTTCGATGAGCTCTTTCCAGTCTCTACGTACGCCACTGTCGAAAAGAAGCCACCTATCAACCAGCGTTACGGTGCCACGGTCCCCCTATAGTCGCTCACGGCTAAAGAATGACGGAACAGCGCCTACGCCACTTTTCTGTCTATTCGCAGAGGGAGGAGTTTGTTGGGATTGTTGCGCCGAGCCAGAGCGGCTGGATGGGACTGGACTTTTTCCAGCGGCAAACAAAAAAGGGCCAACCTCTCGGTTGACCCTTCTAGACCGCCCAGCAGAGCGGATTTTGTTTGGTAGGCGCGATTGGACTCGAACCAACGACCCCCACCATGTCAAGGTGGTGCTCTAACCAACTGAGCTACGTGCCTGCTGTGAGGCGGCATTCTACGGAATTCCGAAGGGGTGTCAACACCTTTTTTTCACCTAACCCTATGAATATGCAAAATATTTAATTTCGCCGGGGCAATGAAGTATTTGCGGTGGCTGGCGGCGGATTTTTATCTCGGGTAGGATCGGCGCATTCGTAAAAAATATAAAACAGAGGTTGCAGAATGGCGAACACTCCTTATCCAGCGTCTTACTACGCCGCATCGGCCAACCCGGCTGCGTCGCGCCCGGCCCTGCAAGGTGACGTCGAAACCGATGTGTGTGTGATCGGCGCTGGCTATACCGGCCTGTCCTCTGCCCTGTTTTTGCTGGAGAACGGCTTCAAGGTCACGATTGTCGAGGCCGCGAAGGTGGGGTTTGGCGCATCGGGTCGCAACGGCGGGCAGATCGTCAACAGCTACAGCCGCGACATCGATGTGATCGAACGCAGTGTCGGGCCGCAGCAGGCACAATTGCTGGGCAACATGGCCTTCGAGGGCGGTCGGATCATTCGTGAGCGGGTGGCGAAGTATCAGATCCAGTGCGACTTGAAGGACGGTGGCGTCTTCGCAGCCCTTACCGCTAAACAGATGGGGCATCTGGAATCGCAGAAACGTCTATGGGAGCGTTTCGGCCATACCCAGCTGGAGCTGCTGGATCAACGCCGCATTCGCGAAGTGGTGGCGTGCGAAGAGTACGTGGGTGGCATGCTGGACATGAGCGGCGGGCATATCCATCCCCTCAATCTGGCGTTGGGCGAAGCCGCTGCGGTGGAGTCCCTTGGCGGGGTCATTCATGAACAATCGCCGGCGGTGCGCATCGAACGCGGTGCAAGCCCGGTGGTGCATACGCCACAAGGCAAGGTCAGGGCCAAGTTCATCATCGTGGCGGGCAATGCCTACCTGGGCAATCTGGTGCCGGAGCTGGCGTCCAAGTCGATGCCTTGCGGCACCCAGGTGATCACCACCGAGCCTCTGGGGGAAGAGTTGGCCCACAGCCTGTTGCCCCAGGATTATTGCGTCGAGGACTGCAACTACCTGTTGGACTATTACCGACTGACAGGCGACAAGCGCCTGATCTTCGGCGGCGGCGTAGTGTATGGCGCGAGGGATCCGGCGAACATCGAAGCGATCATCCGTCCGAAGATGCTCAAGGCCTTCCCCCAGCTCAAGGATGTGAAGATCGATTACGCATGGACCGGAAATTTCCTGCTGACGTTGTCGCGTCTTCCACAGGTGGGGCGTCTGGGCGACAACATCTACTACTCCCAGGGCTGCAGCGGCCATGGCGTGACGTACACGCACCTGGCAGGCAAGGTCCTGGCCGAGGCGCTGCGTGGTCAGGCTGAGCGTTTTGATGCATTTGCCGATCTGCCCCACTACCCTTTCCCTGGCGGCCAGCTGTTGCGCACGCCGTTTGCGGCGATGGGTGCGTGGTATTACGGGCTGCGGGATAGATTGGGGTTCTGAGGCTCGCCCCCTGAGTCTTGCCAACTCAGCAAGCAAGGGCTGCTTCGCAGCCCAGCGGGAGCAAGCTCGCTTATCACGGGCTTGTTCCGATCTTCGCAATATCGTTACACCAGAAACAAAAAACCCCGGTCTTTCGACCAGGGTCTTTGCTATCGATCAGAAGTCCGCTGTACGGCTTTCTTCCTGGCTTCAAGGCGTTCAGTGGGCCTCGAAGCAGATATGGCGCAGCGGACGGGACTCGAACCCGCGACCCCCGGCGTGACAGGCCGGTATTCTAACCGACTGAACTACCGCTGCGTATCGCTATGGACTTGCGTCCAGTTAACTCGTCTGACCAGGGCCTTTGAAGCCTCGATCTCGAACCAGGCTGACCTGACTCGGTAAATATGGCGCAGCGGACGGGACTCGAACCCGCGACCCCCGGCGTGACAGGCCGGTATTCTAACCGACTGAACTACCGCTGCGCGTCGGTGGAGGCTTTTGACGGCTTCCATCTTGCTTTCGCAAGACTCTCATGGAACATGGTGGGTGATGACGGGATCGAACCGCCGACATTCTGCTTGTAAGGCAGACGCTCTCCCGGCTGAGCTAATCACCCTTTGCTTCGCTGAGGCCGCGAAATTTACGCAGGTGCCGAAGCTAAGTCAATAGCAGGGTTGGATTTTTTTCAAAAACAGCTTCGAGCTGCACGCTTCGAGCGGCAACTCGCAAGCCCCAACACCGCATAACCACTTGCCGCTTGTAGCTCGCGACTTGTGGCTGCTGTTCATTCATAAATCATTTTCTTGGTCATGCCGCCGTCCACCACGAACTCCTGGCCCGTGACGAAACCGGCGTTACGCGACAGCAGCCATGCCACCATTGCCGCCACGTCCTCGACCGTCCCTACCCTGCCCGCCGGATGCTGGGCGTGATCGGCGTCGGTCAGCGGCTGCGCGCGGCGCTGGGCCGGGTCGCGGGCGTCGATCCAGCCAGGGCTGACGGCATTGACGCGGATTTCCGGCCCCAGACTGATCGCCAAAGCGTGGGTCAGGGCCAGCAAGCCGCCCTTGCTCGCCGCGTAGGCCTCGGTATCGGGCTCCGATTGCGCGGCGCGGGTCGAGGCCAGGTTGACGATGGCGCCGTTGTGAGCGCGCAGGTAAGGCGCACAGTGCTTGGCCAGCAGCATCGGGCCGCCCAGGTTCACCGCCAGGACCCGGTTCCAGTAGGCCAGGTCGAGGCTTTCCAGGGTGATGTTGTGCGGGTCGGCAATGGCTGCGTTGCACACCAGCGCATCGAGCCGTCCGAATTGCCCGAGGACTTCGGCGATGCCCGTCGCCACTTGCGCCTCGTCCGCCACATCCATGCCAATGAACCAGGCGCCATCCCCCAGGGCCTTGGCCACCCGGGAGCCGCGCTCGCGATCCAGGTCGGTCAGGACCACCTGCCAGCCCTCACAGATCAGCCAGGCCGCAATGCCGAGGCCGATGCCCCGGGCGGCACCCGTTACGAGTGCGACCCGGCCATGAGTGCCTTCGATCACAAGGCCGCCAACCCACGAGCCAGATCGGCTTGCAGGTCCGCCACGTCTTCCAGGCCCACCGCGATGCGGATCAGGCTGTCACGGATGCCCGCCGCCTCACGCTCCTGGGGCGAGAGGCGACCGTGGGAGGTAGTGCTCGGATGGGTGATGGTGGTCTTGCTGTCGCCCAGGTTGGCGGTGATGGAAATCAACCGGGTCGCGTCGATGAAGCGCCAGGCGCCCTCCTTGCCGCCCTTGACTTCGAAACTCACCACCGCACCGAACCCCCGTTGCTGGCGCACGGCCAGGTCGTGCTGCGGATGGCTCTTGAGGCCGGCATAATGCACCTTCTCGATACCGTCCTGCTGCTCCAGCCACTCGGCCAGGGCCTGGGCGTTGGCGCAATGCGCCTTCATGCGCAGGCCCAGGGTTTCCAGGCCCTTGAGGAAGATCCAGGCGTTGAACGGGCTGAGGGTCGGCCCGGCAGTGCGCAGGAAGCCCACGACTTCCTTCATCTGCTCGCTGTGACCGGCCACCACGCCGCCCATGCAACGCCCCTGGCCATCGATGAACTTGGTGGCCGAATGCACCACCACGTCCGCCCCCAGCTTCAGCGGTTGTTGCAACGCCGGGGTGCAGAAGCAGTTATCCACCACCAGCATGGCGCCCTTGGCGTGCGCGATCTCCGCCAGGGCGGCAATGTCCACCAGCTCGGCCAATGGGTTGGAGGGCGATTCGACGAACAAGAGCTTCGTGTTGGCCTTGATCGCCGCATCCCAGGCGGACAGGTCCGCCAGGGGCACGTAGTCGACTTCCACGCCGAAGCGCTTGAAGTACTTCTCGAACAGGCTGATGGTGGAGCCAAAGACGCTGCGCGACACCAGTACGTGGTCGCCGGCGCTGCACAGGCTCATGACCACCGCCATGATCGCCGCCATGCCGGTGGCGGTGGCAACCGCTTGCTCGGCGCCTTCGAGGGCGGCGATGCGCTCTTCGAACGCCCGCACGGTGGGGTTGGTGTAACGTGAATAGACGTTGCCGGGCACTTCGCCGGCAAACCGCGCCGCCGCATCGGCAGCGGTACGGAATACATAGCTGGAGGTGAAGAACATCGGATCGCCGTGCTCGGCTTCCGGCGTGCGGTGCTGACCGGCGCGAACCGCCAGGGTGTCGAACGCTACGCCTTCAAGGTCGCTGTCCAGCCGACCGGCATCCCAATCCTGACTCATGCTGCCACTCCTCGGTTAAACGCAAACCGGCCCCTCGGGGCCGGTTCGTCACTCAGTTGTTATACAGATCGATGATCGCGCTGACCGCCTGGGTCTTGGCCTTGGATGCATCGTTGCGGGCGCTTTCGATCTTGTTCAGGTATGCCTCGTCGACATCGCCGGTGACGTACTTGCCATCGAATACCGCGCAGTCGAACTGCTCGATCTTGATCTTGCCGCCGCCTACCGCTTCGATCAGGTCCGGCAGGTCCTGGTAGATCAGCCAGTCGGCGCCGATCAGGTCGGCGACTTCCTGGGTGGTGCGGTTGTGGGCGATCAGCTCATGGGCGCTCGGCATGTCGATGCCATAGACGTTCGGGTAACGCACGGCCGGGGCCGCCGAGCAGAAGTACACATTCTTGGCGCCGGCTTCGCGGGCCATCTGAATGATCTGCTTGCAAGTGGTGCCACGCACGATGGAGTCGTCCACCAGCATGACGTTCTTGCCGCGGAATTCCAGTTCGATGGCGTTGAGCTTCTGGCGTACGGATTTTTTCCGCGCGGCCTGGCCCGGCATGATGAAGGTGCGACCGATGTAGCGGTTCTTCACGAAGCCTTCGCGGAACTTGACGCCCAGGTGGTTCGCCAGCTCCAGGGCCGCGGTGCGGCTGGTGTCCGGGATAGGGATCACCACGTCGATGTCGTGGTCCGGGCGCTCGCGCAGGATCTTCTCGGCCAGCTTCTCACCCATGCGCAGGCGGGCCTTGTAGACCGAGATGCCGTCGATGATGGAGTCCGGACGCGCCAGGTAGACGTGTTCGAAGATGCACGGCGTCAGGGTCGGGTTGGTCGCGCACTGACGGGTGAACAACTTGCCGTCTTCGGTGATGTAGACCGCCTCGCCCGGAGCCAGGTCGCGGATCAGGGTGAAGCCCAGCACGTCCAGGGATACGCTTTCGGAAGCGATCATGTACTCGACGCCTTCGTCGGTGTGACGCTGGCCGAACACGATCGGACGGATGCCATGGGGGTCGCGGAAGCCGACGATGCCGTAGCCGGTGATCATCGCCACCACGGTGTAGCCACCGACACAACGGTTGTGCACTTCGGTCACGGCGGCAAACACGTCTTCTTCGGTAGGCTGCAGCTTGCCACGCTGGGCCAGCTCATGGGCGAAGACGTTGAGCATCACTTCCGAGTCGGAATTGGTGTTGACGTGGCGCAGATCCGATTCGTAGATTTCCTTGGCCAACTGCTCGACGTTGGTCAGGTTGCCGTTATGCGCCAGGGTGATGCCATACGGCGAGTTGACGTAGAACGGCTGAGCTTCGGCCGAGGTCGAGCTGCCGGCGGTCGGATAGCGCACATGGCCGATGCCCATGTGGCCGACCAGGCGTTGCATGTGGCGCTGATGGAACACGTCACGGACCAGGCCATTGTCCTTGCGCAGGAATAACCGGCCGTCATGGCTGGTCACGATACCGGCAGCGTCCTGGCCGCGGTGCTGGAGCACGGTTAGCGCGTCATACAGCGCCTGATTGACGTTCGACTTACCGACGATACCGACGATGCCACACATGCGACGCAACCCCTACTTAATGGATCTGAACTGAACAACGATCACTGCGGCGTTTTGGCCGTCGGCAATAGTTGTTCCTTGAACGGTATTTCAGCGGGTACGCTGATACCGCTGGCAAGCCACTGACTGCTCCAACCCAGGATCAGGTTCTTGGACCAGTCTGCGACCAATAGAAATTGTGGCACGAGCCGGGACTCCTGCCACCACGAATCCTGCTGTACCGGCCCCAGGCTCAGCAGCCCGACGGCCACGACCACCAGCAAGGCGCCACGCGCCGCGCCAAAGGCCATGCCCAGGAACCGGTCGGTCCCGGAAAGCCCGGTGACACGAATCAGTTCGCCGATCAGATAATTGATCATTGCGCCGACCAGCAAGGTGGCGATAAACAAGATGGCACAGCCCGCGATCACGCGAGCCGACGGAGTTTCGATGTATCCGGCAAGGTACTGGGACAGCGAACCACCAAACATCCAGGCCACGACCCCCGCGATGATCCAGGTCAGCAGCGAGAGGGCTTCCTTGACGAAGCCGCGACTCAGACTGATCAATGCGGAGATGGCGATGATTGCAACGATCGCCCAGTCAACCCAGGTAAATGGCACGGTGCAGCCTACAGACGGATAAGGCGGCGCATTTTAGCAGAGCGCAGGGCTGTCGGTAAGCTGCGATTGTCAGTGTGATTCAAATCAGGCAAACCGCGATCAACCACGCTCTGGCTGGAAACGCACCACGAACCCCTTGAGATTCTGCTGACGGCCAAGCAAGTCCCGCAGGCGATCGGCCTCGGCACGCTCGATCAGCGGCCCGACAAATACCCGGTTCTTGCCGTCGGCGGAACGGATATAGGCGTTGTACCCCTGGCTGCGCAGGGATTTCTGCAGGTTCTCGGCGCTCTCGCGACTGCTCAGGCTGGCCAGTTGCACGGACCAGCTGACCGACAGGCCGTTGGCGTCCACGCGACTTTGGGTGGTGTCCGGCTTGGTCGGCGCTGCGGTGATCGGCTGGCTCGGTGCCGGCTTGGCTGCCGGAGCAGCAGGCGCAGGCGCTGCTGCGACAGACGGCTTGCTCGATGTAGTCGGTGCAGCGGTCGGCGCCGCTGGAGCCGCTGGAGCCGCTGGAGCGGGCGTGATCGGCATCGCAGGCGCGGGTTGCGCGGCCAGTTCTTCATCGCTTGGAACGGGTTCCTGGGGCAGCGCCTGGGGCTCAGGCACCGTCACCGGCTCGACCTGCACCGGTGGCATCGCCGGCGCCTGGGGCGCGGCCGGTGCATCGACCGTGACCTGACGCTGCTCGTCCTGACGGGAAAACAGCATCGGCAGGAAAATCACCGCCAGGGCCACCAATACCAGGGCCCCTACCATGCGCTGCTTGTATGCCTTATCCAGCAATGCCATCTGCAGCTTCCTCCGTGGAGCGCCGGCTCAGCCATTGAAGGGCCTCGGCGACACAAAAAAATGATCCGAACACCAGGATTTCGTCGTCGGCGGTCGCCAGGGCGCACTGCCCTTCCAGCGCGGCGACCACGCTTGCATAAGCATCCACCGAAGCGCCACGCGCCTGCAAGGCCGCCTGCAATTGTGCCGCCGGACGCGAACGCGGCGAGTCCAGCGGCGCGACTGCCCAATGCTGGACACTAGCACTCAACGCCTCGACCACGCCATCCAGATCCTTGTCGGACAACAACCCGAATACCGCCAGTCGCCGCCCCGCCACAGGCCGATGAGCCAGGCGCTCGGCCAGGTAGTGCGCCGCATGGGGGTTGTGGCCGACATCCAGCAGCAGGCTCAGGCGCTTGCCCTGCCAATCGAACGTGCGGCGATCGAGCCGGCCGACGACACGGGTCGCCTGCAAGGCCTTGACGATCTGGCCGGCATCCCAGGGCAGCCCCAGCAACCGGTAGGCCTGGAGCGCCAGCGCGGCATTCTCCATTGGCAGCTCCAGCAGCGGCAGGTCATGCAACTCCACCGGATTACCCTGGGCATCGCTGCCACGCCATTGCCAATGCTGCTCGGTCGTGGCCAGATCGAAATCGCGCCCACGCACAAAAAACGGACAGCCCAGTTCCCGAGCCTTGTCCAGCAATGGCTGTGGTGGATCGAGGTCGCCGCAGAGCGCAGGCGCGCCCTGGCGGAAGATGCCGGCCTTTTCGAAAGCCACGGATTCGCGGGTGTCGCCCAGGTAATCGGCATGGTCCACGCCGATACTGGTCACCAGCGCGACGTCTGGATCCACCAGGTTGACGGCGTCCAGGCGACCTCCCAGGCCCACTTCCAGCACAACGGCATCGAGACCGGCACGGGCGAACAACCAGAACGCCGCAAGAGTGCCCATCTCGAAATAGGTCAGGGATATCTCGCCTCGCCCGGCTTCCACCGCGACGAAGGCCTCGCACAGCTCGGCGTCGCCAGCCTCGACGCCGTTGATCTGCACCCGCTCGTTGTAACGCAGCAGGTGCGGCGAGCTGTACACACCGACACTCAGCCCCTGGGCCCGCAACAGCGAGGCCATGAAGGCGCAGGTCGACCCCTTGCCGTTGGTACCGGTGACAGTGATGACCCTGGGGGCCGGCTTGCCCAGCCCCATGCGGGACATGACGGCCTGCGAGCGCTCCAGCCCCATGTCGATAGCCGACGGGTGCAGCTGCTCGAGATAGGCCAGCCAATCGCCCAGGGTACGTTGGATCATAGGCCCGCAGGCGCCGGTGGAACGACCATCGGCTCGATGGGCGTGGCGACATACTTAGGCGTCGGCAGGCCCATCAGTTGCGCCAGCAGGTTACCCAGGCGCGGACGCAGCTCCTGGCGATGGATGATCATGTCGATGGCGCCGTGCTCCAGCAGGAACTCGCTGCGCTGGAAGCCTTCCGGCAGTTTTTCACGCACGGTCTGCTCGATGACGCGCGGGCCGGCAAAGCCGATGAGGGCCTTCGGCTCGCCGACGATTACGTCGCCCAGCATCGCCAGGCTGGCGGAAACGCCGCCGTAGACCGGGTCGGTCAGCACCGAGATGAAGGGAATGCCTTCTTCGCGCAGACGCGCCAGCACCGCGGAGGTCTTGGCCATCTGCATCAGGGAAATCAGCGCTTCCTGCATCCGCGCGCCGCCGGAAGCGGAGAAGCAGACCATCGGGCAACGGTTTTCCAGGGCATGGTTGGCGGCGCGGACAAAGCGCTCGCCGACGATGGCGCCCATGGAACCGCCCATGAAGGAGAACTCGAAGGCCGAGACCACCACCGGCATGCCCAGCAGGGTACCGCTCATGGACACCAGGGCATCCTTTTCGCCGGTCTGCTTCTGGGCAGCGGTCAGGCGATCCTTGTATTTCTTGCCGTCGCGGAATTTCAGGCGGTCCACGGGCTCCAGGTCGGCGCCCAGCTCAACACGGCCTTCGGCATCCAGGAAAATATCGATACGGGCACGTGCGCCGATGCGCATGTGGTGGTTGCACTTGGGGCAAACGTCCAGGGTCTTTTCCAGCTCGGGGCGGTACAGCACCGCCTCGCAGGATGGACATTTGTGCCACAGACCTTCAGGCACCGAGCTTTTCTTCACCTCGGAACGCATGATCGAAGGGATCAGTTTGTCTACCAACCAGTTGCTCATGCTTTCTTTCTCCAGTACCGGCGGCCCGAACGCTCTGGTTCGCGGCCCCGCGTATGCCCTTGAGCTAAATTCATTGTGCGGCGAGGTTCGAGGAGCCACCACGGTCAGCGCGAAACATGACCTGCGTGCAGCCCAACCTCCTCTGCCATTCCGGCAACCGCTCAACCGCGGCTGCCACTACGCTATCGGCCCACCCGAAGGCGGCGCCTGCCTGCTTGTACAGTGCAGGTATGGACGGCGGCAGTCTGCCAGCCGTCACATTGGCGACTGGCTGCTGTGCACAGCCGCCATGAACGCCCGGATCCTGGCCGGGTCCTTGATGCCCTTGGCCTGCTCCACTCCGCCACTCACATCCACCGCATACGGGCGAACCTGGCGAATGGCTTCGGCCACGTTCTCGGCCGTCAGCCCCCCCGCCAGGATGATCGGCTTGCTCAGCCCCTGGGGCACCAGGGACCAGTCGAACGCCTCACCGGTTCCGCCGGGAACGCCTTCCACGTAGGTATCCAGCAGGATCCCGCTGGCCCCGGCAAACGCCTCGCACCCAGCCGCGATGTCGTCGCCGGCCTTGACCCGCAGCGCCTTGATATAGGGAAGATTCCAGCCCTCGCAATCCTCGGGGGTCTCGTCGCCATGAAATTGCAACAGCGCCAGCGGCACCGCGTCGAGGATCTCCCCCAGTTCGCAACGGCTGGCGTTGACGAACAGGCCGACAGGGGTCACGAACGGGGGCAAGGCCCGGATGATCGCTCGTGCCTGCTGCACCGTCACCGCCCGGGGACTCCTGGCGTAGAACACCAGCCCGATGGCATCGGCGCCGGCCTCGACCGCCGCCAGCGCGTCCTCGACCCGGGTAATCCCGCAAATCTTGCTGCGAACGGCTGACATGTCGTGAAAAACCTCAGGCAGATCCCGTGAAAGTTCCGGATGGTAGCAAATGCAACGGAGGGCGTCAGCCGTCGAGTTCCGAGAAGCCCGTGAGGAAATGCGGCCCGATGTAACGCTCCGGCAACTCGAACTCTCTGTGATATTCGACCTGCACCAGATACAGCCCGAACGGATGCGCCGTCACCCCACCGGAACGGCGGATGCGGCTGTCCAGCACTTCCTTGATCCACTCCACCGGCCGCTCACCGGCACCGATGGTCATCAGCACGCCGGCGATGTTGCGCACCATGTGGTGCAGGAACGCACTGGCGCGGATGTCGAGTACGATCATCTTGCCGTGACGGGTCACACGCAGGTGATGCAATTGCTTGATCGGCGATTTGGCCTGGCACTGGCCGGCGCGGAAGGCGCTGAAATCGTGGACGCCCACCAGGTATTGCGCAGCCTCGGCCATGCGCTCGACATCCAGTGGACGATGGTTCCAGGTGATTTCTTCGTTCAGGTGCGCCGGGCGGATCTGGTCGTTGTAGATCACGTAGCGATAACGCCGGGCGATGGCCTTGAAGCGCGCATGGAAGTGCGCCGGCATCACCTTGGCCCAACTGACGCTGATATCGTGCGGCAGGTTGATATTGGCGCCCATGACCCACGCTTTCATCGATCGCTCGGCCTGGGTGTCGAAATGCACCACCTGGCCACAGGCGTGCACACCGGCGTCGGTTCGACCGGCGCAATGCAGCGCCACAGGCGAATCGGCGACCTTGGAAAGCGCGTTTTCCAGGATTTCCTGGACCGTCGGCACGCCGGAGGCCTGGCGCTGCCAGCCACGGTAGCGCGAACCTTTGTATTCAACGCCCAGGGCGATCCGGAAAAAGCCGTCGGCCGCCATTTCGGCGGCCGGATTATCTATGTTTGCCAAGAATTACAGCCTGCTGAGGTACGCAAAGGCGGGCATTATAAGGCCGGCCGGGCGGGATGCCAGTGCCACCGTCGATCCTATGGTGGCAGGATGGAGCCATCGCGCCCAACTCCAATTCCCACCACAAACAAAAACGGCAGCCTCACCGGCTGCCGTCGTTGTCTATCGCTCATCTCACGCCAAGCGCGACAACATTTCCTGCGCTTCGCTCTTCTGGGTGGCATCGCCTTCATTGAGGACTTCACCGAGGATGTCCCGGGCGCCGTCGTTGTCGCCCATATCGATGTAGGCCTGGGCCAGGTCGAGCTTGGTGGCGACTTCATCGGTACCGCTGAGGAAGTCGAAGTCCGGCTCCTCGTCGGCGCTGGCCAGGGCGTCTTCAGCCGTGAAGGATGGCTGGCCCAGGCTGTCGGACAGACGTTCCAGCTCCGCGTTGACATCGTCCAGTTCGGACTCGAAGGGATCCTTGGGCGCCTCGCCGGCATTCATTTCGTCGGCCAGGGACAGATCGAAATCCGCCGGCAACTCCAGGTCGTCGGCCGGGGTATCGTCCAGGGCCGGCGTCTCGGCTGCCGGCACGTCCAGGTCCTTGAGATCGTTGTCCAGGTCCAGCAGGAAATCTTCGTCGGCCAAGGCTGGCGCCGGGGCATCGGCGCCCAGGTCCAGGTCGAACTCCGACAGGTCGTCCAGGCTTTCGGCGGCTTCGGTCTGCTGTTTGAGCACCGACTCGAAACTCAGGTCGTCGTCGGTCGGGAATGCATCCAGCTCCGGAATCGGCTCGGGCTGCGGCGTGGCCGCCGGTGCGGCTTCAAGATCATCCAGGCTCAGGTCGAAGGCGCTGTCGAGCTCCTCGTCGGTGGGCGGCGTGTCTTCCAGCAGATCCTTGACGTACTGCGCGTCCAGTTCCGCAGCCACTGCGGCGGCGGCCAGGCCGGCACCGGCGGCGACCGCCATGGCCGGGAAGCGGCTCTTGAGCTGCTCGACCTGGGCGTAGTTATCGCCATTGGCCACCAACTGGCGCTCCTGGGCGACGAACGCGTCACGGTCGCCCTGCTGGCCATAGACTTCCATCAGCTTCAGGCGCAGATCGCTGCGTTGCGGTTCGGCCTTGATGCCTTGTTCGAGCAGGTCGGCCGCCTGGTTCAGGCGACCACGATCGATATGAGCCTGGGCCTGTGGCAGAACGTCGTCGAAACGATCGGCGGCCGGAGCCACCAGTGGCGCGGCGATCGGCGGCGTGACCACGACAGGCGCGACCACCGGAGCCGGCTTGGGCGCCGGGGCAGGTACTGGCTTGGGTTCGAGTTTGACGCTCGGTGGTGGAACTTCAATGCCCTCGAAGCTGCTCGGGGGCAGATCGAGCTCCGGGGAGAAGTCGGCCTCCTCCTCGAGGGCTCGGGCCATGCGCAAATGTTTCTCGGCTTCCTGTTGCGCCTTGCGACGACGGGCAAGCAGCAACAGCAGCAAAAGCAGGAGCACCACGCCGCCACCGATCAACCCCAGCAGGATCGGGTTGGTCAGCAGGTCGTTGTATTTCTGCTCGGTCGACGTCGCCGCTGGCGTCGCTTCCGACGTACTTCCAGGCGAGGCTTCAGGAGGCGTTTGCGGCGTGGCCTGGGGTGCGGGTGTGGGCACAGTGGCTGGTGCTTGCGCCGAGGGCGGCGGCGGAGTCAGTTGCGCCGACATCGCCGGGGTCGATCCCGGAGCCGGTGGCACAGCGGCGCCTTCGGCCTGCATCTTGGCCAACTGGTCGTTCTTCAGTTCGATCAGGCGCTGCAGCTTGTCCAACTGGCTTTGCAGATCCGCCATGCGGCTTTTCAATTCTTCGTTATCACGGCGAGCCGAATCGAGGCTTTCCTGGGTGATCGCGAGTTTGTTGCTCAGCGCCTGGGCATCCCCGGCGGCGCCCTTGCCCCTGGCCCCGGCCTTGGCGGACTCGGCCGACACCAGGCTCAGCTTGTCGCGACCGGCAGCCTGGGCCGGCGCATCTTCGCCACGGCCGCGCCGGGTCGCGTCCAGTTGCTGCTGGCCAGTACCCGCCACGCCCTGGCGTCCTTGGCGGCCCTGGCGCCAGGCGGCATTCTGCGCCGCCACTTCGGCGATGGCCTGGGGCTGCGGCAAGGCAGTACTTTGCACAGGGTCGGGCAGACGCAGCACCTGGCCGGTCTTGAGCAGGTTGATGTTGCCATCGATGAATGCGTTCGGGTTCAGCGCCTGGATCGCCAGCATGGTCTGCTGGATCGAGCCGCCGTTACGGGCCTTGGCGGCGATTTCCCACAGGGTATCGCGCGGTGTAGTGGTGTACTGGGATGGCTTGGTAGCCCCGGTCACCGGTGTCGATATGACCTGGGGTGGTTTCGGTCGGGCCGCCTCGGCAGCCTGGGGCGAGAATTTGGACGGGTCGAGCAGGACGCTGTAGTCGCGCAGCAGGCGCCCATTGGGCCACATCACCTGCACCAGGAACTTGACCATCGGCTCGGACAACGGCCGGCTGGAGGTCACGCGCAGCACGCTCTTGCCGTTGGCGTTGATCACCGGGGTGAAGGTCAGGTCGTTGAGAAAAGCCTGGCGGTCGATGCCGGCCTTGGCGAAGTCTTCGGGCGAGGCCAGGCTCGGTACGACTTCGGCAGCGGACAGCTGCTGGACATCGAGCAGCTCGATCTCGGCGACCAGAGGCTGGTTCGGCGTCGACTTCAGGGTCAATTCCCCGAGCCCGAGCGCTTGCGCCATACCGGAGGACAGCGCCGAGGCGGCCGCTATTGCTAACACCAGTTTGCGAACTTGAACCATAGCCTCTTCCTTTGTTTGAACATTCCTCGGCCAGCGAGAAGGTATTGTTGTCGCCGCCACGAGGCTTTGCGCACTGCCCCCAGAAACAACGGTGCGCGCGATCGTTTCACGCATGCCCGGGAATGCCCCGGGAGCAAGGTTCGCCTTCATCACTCTGGCCAAGCATAGCGCCCAGCTAGAATCATTCGACAAATTGTTGCCAAGTATCTTTTACAGCAGGTCTTTTATCAACAACTCCGCCACCTGCACCGCGTTGAGCGCCGCGCCCTTGCGCACGTTATCCGTGGTCAGCCACAGATTGAGCTCCGTCGGATCGTCGATACCGCGGCGCACGCGCCCCACATAAACCACATCCTGGCCCACGGCGTCACCCACAGGCGTCGGATAATCGCCCGCCTCCACCAGCTCGATGCCGGGCGCCGCTTCCAGGGCCGCGTTGACCTTCGCCAGGTCGACAGGCGCTGTGGACTGCAAGGTCACGCTAAAGCTATCGCCGAAAAACACCGGGGCTTGAATGCAAGTAACGGAAATCTTTAATAAATGTTGATTCAGCACCTGCCGCAGCTCATGCACCAGGCGTTTTTCCAGCGGTGTATGGCCCTGCTCGTCCGGCGTGCCGACCTGGGCCAGCAGGTTGAATGCCATCTGCCGATCGAAGAACGTGGGCTCCAGCGGGCGGGCGTTGAGCAGCTCGGCGGTCTGGCGCGCCAGCTCGGTGACGGCGACGCGTCCCTGGGTGGATACAGCGAGGCTGGCGGTCAGGCTGACGCGCTGCAGGTCCAGGCATTCACGCAAGGGGGCCAGCGCTACCGCCAACGCCGTAGCCGAAGCGCTGGGGCTGGCGACCTGCAACGGCTTGCCCAGCCCGGCCAGGACATGGGCGTTGGCCTCTGGCACGATCTGCGGTGCCTGTTCCGCAGGCAAGGCGCCAGACAGGTCGATCAATGCACACCCGGCAGCCGTGGCCCGCGGGGCGAAGCTCAGGGTCACGGCCGGGCCCGCGGAAAAAAAGGCCAGCTGGACCTTGCTGAAATCGAACTCATCGACCTCACGCACCCGCACGTTTTTACCGCGGAACATCACCGAGCTTCCCGCCGACTCGCTGCTGGCCAGCAGGTGCAGGTTGCCGACGGGAAAATCCCGCTCTTCAAGAATCTGGACGAGGGTTTCGCCGACAGTACCGGTGGCGCCGATCACGGCAATATCAAAGGACTGGCTCATGGGTCTACCTCAGGTAAAACGGGGGGAGCGGCACTTTACCGGGTGACCGGTATGCAGGCAATCGGCTGGCGGACTTGCAGTGCCTGGGCTTGCTCGCGATGGGGCGACCTGACACACAACCGTCTCCCAAAAAAAACCCGCGCCTCTCACAAGGCACGGGTTCTTTCACAGCAGCGGCCGATCAACGTTCGAGCAGGATCCGCAGCATGCGGCGCAGCGGCTCGGCCGCGCCCCAGAGCAACTGGTCGCCGACGGTGAAGGCGCCGACGAACTGCGAGCCCATGTTCAGCTTGCGCAAACGGCCCACCGGCACGTTCAGGGTGCCGGTGACCTTGGTCGGGCTCAGCTCCTGCATGCTGGCTTCGCGGTTGTTCGGCACCAGCTTCACCCAAGGGTTGTGCTGGCTGATCAGCCCTTCGATGTCGGCGATCGGCACGTCCTTGTTCAGCTTGATGGTCAGCGCCTGGCTGTGGCAACGCATGGCACCGATGCGCACGCAGATGCCGTCCACCGGGATCGGGCTCTTGAAGCGCCCCAGGATCTTGTTGGTTTCAGCCTGGGCCTTCCACTCTTCGCGGCTCTGGCCGTTAGGCAGTTCCTTGTCGATCCATGGGATCAGGCTGCCGGCCAGCGGCACGCCAAAGTTTTCGGTCGGGTACGCGTCGCTGCGCATCGCCTCGGCAACCTTGCGGTCGATGTCGAGGATGGCGCTGGCCGGGTTGGCCAGGTCATCGGCGACGGCGGCGTGGGTCGCGCCCATCTGCTTGATCAGCTCGCGCATGTTCTGCGCGCCGGCACCGGAGGCCGCCTGGTAGGTCATGGCGCTCATCCACTCCACCAGGCCGGCTTCGAACAGGCCGCCCAGGCCCATCAGCATCAGGCTGACGGTGCAGTTGCCGCCGATGTAGTTCTTGGTGCCCGCGTCCAGTTGCTGGTCGATGACCTTGCGGTTCACCGGGTCGAGGATGATGACGGCATCGTCCTGCATGCGCAGGCTCGAAGCGGCGTCGATCCAGTAGCCCTGCCAGCCGGCTTCGCGCAGCTTGGGGAAGACTTCGCTGGTGTAGTCGCCGCCCTGACACGTCAGGATCACGTCGAGGGTCTTGAGCTCCTCAATGCTGTAGGCATCCTTGAGCGCACCGGTATCCTTGCCCACGGACGGGCCTTGGCCACCGACATTGGAGGTGGTGAAAAACACCGGTTCGATGAGATCGAAATCCTGCTCTTCCAGCATTCGCTGCATGAGCACGGAACCGACCATGCCGCGCCAACCGATCAGACCTACACGTTTCATCGCAACTACACCTATACAAAAGTGGGCCACCGTCTTGGCGGTGGGCCCGAAAGATTACAGATTCCGCAGCGCGGCGACTACTGCATCGCCCATTTGCCGGGTACCGACTTTGGTACAACCGTCCGACCAGATGTCGCCGGTGCGCAAGCCCTGGTCCAACACCACGCTGACGGCCTGCTCGATCGCGTGCGCCGCGTCATGGAGGTTGAAGCTGTAGCGCAGCATCATCGACACCGACAGGATGGTCGCCAACGGGTTGGCGATGCCCTGCCCGGCGATGTCCGGCGCCGAGCCGTGGCATGGCTCGTACATGCCCTTGTTGTTGGCATCCAGGGACGCCGACGGCAGCATGCCGATGGAACCGGTGAGCATCGACGCTTCGTCGGACAGGATGTCACCGAACATATTGTCGGTGACGATCACATCGAACTGCTTGGGCGCACGCACCAGTTGCATGGCGGCGTTATCCACGTACATATGGCTCAGCTCGACGTCTGGATAATCCTTGGCCACCTGCTCTACCACTTCGCGCCACAGTTGGCTGGAAGCCAGGACGTTGGCCTTGTCCACCGAACACAGTTTCCTGCCACGCACCCGGGCCATGTCGAAACCGACCCGGGCGATACGGCGGATTTCACTCTCGCTGTACGGCAAGGTGTCGTAGGCCTGGCGCTCGCCATTATCCAGATCACGGGTGCCACGCGGGGCGCCGAAGTAGATACCACCGGTCAGCTCACGGACGATGAGGATGTCCAGGCCCGAGACGATTTCCGGCTTCAGGCTCGAAGCATCGGCCAGTTGCGGGTAGAGAATCGCAGGACGCAGGTTGCCGAACAGGCCCAGTTGCGCACGAATCTTCAGCAGGCCGCGTTCCGGACGGATATCGCGCTCGATCCTGTCCCATTTCGGGCCGCCCACGGCACCCAGCAGCACGGCATCGGCGGCACGGGCGCGATCCAGGGTCTCATCGGCCAGGGGCACGCCGTGCTTGTCGATGGCAGCGCCGCCGATCACGTCGTGGCTGAGCTCGAAGCCCAGGCCGTACTTGTCGTTCGCCAGCTCCAGGACCTTGACCGCTTCGGCCATGATTTCCGGGCCAATGCCATCACCAGGGAGAATCAGAATCTGCTTGCTCATGTATTCCTCGTTTGCTCTATCGGCACAGCCCCTGGGGCTGGCCGGGAAAAAGGCTATCGCTCGGCCCACAGCACCAGTACATCTGTACTGAACGAACCATCGGCCTCAATCTCAAAATATTCACGCACTTCGTCGCCCATGGCACGCTGCAGCTCGAGTATCGCCGCCCGCATCACCTCGGGGGTGCGCATGCGCTCGACCCACGAGCGGTACTCCAGGCGCAGGCGCTGGCGCGAGGTGCTGCGGGTGTGCAACCCCGCTTCACTGACCTGGCGCAACCATTCGCCGGCCGAATAATCGCGCACATGACTGGTGTCGCGCAGCACTTCAACGCTCTGCAGGTAGGTGTCCAGCAACGGCGCACCCGGCGAAAGGATATCGATGAAGGCCGCCACCCCGCCCGGCTTGAGTACCCGGCGCACTTCCCGCAGCGCCAGGCCCAGGTCGCTCCAATGATGCGCCGAATAGCGGCTGAACACGAAGTCGAACTCAGCGGCGGCGAACGGCAGGCGCTCGGCGGCGCCCCGCACCGTGCTGATATTGCCCAGGCCACGCTCGGCCGCTGCTGTGGCCACGACATCCAACATCTGTTGGGATAGATCGTAGGCCACCACTTCACCGGCCAGGGGCGCCACGTGGAAACTGACGTGACCGGCACCGCAGCCCAGGTCCAGGACGCGGGCCTCGGGTCGCCCCTTCAGTTCGGCCTGTAGCAGCGCGAACTCAGCGCCCTGGGCGTGCACGGCACTGCTCAGGTAGGCCGCAGCCTGCTCACCGAATTGCTTTTGTACAACCTGACTGTGGGCGGTGCTGGTCATGGGATGTCCTTATGTTTTTTTGCCTGGGTGGACCCCATCGCGAGCAAGCTCGCGATGAAGCCGGTACTGCCTACATCGATCCATCAAGCATCGCGAAACAACCAGGGCTGACTCGCTCGGTGCTTGGCTTCGAACGCGGCAATCGCGTCACTGTCCTGCAAGGTCAGGCCGATGTCGTCCAGGCCGTTGAGCAGGCAATGCTTGCGGAACGCATCGATCTCGAAGCTCAGCACCTTGCCGTCTGGACGGGTCACGGTTTGCGCTGCCAGATCGATCTGCAACTGGTAGCCCGGGTTGGCCTCGACCTGCTGGAACAGCTCGTCCACTTCAGCGTCGCTCAGGATGATCGGCAGCAGGCCGTTCTTGAAGCTGTTATTGAAGAAGATATCGGCGTAGCTCGGCGCGATGATGCTGCGGAAACCGTACTCTTCAAGAGCCCACGGCGCGTGCTCGCGGCTCGAACCGCAACCGAAGTTCTCCCGGGCCAGTAACACACTGGCGCCCTGGTAGCGCTCGGCGTTGAGCACGAAATCCTTGTTCAACGGCCGCTTGGAGTTGTCCTGGTATGGCTGGCCGACATCCAGGTAGCGCCATTCGTCGAACAGGTTCGGGCCGAAACCGGTGCGTTTGATGGACTTCAGGAATTGCTTGGGAATGATCTGGTCGGTGTCGACGTTGGCACGATCCAAAGGCGCGACAAGACCGGTGTGCTGGGTAAAAGCTTTCATGCTGCGCTCCTTCAGATCAATTCGCGGACGTCGACGAAACGGCCGTTGACGGCCGCCGCAGCGGCCATGGCCGGGCTCACCAGGTGCGTACGGCCACCGGCGCCCTGACGCCCTTCGAAGTTACGGTTGGAGGTGGAAGCGCAATGCTCGCCCGATTCCAGGCGGTCAGGGTTCATCGCCAGGCACATGGAGCACCCTGGCTCGCGCCACTCGAAACCGGCCTCGAGGAAGATCTTGTCCAGCCCTTCCGCTTCCGCCTGGGCCTTCACCAGGCCGGAACCCGGTACGACGATGGCCTGCTTGATGGTCGAGGCCACCTTGCGGCCCTTGGCGATTACCGCCGCGGCGCGCAGGTCTTCGATCCGCGAGTTGGTGCAGGAGCCGATGAACACGCGGTCGAGCTTGATGTCGGTAATCGCCTGGTTGGCGCTCAAGCCCATGTACTTCAAGGCGCGGACAATGGAGTCGCGCTTGACCAGGTCCATTTCCTTGGCCGGATCGGGGACGTTCTGGTCGACGGCCAGCACCATTTCCGGCGAAGTGCCCCAGCTGACCTGCGGCTTGATCTGCGCGGCGTCGAGCTCGACCACGGTATCGAATGTCGCATCGGGATCGGACACCAGGTCTTTCCAGGCTTGCACTGCCTTGTCCCATTCGACGCCTTTCGGGGCGAACGGACGGCCCTTGACGTACTCGATGGTTTTTTCATCGGCGGCCACCAGCCCGACCCGGGCACCGGCCTCGATGGACATGTTGCAGATGGTCATGCGGCCTTCGACGGACAGGTCACGGATGGCGCTGCCAGCGAACTCGATGGCATGGCCGTTACCGCCGGCGGTGCCGATCTTGCCGATCACGGCCAGGACGATGTCCTTGGCGGTCACGCCGAACGGCAGCTTGCCCTCGACGCGCACCAGCATGTTCTTCATTTTCTTGGCCACCAGGCACTGGGTGGCGAGCACATGCTCCACCTCGGAGGTGCCGATACCGTGGGCCAAGGCGCCAAAGGCACCGTGGGTCGAGGTGTGCGAGTCGCCGCAGACCACGGTCATGCCCGGCAGGGTCGCGCCTTGCTCCGGGCCGATGACGTGGACGATGCCCTGGCGCACGTCGTTCATCTTGAATTCGACGATGCCATATTCGTCGCAGTTGTCATCGAGGGTCTGGACCTGCAGGCGCGAGACCTGGTCGACAATCGCGTCGATGCCGCCCTTGCGCTCCGCAGTGGTCGGCACGTTGTGGTCCGGGGTCGCGATGTTGGCATCGATGCGCCACGGCTTGCGCCCGGCCAGGCGCAGGCCTTCGAAAGCCTGCGGCGACGTCACTTCGTGGATGATGTGACGGTCGATATAGATCAGCGCCGAACCATCGTCGCGCTGCTTGACCAGGTGCGAATCCCAGAGCTTGTCGTAGAGCGTTTTGCCGGCCATCAGACGGTTTCCTCATCAGCTTGTTTCTATGCCCCGGGCCTTGAATGAATTCAATAACCCTCTGGCTTGTGAGGCTGATGTTATGAGGCTACATTAAATAACTCAAATTCATATTTTTCATACTTTGCATAACCAACAGGAATTCAATCGAGACGGCCATGGACCTTGCCAACCTCAATGCCTTTATTGCCATTGCCGAGACCGGCAGCTTCTCCGGTGCCGGCGAGCGCCTGCACCTGACCCAGCCGGCCATCAGCAAGCGCATCGCCGGCCTGGAACAACAGCTCAACGTACGCCTGTTCGACCGCCTGGGCCGTGAAATAGGCCTGACCGAAGCCGGTCGGGCCCTGCTGCCACGGGCTTATCAGATCCTCAACGTACTGGACGACACCCGTCGCGCCCTGACCAACCTGACCGGCGAGGTCAGCGGGCGGCTGACCCTTGCCACCAGCCACCACATCGGCCTGCATCGCCTGCCGCCTCTGTTGCGGGAATTCACCCGCCGCTACCCCCAGGTCGCGCTGGACATCCAGTTCCTGGATTCGGAAGTGGCCTATGAGGAAATCCTCCATGGCCGGGCGGAGTTGGCGGTCATCACCCTCGCCCCCGAACCCCACACCCTGATGCGCGCCACGCCGGTATGGGATGATCCCCTGGACTTCGTGGTAGCGCCGGAGCACGCACTGCTGGACAACGCCAGCGTGAGCCTGGCGGACATCGCCCTGCACCCGGCGGTCTTCCCGGGGGGCAACACCTTTACCCACCACATCGTGCAACGCCTGTTCGAGGCCCAGGGCCTGACGCCGAACATCGCCATGAGCACGAATTATCTGGAAACCATAAAAATGATGGTCTCCATCGGCCTGGCCTGGAGCGTCCTGCCACGCACGATGCTCGACGATCAGGTGGCTCGCATACCTTTGCCGGGCATACAGCTCAGTCGCCAGCTAGGCTATATCTTGCACACCGAACGGACGCTGTCGAACGCTGCTCGGGCCTTCATGGCCCTACTGGACGCACAAATCGATCTGCCAGGGACCCAGGCATAAGTCGTGCGACTCCTCTAGGGCCGAATGCCCGTGCCTAACGCCCAACTGCCCAAGGCCCGCTAGATAATGCCCAACCCTGCCGACCATATCCCGCCCCTGCCGCGCATCCAGGCACTCGACCCCAAGCGGTCCGAGCAAAGCTGGGACAGCGCGCCGCAGTTGCTGGCCGCCCTGAACGGCGCGCGCCTGGGGGCCTGGTCGTGGGATATCGATAGCGGCAAGATCAGCTGGTCCCGGGGCACCCAGGCGCTGTTCGGCTTCGATCCGCGCCAGCCATTGCCGGCCGATGTGGACTACCTGGACCTCCTGCTGCCCGAAGACCGGGCCAAGGCCGTCCGGGCCTTCCACGCGGCCGTGGCCGGTGCGCCACTGGAACAGGCCATGCACCACCGTATCGTCTGGCCCGACGGCAGCCTGCACTGGCTGGAAATCAGTGGCAGCGTACTGCCCGACAAGCACGGCCGTCCGCGCATGATCGGGGTGATCCGCGAGATCACCCATCAACGCGAGCGCGAACAGGCCCTGCGCAGTTCGGAAAAGCGCTTCGCCACGCTTTTTCATCTCTGCCCGAACATGGTGCTGCTGACCCGCCAGGAAGACGGGCTGATCAGCGAAGCCAACCAGTATTTCGAGAGCCTGTTCGGCTGGCCGGTGCATGATGTGATCGGCCGGACCACCCTGGAGCTGGGCTTGTGGGTCGACCCCAGCCAAAGGGCCAGGCTGGTGGAAGCGACCAAGGCCAAGGGCGAGCTGGTGAGCATGGAAGTGGAATTCCGGGCCAGCAACGGCCAGATCCACAGCGGCATACTCAGCGCGCAGAAGGTCGAACTCGAAGGCCAACCCTATCTGCTGAGCACCTTTCTCGACACCACCGAACGCAAGCTGGCCGAGCAGGCCCTCAAGGACAGCCAGGAACGCCTGGACCTGGCCCTCGACTCGGCGCAACTGGGCACCTGGGACTGGCACATCCCCAGCGGCATGCTCTACGGCTCGGCCCGGGCCGCGCAGCTCCATGGCCTGGAACCCAAGCCGTTCCACGAATCCTTCGACGCGTTCTTCGAAGGCGTACCGGACGAAGAACGCAACAACATGCGCAACGCCTACCGCAGCCTGCGCGAAGGCCCGGCGGGCAATTACCAGTTGACCTATCGGGTGCAACTGCCGGACGGCAGCTCCCGCTACCTGGAAAGTCGCGCCCGTCTGTATCGCAACGACGATGGCAGCCCGTTGCGCATGGCCGGCACCCTGCTCGACATCACCGACCAGGTGGAGCGCGAACAGAGCCTGGCGGCATCGGAAGAAAAATTCGCCACGTTGTTCCAGGTCAGTCCCGACCCGATCTGCCTCACTCACCAGGACAGCGGCCGGTTCCTGGAGATCAATTCGAGCTTTACCCAGACATTCGGCTGGACCGCCAGCGACGTGATTGGCCGCAGTGCCGACGAGATCGGCCTCTGGGATGCCTCGGGCAGCAGCCTGCAGCGCATCGAGCGGGTGATCCGCGAGCAGTCCCTGAGCAATGTCGCCATTGTCGTGCACCACAGGTCCGGCCATCCGCTGACCTGCGTGATCTCCAGCCGCCAGATCAACGTCGACAACCAGCCCTGCATCGTGACCACGCTGCGGGACATTACCCAGCAGCAACGCTCCGAAGCGGCCCTCAAGGCCAGCGAGGAAAAGTTCGCCAAGGCATTCCATTCCAGCCCCGACGCCATCACCATCACCGAACGTGAAAGCGGCCGCTACCTCGAGGTCAACGATGGCTTCTGTCGCCTGACCGGCTACCGCGCCGACGAGGTACTCGGCCATACCGTGTTCGAGGTGGGCATCTGGGCCGAAGCCAAACAGCGCACGGCACTGCTGGCCGAACTGCAGCTCAAGGGACGCGTGCACCACCAGGAAATGCTCGGGCGCAACAAGCGCGGGGAGTTGCTCACCGTGGAGGTGTCGGTCGAGCCCATCACCCTCAACGAAACCGATTGCCTGTTGCTCACCGCCCGGGATGTCAGCCTGCTGCGCAACGCCGAAGCACAGATTCGCCACCTGGCCTATCACGATCCGCTGACCAACCTGCCCAACCGTGCCTTGCTGATGGACCGCCTGAGCCAGCAGATCGCCTTGCTCAAGCGCCATGACCTGCGCGGTGCGCTGCTGTTCCTCGACCTGGACCACTTCAAGCACATCAACGACTCACTGGGCCATCCGGTGGGCGATACGGTGCTGAAGATCATCACCGCGCGCCTGGAGGCCAGCGTGCGCCAGGAGGACACGGTGGCGCGCCTGGGTGGCGACGAATTCGTGGTCTTGCTCAGCGGCCTCGAAGGTAGCCGCAGCGAAGTCACCGAGCAGGTGCAGAAACTGGCCGATACCCTGCGAGAACTGCTCTCGGAGCCGATGTCCCTCGATGGCCAGCGGCTGCAAGTCACGCCAAGCATCGGCATGGCGCTGATTCCCGACCATGGCTCCACGCCCGCCGACCTGCTCAAGCGCGCCGATATCGCGCTGTACCGGGCCAAGGATTCGGGACGCAACACGTCACAGATGTTCCACACCACCATGCAAAAGGCCGCCAGCGAACGCTTGCGCATGGAAACCGACCTGCGCCAGGCCCTGGCTCGCGGGGAATTCAGCGTGCATTTCCAACCCCAGGTCGACGCCCGGGACAACCGTATCATCGGTGCCGAGACCCTGGTGCGCTGGCACCATCCCGAACTGGGCGCCCAATCGCCCAATGAATTCATCAAGGTGCTGGAGGACAGCGGGCTGATCCTGGAGGTCGGCACCTGGATCCTCGACGAAGCCTGCGACGGTTTCAAGCAACTGATCGCCAAGGGCAAGATCGATCCCCGGCGTTTCAGCCTGTGCGTGAATATCAGCCCGCGACAGTTCCGCCAGAGCGATTTCGTCGAGCGCATCGAAAGCAGCCTGGCGACCCATGGCCTGCCTTTCACGATGCTGAAACTGGAAATCACCGAAGGCATCGTGATCCAGAACCTGGACGACACCATCGCCAAGATGCGCCGCCTGAAGAAACTGGGGGTGAGCTTCGCCATGGACGATTTCGGCACCGGCTATTCATCCCTGACCTACCTCAAGCGCCTGCCGGTGGACACCCTGAAAATCGATCAGTCGTTCGTACGCGACGCCACCAGCGACCCCAACGACGCTGAAATCATCCGCGCCATCGTCGCCATGGCCCGCAGCCTCAACCTGGAAATGATCGCCGAAGGGGTGGAAACACTGGAACAACTGCAATTTCTGCAAGGGCTCGATTGCCACCTGTACCAAGGCTACCTGCACAGCCGGCCGTTGCCGCTGGAGGCGTTCGAGCGGCTGTTGCCGTGACCCTGATCTACAGAATGAAAAAGGGCGCCATTTCGGCGCCCTTCTTCAATTGCGATGCATCAGTTCTGCAGCGCGGGTTGCTGCTGCGCTCCGTTGATCGGGATGCGCTTGGCCTTGGCCTCTTCCGGTACCACACGCAACAGGTCGATGCTCAACAGACCGTTGCTCAGGCCGGCGGACTTGATCTCGATATGGTCAGCCAACCGGAAGGACAACTTGAACGCACGCTGGGCGATGCCCTGGTGCAGGTAGGTCACGCTGTCATTGCTGGCCTCGCGCTTGCCGCCGCTGATGGTCAGCACACCTTTTTCCACCTGAAGGTCCAGGTCTTCCTCCCGGAACCCAGCGGCGGCGACCACGATGCGGTATTCGTCATCGCCATGTTTTTCCACGTTGTAGGGTGGATAGCTGCTGCCCGGTTCGTTGCGCAGGGCGGTTTCGAAAAGATCGTTGAAACGATCGAAGCCTACCGAGGAACGGAACAGAGGGGCCAGCGAAAATGCAGTACTCATGATTCAAATCTCCTGAAAAATTCAGCAAGTTTTTTTGTCTCCGCGACCCGGATTCGGCATCGCGTACCCCTTATCTAGGGGCCGCCAAATACTTTTCAAGAGCTTTTTCTGAAATTTTTTTCAGGCCGCTTCGGTACGTTTCACACCCAGCAGATGCCCTACCGCATCCAGTTCGGTTTCCCGCCGCAACGCGCTGAACAGCGTCGCTGCCTCGGGATAATTGCGCGTCAGCATTGCCAACCATTGCTTGAGCCGGCCGGGAGCCTGGCGCGGTGTCAGTTGCTCGACCACTTGCCCCCAGAAATCCTGGAGCATGGGTTGCAACTCGGCCCAGGACATCGGCACCACTTCTTCCCCGGCCCGAGCCGCGGCAATCTGCCGGGCCAGGTCGGGGCGGGAAACGAGGCCGCGACCGAGCATGATGTCCTCGACGCCGCTGATTTCGCGGCAACGGCGCCAGTCTTCGACGCTCCAGATATCGCCATTGGCGAACACCGGCACCTTGACTACTTCCTGGACCCGAGGGATCCACTCCCAGTGAGCCGGCGGCTTGTAGCCGTCGGTCTTGGTCCGCGCGTGCACCACGATGTGGGCGGCGCCACCTTCGGCCAGAGCCGTGGCACAGACCAGCGCGCCGTCCGGGCTGTCGAAGCCCAGGCGCATCTTGGCGGTGACAGGAATATGCCCAGGCACCGCACGCCGTACGTGCGTGACGATCTCGTTGAGCAGCTCCGGCTCCTTGAGCAGCACCGCTCCGCCCCGGGACTTGTTCACGGTCTTGGCCGGGCAGCCGAAGTTCAGGTCGATGACCTGCGAGCCCAACTCACAGGCCAAGGCGGCGTTTTCCGCCAGGCACACCGGATCGGAACCCAGCAATTGCACCCGCAGCGGCACACCGGCGCCGGTCCGGGCGCCGGTCAGCAATTCCGGGGCAAGCTTGTGAAAGTAGGTCGGCGTGAGCAGGCGATCATTGATGCGAATGAACTCGGTGACGCACCAGTCGATCCCGCCAACACGGGTCAGGACATCCCGCAGGATGTTGTCGACCAACCCCTCCATGGGCGCCAGGGCAATTTGCATGGGAAACACTCAACGAAAAAACGTGCGGCAGTTTACCGGATTTCGCCTACAAAATCGGCGCCATCGCGAGCCGTCTCGCTGTCGCGGGAACCGATCGCCGGGCCATAGCCTTCGATGAATTCCGGCGGCATGCGCTTGGGCCTGCCGGTGGACAGCTCGATACAGACGAACGTGGTCTGGGCGCGCAGCAACGTGGTGTTGTCGCTGGGACGAATCAACTGGAAATGCCGGGTCATCTTCAGGCGCTGGTCCCAGTCGACGATCCAGGTGGCCAATTGCAGTTCATCGCCTTCATAGGCGGCTGCCAGGTAGTCGACTTCATGGCGCACGACGGCCATGGCCCGGTCCAGCCGTCGATACTCTGCCAGATCCAGCCCCAGGCGCTGGGAGTGGCGCCAGGCGCAGCGCTCGAGCCAGGTGACGTAGACCGCGTTGTTGGCGTGGCCCAACCCGTCGATGTCTTCGCCAGCCACTTGAAGATCAATGATGAACGGTGTTGCCCGATCCCAGCCCATGCCCCTCTCCCGGTCGAATATGGATCGGGGCAGTGTAACGGATCGCGCAGCGTTCGCGGGTACGCTCAGGCCGATTGCCGCGCTTGCAGGCTGCGTCCGGCCAGCAGCGACAACACACCGTCGATCACGCGCGGATCGGCCAGCACCCGTTGATGCCCGCCGGCCGGCAAGCGCAGCAGCCGGCTGTCGAACCAGGCCTCGTGGATCAGTTGCGACTCCTTGACCGACACCGAGGTGTCGTCCTCGGCATGGACCACCAGCCCCGGCACATCCAATTGATAGTGAGCGACATCCATCTTCGAGGCCGGCATGCCCACGTCCTTTTCCACTTGGCGAATGAACGCGGACCGCGCCCGGGGCGGCATTCCCACGATCCGGGCAAAACCGCGCAGCACCCCCAGGATGCGCGCAGGCGCGGCGATGCTGACCAGGGTTTCGGTACGCAATCCCAGTTGCACCGCAAGCATGGCGCTGGCGCCCCCCATGGAATGCCCGATCACGGCTTGCAACGGCGGCAACTCAGCCGCGGCCTCGAGCATGGCCCTGGCGAACAGCAGGACGTTCGCCTCGTGGCCCGGAGAGCGACCATGGGCCGGTCCATCCAGCGCCACCACCGTATACCCGGCGTCCACCAAGGCCGTGATCAGCGCGGCGAATTGCGTGGGTCGCCCTTCCCAGCCGTGCATCAGCAGGACGGTCGGCCCCTTGCCCCAGCGCAAGGCAGAGAGACCGAAGCGCAAGGTGATGCGCTCGGAACTTGCCAGCAATGGCAGCTCCCAGTCCCGTGGTGGCAGATTTCGAGGCCGCATGAACAGCGTCCGCATTTTCTTTGCCACCAGGCCCGGGGCTACCCGGCCAAGCGTGCCATTCACACCACGAATCCAGCTTAACCTGTCCATTGCTTGTCTCCAGGGCTTGCTTGTTGGCTCAACGCACCGCCGACTTGGCCGCACGCAGCAAACGATCCGACAGCTCCCCCGGACCCAATGCCCGTGCCAGGGCCAGGCCACCGACCATCAATGCGATGTCGGCCAGGGCTTTATCGGCGTCGTCCGGGCTGCCTGCCAGTTGTGCAGCCATCAACTCGATATGTTCATTGAGCACTTCACGAAACGGATCCGGCAGCCGGCCAAGCTCGCCGATGGAGGCAGGAATCGGGCAGGCGTTCTCGGTGGAGTCACGATGCTTTCGTGACAGATAGAACGCGGCCACCAGGGCGCGCCGCTCTTCATCGGTCAGCTCGGCATTCATATCCGCGATCATGCCGCGACGCCGGCCCAGCAGTTGCTTGAACGCCTCCAGCATCAGGGCGTCCTTGCTTTCAAAATGGGCGTAGAAACCACCGACCGTCAGCCCGGCCGCTCCCATCACCTCGCCCACGCTCGGTTCCGCCGGCCCACGCTGGATCAGCGCGTCGCTGGCGGCCTTGATAATGCGTTCACGGGTTTGTGCCTTTTTATCGCTCATCGCTGCCTCCGAATATTACGATTGAAATATTATCCGCATAATAATTTTCTGCAAGCAGAAAAGAGACCGTTGGTCAGGTACGTGAGTTGGGGTATTGGAGAATTGGCCGAACGCCAGACAAACAAAAGGGCCATTCAAGAATTGAATGACCCTTAAAAATCCCGCAGTGCGGGTAATCGTGGCGTCCCCTAGGGGACTCGAACCCCTGTTACCGCCGTGAAAGGGCGGTGTCCTAGGCCACTAGACGAAGGGGACACAAACCTTCTGACTTGATCAGCGCTGAGAACTGATCGCTTCAAGGCCGGTGTGGCCAGACCTTGAAGTTCAAATTGGTGGAGCTAGACGGGATCGAACCGTCGACCTCTTGCATGCCATGCAAGCGCTCTCCCAGCTGAGCTATAGCCCCGGATTTTTCGCCTCGCGGCGGAGCGACATCTTGTAACATCGCTTCTGTAAAACTGGCGTCCCCTAGGGGACTCGAACCCCTGTTACCGCCGTGAAAGGGCGGTGTCCTAGGCCACTAGACGAAGGGGACGCAAACCCTTCTAACAACTGATCAACGCTGAGCGTTGATCGCTTCAAGGCCGGTGTGGCCAAGCCTTGAAGTGTAAATTGGTGGAGCTAGACGGGATCGAACCGTCGACCTCTTGCATGCCATGCAAGCGCTCTCCCAGCTGAGCTATAGCCCCTCATCGCTGAGGACGGGGCGAATCTTAAGGGCGTATCAGAAGGCTGTCAAATTTATTTTCAACAAATCTGAAAATTTTTTGCCGGGATAACAATCACTTACCGACAAACCCCGGAAAACCGGGGCATGCCCTGCCTCATCGACTGCTCAGGCGATGGCGCCCAGCAGTTTTTCCCACTCCTTGTTTTCCTTCTTCGACACGCCACCGAGCAGATCGATGGCCTGGCGCAGGCGGAAACGGGTCAGGTCCGGCCCGAGGATTTCCATTGCATCGAGCACCGATACCGAGCTGGCCTGGCCGGTAATGGCAGCGAACATCAACGGCATGGCATCGCGCAGTTTCAACTCCAGGGACTCGACCACGGCCTGGATGGTCGCGGTGATCGTGTCCTTTTCCCACTGGCGCAGGCTTTCGAGCTTCCAGAGGATCAGCTGCATCAGTTGGCGCACCTGGTCGCCGGAGAGCTTCTTGGATTCGAAAAGCTTCGCATCCGGTGTCACGCCACCGGCGAAGAAGAAGCCGGCCAGCGGCGCGATCTGGCTGAATGTCTCTACCCTGCCCTGCACATGGGGCGCGATCTTCATCATGTACTCGGGGTTGAGCGCCCATTTCTGCACGCGAGCGGCAAATTCTTCCACCGGCAAGTCGCGCAACCACTGGCCGTTGAGCCACGACAGCTTCTCGATGTCGAAGATCGGCCCGCCCAGGGAGACGCGCGACAGGTCGAAGTGCTCGACCATTTCCTGCAGCGAGAACTTCTCGCGCTCGTCCGGCATCGACCAGCCCATGCGGCCCAGGTAGTTGAGCATTGCCTCGGGCATGAAGCCCATGCGCTCGTAGAAGGTCACCGAGGTGGGGTTCTTGCGTTTGGACAGCTTGCTCTTGTCCGGGTTACGCAGCAGCGGCATGTAGCACAGCTGCGGCTGCTCCCAGCCGAAGTATTCATACAGCAGGATCAGTTTCGGCGCCGACGGCAGCCATTCTTCACCGCGCAATACGTGGGTGATGCCCATCAGGTGATCGTCGACCACGTTGGCCAGGAAGTACGTCGGCAGGCCGTCGGTCTTCATCAGCACTTGCATGTCCATGCGGTCCCACGGGATCTCGACATCGCCACGCAGCATGTCCGGCACCACGCAGACGCCTTCGGTCGGCACTTTCATGCGGATCACATGGGGCTCGCCGGCCGCCAGGCGACGAGCGACTTCTTCCTTGGACAGCAGCAGCGCCCGGCCGTCATAGCGCGGGGTTTCGCCACGGGCGATCTGCTCGGCGCGCATCTGGTCCAGCTCTTCGGCGGTGCAGAAACACGGGAACGCATGCCCCATGTCCACCAACTGCTGGCAATACTGCTTGTAGATGTCACCACGCTCGCTCTGGCGGTACGGACCGTGCGGGCCGCCGACATCCGGACCCTCGCTCCAGTCGATGCCCAACCAGCGCAAGGCGTCGAAAATCTGCTGCTCGGACTCACGGGTCGAGCGCAACTGATCGGTGTCCTCGATCCGCAGGATGAACTCACCGCCATGCTGCTTGGCAAAGCAATAGTTGAACAAGGCGATGTAAGCGGTGCCGACATGGGGATCGCCAGTGGGCGAAGGCGCGATGCGGGTGCGGACGGTGGTCATGGCATGTCTCGGAAAGAATATAAAAGCGAAGATGAAACAGGGGGCGAATGGTAACAGGCGATGGCGGGCGGGCTCCAGTGAGAGCAGGATTTGTGTGGCCAGTCGTCAGACCGAGTCGCCCCCATCGCGAGCAAGCTCGCTCCCCACAAGGGATCATGGGGCGACTCGATCGAACTGTGGGAGCGAGCTTGCTCGCGATGAAGCCCTTGAGGTCGCCACGCAGCCTCAGACAGTCAGCAACCGCTCCCGCAACTTGCCAATTTCGTCACGCAATTGCGCCGCTGCCTCGAATTCCAGGTCCCGGGCCAACTGGTACATCTTCTCTTCCAACTGGCGGATACGCTTGGTGATTTCGCTGGGCGAGCGCAGTTCGGCCTCGTAGCGTGCGCTCTCTTCGGCGGCCTTGGCCATGCCCTTGCGCTTCTTGCTGCGAGAGCCTGGCACGGTGGCGCCTTCCATGATATCCGCCACGTCCTTGAAAACCCCCTTTGGCGTGATGCCGTTGGCCAGGTTGAACGCGATCTGTTTCTCGCGGCGGCGTTCGGTCTCGCCGATGGCCCGCTCCATGGAGCCGGTCATGTTGTCGGCGTAGAGAATCGCCCGGCCGTTGAGGTTACGGGCGGCGCGGCCGATGGTCTGGATCAGCGAACGCTCGGAGCGCAGGAATCCTTCCTTGTCGGCATCGAGAATCGCCACCAGGGACACTTCCGGCATGTCCAGGCCCTCACGCAGCAGGTTGATGCCCACCAGCACGTCGAAGGTTCCCAGGCGCAGGTCGCGGATAATCTCGACCCGCTCCACCGTGTCGATGTCCGAGTGCAGGTAACGCACCCGCACGCCGTGATCGGCCAGGTAATCGGTAAGGTCTTCGGCCATGCGCTTGGTCAGCGTAGTGACCAGCACGCGCTCCTCCACCGCCACGCGCTTGTTGATTTCCGAGAGCAGGTCATCTACCTGGGTCAGCGCCGGACGCACTTCCACCTGCGGGTCGACCAGCCCGGTGGGACGTACCACCTGCTCGACCACGCGTCCGGCATGCTCGGCCTCGTAATTGCCGGGGGTGGCCGAGACAAAGATCGTCTGCGGGCTGACGCTCTCCCATTCATCGAAGCGCATGGGTCGGTTGTCCAGCGCCGAGGGCAGGCGGAACCCGTATTCCACCAGGGTTTCCTTGCGCGAACGGTCGCCTTTGTACATGGCGCCGACCTGGGGCACGCTGACGTGGGACTCGTCGATCACCAGCAAGGCGTCGGCCGGCAGGTAATCGTACAAGGTGGGCGGCGGTGCGCCCGCCGGACGACCCGACAGGTAACGCGAGTAGTTTTCGATACCGTTGCAGTAGCCCAGCTCCAGGATCATCTCCAGGTCGAAACGGGTTCGCTGCTCCAGGCGCTGGGCTTCCACCAGCTTGTTGTTCGAACGCAGGTATTCCAGGCGTTCCTGCAGCTCGGCCTTGATGCCCTCGATGGCGTCCAGCAGGGTTTCCCGGGGCGTGACGTAGTGGCTCTTGGGATAGAAGGTAAAGCGTGGCAGCTTGCGGATCACCTCGCCGGTCAGCGGGTCGAACGCCGAAATGCTCTCCACTTCATCGTCGAACAACTCGATGCGGATCGCCTCCAGGTCCGATTCAGCCGGATAGATGTCGATCACATCGCCACGCACCCGGAAGGTCGCCCGGGCGAAATCCATGTCGTTGCGGGTGTATTGCAGGTCCGCCAGGCGCCGCAACAAGGCCCGCTGATCGAGTTTGTCGCCGCGGTCGACGTGCAACACCATCTTCAGGTAGGTCTCCGGGCTACCCAGGCCGTAGATGCACGACACCGTGGTGACGATGATCGCATCCTTGCGCTCCAGCAACGCCTTGGTGGCCGACAGCCGCATCTGCTCGATGTGGTCGTTGATCGAGGCATCCTTCTCGATGAAGGTGTCCGACGAAGGCACATAGGCTTCAGGCTGGTAGTAGTCGTAGTAGGAAACGAAGTATTCCACCGCGTTGTTCGGGAAAAACGCCTTGAACTCGCCATACAGCTGCGCCGCCAGGGTCTTGTTCGGCGCCAGTACCAGGGTCGGACGCTGCACCTGGGCGATCACGTTGGCGATGCTGAAGGTCTTGCCCGAACCGGTGACGCCGAGCAGCGTCTGATGGGCCAGGCCCGCCTCGATACCTTCGACCATCAGGCGGATGGCTTCCGGCTGGTCGCCGGCGGGCTTGAATCGGGTGACGAGATGGAATTCAGACATGACATAACCTCTGGATTCACTCCTGTCGGCCAGGCGACAGAAACGAGAAAGACCGAAACGACGGATGTCGCCCGAAGAAAAAGCTGGAATGCATCCAATGTGGAGTTGAATGCCTTCGCTTTCAAGACGGACGTCCTACGCGCCTTGTGGACTTTGACGCCGCACCAGGACTAACGGTCGAAAAAAAATCGAAAATACTTACCGTAAAAGCTGAATCGCCTGTCGCGGTACCCGGTGATGGCCTCTATACTAGCTCCCCGTTTGTGCACCGCTCTAGTGCATTCGGCTGGAGCGTGACACGTCCCCTCTTACTCCATTCAGAGCCGCGCAATAATGAGCCTGTTTTCCGCTGTCGAATTGGCACCCCGCGACCCCATCCTGGGCCTCAACGAAGCATTCAACGCCGACACCCGTACCAACAAGGTCAACCTGGGCGTAGGCGTGTACTGCAATGAAGAGGGGCGTATTCCACTCCTGCGCGCCGTGGTCGAAGCCGAGACGATTCGCGTGGCCCAGCACGTTTCCCGTGGCTACCTGCCGATCGACGGTATTGCCGCTTATGACCAGGCGGTGCAGACCTTGCTGTTCGGCAAGGACTCGCCCCTGATCGCCTCCGGTCGCGTCATCACCACCCAGGCTGTGGGTGGCACCGGCGCGCTGAAGATCGGGGCCGACTTCCTCAAGCAACTGCTGCCCGACGCCGTCGTGGCCATCAGCGACCCAAGCTGGGAAAACCACCGCGCCCTGTTCGAGACCGCCGGTTTCCCGGTGCAGAACTACCGCTACTATGACGCCGCCACCCACGACGTGAACCGCTCGGGCCTGCTGGAAGACCTCAACGCCCTGCCCGACCGTTCGATCATTGTGCTGCACGCTTGCTGCCACAACCCGACCGGCGTGGACTTGAGCCCCGAAGACTGGAAAAACGTGCTGGCCGTGGTCAAGGCCAAGAATCACGTTCCGTTCCTGGACATGGCGTACCAGGGCTTCGGCGACGGTATCGACGAAGACGCAGCGGCCGTGCGCCTGTTCGCCGAATCGGGCCTGACCTTCTTCGCGTCCAGCTCGTTCTCCAAGTCGTTCTCCCTGTACGGCGAACGTGTTGGCGCACTGTCGATCGTCAGCGAATCGAAAGAAGAAAGTGCCCGGGTGCTGTCCCAGGTCAAGCGCGTGATCCGCACCAACTACTCCAACCCGCCGACCCACGGTGCCAGCATCGTGGCCGCCGTCCTCAACAGCCCCGAGCTGCGTGCCCAGTGGGAAGCGGAACTGGCTGAAATGCGCCTGCGGATCCGCGGCATGCGCAATCAGATGGTGGACATGCTGGCCAAGGCAGCGCCGCACCGCGACTTCAGCTTCGTCGCACGCCAGCGCGGTATGTTCTCCTACTCCGGCCTGACCGTTGAACAAGTGGCGCGCCTGCGCAACGAGTTCGGTATCTACGCCCTGGACACCGGTCGCATCTGCGTGGCCGCGTTGAACCAGAACAACATCGATGCGGTGACCAAGGCGATCGTGCAGGTCATATGAGGCCCGCGAAATAACGGGAAAGTAAGATTTTGTGGGGGCGGGCTTGCTCGCTCACACAAGGTCCTCTGTTTCCTCGGCGTCTAGGCTGTGTGAAGCAGTAACAAGTGACCGAGCGAGCACCCACCTCCCTTCGAGCGCCCGATTCACCACCCAAAGCTTGACTTCTCTTTTCCAATCAGTAACATACGCGTCATTCCGCGATAGCTCAGTTGGTAGAGCAAGTGACTGTTAATCACTGGGTCCCTGGTTCGAGTCCAGGTCGTGGAGCCAGACAGCAAGACAAGAAGCCCCTGAATCGAAAGGTTCAGGGGCTTTTTTGTGGGCGGCTTTTGCCCTGTACAGGGGCAAAGCTTGAGCCAGGCGTCGCATTCAGCCTGGGGGATGGCCGAATAAGCCTCCCCGAGGTCGCTGCCAGAACAATAATCCGGCGCCAAAAAGGCATTATGGTCTGAATCCTGCTTTCTTTTTCTCAAACCCAAGCTGTCACGCGAGTGTCATGGCGCTGCCGCAAGCTGGCGCTGTCCGTCAACAACAGCTTCATAACAACAAGGACGAAGGTATGCCCACACAAAATCCCCACCGCATCGTCGGCCTGTGCACCTCCAGCAAGGTGTATAACGTGTTGACCGAGCTCAAGCACCTGGAAGGCCATCGCAGCGCCAAGTTTCTTTCGTTGCTGACGGAGAACCTGGTGCGCAAGGGCGTACTCAATGAGCGGGAAGTGGTGCATATGCTCGATCTGGTGGTCGACTGAGCGGCGTCGATTCCTACTATCGAGACTGTTGATTTTTCGTCCCGCCGCCTGAACCGTAAGGTAGCTCCATCGATTGATGGAGGTGCCCAATGTCCAAGGTTCGAATCATGTCTGTCATCGGCAGTGCCGTCCCCGCCCCGCTCAGGGAACGCGGTCTGCTGGCCTGCTGGTATCTGGTGCAGGATGGCGTGACCATCAGCGGCCCGCTGACTTCATTGCCCGCCGCCCAGGCCCTGTCCCAACGTATCGGCCCCTATGTGCTGACCGCCTAAGAAAGCCTTGATACGGGTTCATGTCGCGCTGAAAACTGCCTCGCAATGCTCATGCACTCCAGTACGCGGCGCTTGTTCTGTTGTTTTCGCCTTGCCTGACCTTGGTTTCAAGACTTTTCGTACAGAGCCTAAGGCAGCTTCACCTTGGGCTGGCTTTCCACGAACAGCGCCCAGCACGAGATGAACAGCGCGGCGATCAAGGGGCCGATCACGAACCCGTTGAGCCCGAACACCGCCAGGCCGCCCAGGGTCGACACCAGCACCAGGTAATCAGGCATCTTGGTGTCCTTGCCCACCAGGATCGGACGCAGAAAGTTATCCACCAGCCCGATCACGAACACGCCGAACAGCGTCAGCACCACACCTTGCCAGATCGCCCCCGACAGCAGGAAATACACCGCCACCGGCGCCCACACCAGCCCCGCGCCAACGGCAGGCAACAGGGACAGGAACGCCATCAGCACCGCCCATGGCAACACCGTCGGGATGCCCAGGATCCAGAAAATCAGCCCACCCAGCGCCCCTTGGGTGATCGCCACCAGCAGGTTGCCCTTGACGGTCGCCCGCACCACCCGGTTGAACTTCAATTGCAGCCGACGCTTCTGGTATTCGGCCAGCGGTACGGCGGCGCGCACCTTGCGCGCCAGTTCCGCGCCATCGCGCAGGAAGAAGAACAGCAGATAGAGCATCACGAAGAAGCTGACCAGGAACTGGAAAGTCCCCTGGCCGAAGCTGAAGGCCTGGGTGGCGAAGAACTCGCTGCCCTGCATGGCGCTCTTGACGATTCTGTCGCGCAACCCGTTCAGGTTACCCAGGCCGAAACGGTCGAACAGGTTCTGGAAATACGGCGGCAAGGCTTCCTTGAACCGGGCCAGGTAATCGGCAACGTCCAGCTCGCCGCTCTCCAGGCTCTTGTAGAGGGCCGTGCCCTCCTGCACCAGCAGCATGCTGATGACGATCACCGGCAGGATCGCGATCAGCACGCAGATACTGAGAGTGAACAGCGAGGTGACGTTGCGCTGCCAGCCGAACTTCAGCTGCACGCGACGCTGCATCGGCGCAAAGACAATGGCCAGGATCACCGCCCAGAAGACCGCTCCGTAGAAGGGTAACAGGATCCAGATGAACGCGACGGTGACCAGCACCAACAGCGACATCTGGGCTTTGTTCTGCAGCATCTTTCGATTCATCAGCTTTCCATGTCCAGAGGCGGGATAAACGTTAGTCAGCTCGGACTCGCCGGAGTGCCGTCGCGTTTGCCCACCCCCGCATTGACCTGCATCAATACTGCTCGACCGGACGCGGATTACCCTCGCCGCTTTTTGCGATCCGACGCCACCATGCCCCTCGTAGCCCCCGAACTGCTCGCCCCCGCCGGCACCCTGAAAAACATGCGCTATGCCTTCGCCTACGGAGCCGATGCGGTGTACGCCGGCCAGCCGCGCTACAGCCTGCGGGTGCGCAACAATGAATTCGATCACGCCAACCTGGCCCTGGGCATCGGCGAGGCCCAGGCCATGGGCAAGCGGTTTTATGTGGTGGTCAACATCGCCCCGCACAACGCCAAGCTGCGCACCTTCCTCAAGGATCTGGAACCTGTGATCGCCATGGCGCCGGATGCGCTGATCATGTCCGACCCGGGACTGATCATGCTGGTTCGCCGGCATTTCCCAGATATGCCCATCCACCTGTCGGTCCAGGCCAACACGGTGAACTGGGCAAGCGTGGAGTTCTGGCAGCAACAGGGCTTGAGCCGGATCATCCTGTCCCGGGAGCTGTCCCTGGAGGAAATCGCCGAGATTCGCCAGCAGGTCCCGGCCATGGAGCTGGAAGTGTTCGTCCATGGCGCGCTGTGCATGGCCTATTCCGGGCGCTGCCTGCTGTCGGGATACCTGAACCGGCGCGACGCCAACCAGGGCAGTTGCACCAATGCCTGTCGCTGGAAGTATTCGGCGCAACCGGCCATGGAAAACGTGACCGGCGAAATCGTGCAGAGCTACCAGCCCGAACCCACGCTCGGCCTGGGCGCCCCCACGGACCAGGTATTCCTGCTCCAGGAGGCCAATCGCCCGGACGAGTCCATGCCCGCCTTCGAGGACGAGCACGGCACCTACATCATGAACGCCAAGGACCTGCGTGCGGTCCAGCACGTGGAGCGGCTCACCCGCATGGGGGTGCACTCGCTGAAGATCGAAGGCCGGACCAAGTCCCACTTCTATTGCGCCCGTGCCACCCAGGTTTACCGCCGGGCGATCGACGACGCCGTGGCCGGCCGGGAATTCGACCGCAGCCTGATGACCGACCTCGAATCACTGGCCCAGCGCGGCTACACCGAAGGCTTTCTGCGGCGGCATGTGCACGATGAATATCAGAACTACCAGAACGGCAGCTCGGTGTCGGAGCGCCAGCAGTTCGTCGGCGAACTGACCGGCGAGCGTCGCGAGCGCCTGGCGGAAGTAAGGGTCAAGAACCGCTTCGGCCTGGGCGATCACATGGAATTGATGACACCCAAGGGCAACTTCCACTTCGACCTGCATCAGTTGCAGAACGCCAAGGGCCAGAGCATCGACGTCGCCCCGGGGGATGGACATGTGGTGTACGTGCCGATCCCGGACGCGGTGGATCTGCGGTTCGGGTTGTTGATGCGGGATGTGCAGGCACCCTAGCGGTTACAGTTGCCCCTGTGGGAGCGAGCTTGCTCGCGATGGCGGCTGCCCAGGCAACACTTCGATGACCGATCCGCCTCTGTCGCGAGCAAGCTCGCACCCACAGGGCCCTGTCCGGCCTTTGGTCGCGGCAGAAACTGCCGAAGGCTGCGATCCTCCACTTTCGATAGGGCCCGGTAGCCCAGGCGAAACAACTGGATCGAGAGCGAAAGATCGCAGCCTTCGGCAGCTCCTGCTGCGGCGGGATCAGATGCGGAACTGCCCCACCAGCTTGCCCAGGCGCTGGCCCAGGTCGTTGAGGCTGCGGGAAGTCTGGGCACCCCGCTGGGTTTCGTCGGCGACGCTGTCCACCGCCACGGCGATCTGATGCACGCTGCGGTTGATTTCCTCGGCCACGGCGGTCTGTTCTTCGGCGGCGCTGGCGATCTGGGCGTTCATCGAGTTGATGGTGCCGATCAACTGCGCCATGGCATCCAGGGAGGCGCCCGCCTCGTTGGCCTGCACCGAAGTGCCGTCACCGGCCTCGCTGGAACGACGCATCGCTTCCACCGCCGCATGGGTACCCGATTGCAGGCGGTCGATCATGCCCTGGATCTCCTGGGTACTCTGCTGGGTCCGGCTGGCCAGGGCCCGCACTTCATCGGCCACCACGGCAAAACCTCGCCCCGCTTCCCCCGCCCGCGCGGCCTCGATGGCGGCGTTGAGGGCCAGCAGGTTGGTCTGCTCGGCGATCGAGCGGATCACCCCCAGTACGCTGACGATGGAGGCCACGTCCTGCTGCAGGCTGTCCAGGGACAGGCCACTGCTGCGAATGTCGTTCACCAGGGCATGGATCTGCTGGATGCTGCCGGCGACCACGCGCTTGGCGGACTGGCCCTCTTCATCGGTCTGCTGGGCCGCGACGGCGGCCCCCTGGGCGCTGCGAGCCACTTCCTGGGCGGCCGAAGACATCTGGTTGATCGCCGTGGCGACCTGGTCGGTTTCGTGGCGCTGGCGTTCCATGGCCTGTTCGGAACGCTGGGCCTGCTCGGACACCTGGGTCACCAGGCCGGTCAGTTGCGAGGTCATGTCGGTGATCTGGCGCACCAGGCCATGGATCTTGTCGACGAAGCGGTTGAACGAACCGGCCAGTTGGCCCAGCTCGTCCTGGCTGGTGATGGGCAGGCGCCGGGTCAGGTCGCCCTCGCCGGCCGCGATGTCGTCGAGGTTGTCCTTCATCAGATGCAGCGGCCGCAGGATGGTATTGGCCAGCAGCAACCCCACCACGGCGATCACCAGCAACACGACGGCGGCGATGCCGACGATGCTCAATATCACGCCCTGTACACGATCGTGGACCTTGGCTTCCACCAGCGCCACCTGGCCTTCGATGCCGTCCAGGTTGACCGAGCTGCCGACCGCCATGTCCCACTTGGGCAGGTATTCGGTGTAGCCGAGCTTGGGTACCAGTTCGTTGCTGTTGGGCAGCGGCGAGCTGTATTCGAGGTAATGCGTCCCGTCCTTGGCCACTTTCACCAGGTCACGGTTGACGTAGACACCGTTCGGGTCACGGTTGTCCTTGAAGCTCTTGCCCACGCCATCGGGGCTGTTGGCCTTGAACAGGCGCACGGTTTCGGAGTCGTAGCCGAAGAAATAGCCGTCCTTGCCGTAGCTGACGTTCGACAGCAGCTTGATCGCCTGGGCCCGCGCGGCGTTATCACCGGGCGCGGCGGCATCGTACAGCGGCTTGATGGCGGTCAGGCCCACCGCCACGTAATTCTGCAGCGTGGCCTTGGCCTCGGCGAGCAGGCGTTCACGGGTCTGTCGGACCTCGTTGGCGGCCTGTTCCTTCAGGATGAATGCCGTGGTCAGGCTGATGATCACAGCGGACAGCAATACCGGGAGTATTGCCAGGGACAGGACTTTAGCCTTCAGGCTCAGGCGCATGCTGTTCACTCTTGTAGGTGTTATTGGCGTGGTTAGCTGTATTAACGGCATCGCACGGCAAAACTGTAGGACAAGGTGAGCAGGGGCTCAGGGAAGGGTTGATCTGGGCAGCCCCTTCGCGAGCAGGCTCGCTCCCACATTGGAGTGCAATTCCCTGTGGGAGCGAGCCTGCTTGCGATTGAGGCGACTCGGTCTCGAGGCTACAGCACCATCGCCGCCACCCAACCAAACGCCAGCAGCGGCAGGTTGTAGTGGATGAAGGTCGGCACCACGGTGTCCCATATGTGGTGGTGCTGGCCGTCGATGTTCAGGCCGGAGGTCGGGCCCAGGGTCGAGTCCGAGGCAGGCGAGCCGGCGTCGCCCAGGGCGCCGGCCGTGCCGACGATGCAGACGATGGCCAGGGGGCTGAAGCCCAGCTGCAGGCACAGCGGCACGAAAATCGTCGTCAGGATCGGCACCGTGGAGAACGACGAGCCGATGCCCATGGTGACCAGCAAGCCCACCAGCAACATCATCAGCGCACCGACGCCCTTGTTGTGGTCGATCCACGCCGCCGACGTCTCCACCAGGCTCTGGACTTCACCGGTGGCCTTCATCACCTCGGCAAAACCCGAGGCGGCGATCATGATGAAGCCGATCATCGCCATCATCTTCATGCCTTCGGTGAACAAGTCGTCGGTTTCGCGCCAGCGCACCACCCCCGAGATGGAGAAAATCAGGAAGCCGACCAGGGCACCGATGATCATCGAGTCCAGCAGCAGCTGGATGGCGAACGCCGCAGCCACTGCCAACCCGGCCACCGCCAGGCTCAACGGGTTGTAGCGCACCGCCACTTGTTCGGCCCTGGCGATCTTCTTCAGGTCGTAGACGCGTTTCCTGCGATAGGTGAAGAACGACAGCACCAGGCCGAAGACCATGCCCAGCGCCGGGATACCCATGGCGTGCGTGACGTTGATGCCACTGACATCCACGCCGCTGCGGGCGATGTTGGCCAGCAGGATTTCATTGAGGAAGATGTTGCCGAAGCCCACCGGCAGGAACATGTAGGGGGTGATCAGGCCGAAGGTCATGACGCAGGCGATCAGCCGACGATCCAGCTGGAGCTTGGTCAGCACATAGAGCAGCGGCGGCACCAGCAGCGGGATGAAGGCGATGTGGATCGGCAGGATGTTCTGGGAAGCGACCGCGACCGTCCCCAGCAAACCGATCAGCACCCATTTCACACCGGAGCCACCAGCGGCGTCCTGGCGGTCCACCATGGCCAGGGCCTTGTCGGCCAAGGCATGGGCCATGCCGGACTTGGCAATCGCTACCGCGAACGCTCCAAGCAAGGCGTAGGACAATGCCACTGTCGCCCCGCCGCCAAGGCCTGCGTTGAACGCCTTGAGCGTGGCCTCGATACCCAGGCCGCCGGTCAGGCCACCCACCAATGCGCCGATAATCAGCGCGATCACCACATGCACGCGGGACAGGCTGAGCACCAGCATGACGCCAACCGCGGCAATTACTGCATTTATCATCGTTACCTCAAAGCACAGCGATGGAAGGCCACCGGACAAAAAGGCCGCGACTTTGCAGGAAGCGGCGGCAAGCTGCAAGGGCCGTGGGGCGGGTTTTCAAATCTCGCGATATTGACTAGCGCCAAGCGCCCCCCTTGTGGGAGCGAGCTTGCTCGCGATGGCGTCAGTTCGGACGCATGGATAGCTGCCGAGCGATTGCTATCGCGGGCAAGCCCGCTCCCACAGGTTGGGCAGCGTCATGCGATAGAGCTCAGCGCTTGGGCAGTTCGATCACGACTTTCAGCCCGCCCCACTCGCTGTCATGCAGTGCCAGCGTACCGCTCCAGGTGTCGACGATGTCGCGCACGATACCGAGCCCGAGGCCATGGCCGTCGGTCTGTTCGTCCAGGCGCGTGCCCCGGCTGAACACCTGGTCACGCCGGTCCTCGGGAATCCCCGGGCCATCGTCCTCCACCGCCAGGCTGAATGTCCCGGCGGTTTCGGTGACGGTCAGGCGCACTTCGGCGTCGGCCCATTTGCAGGCGTTGTCCAGCAGGTTGCCCAGCAGTTCCAGCAGGTCTTCGCGGTCCCAGGGCAAGTGCAGCCCGGGCGGTGCGACGTACGCCAGGTGCAGGTGCTCGCCATGGATCATGTTCAGGGTCGCCAGCAGCCCCGGCAACTCAGCGTCACAGTCCAGGTGCGCGCCGGGCAACGCATCGCCGGACAGCCGGGCACGGTTGAGCTCGCGATTGAGGCGCTGCCGCACCTGTTCCAGCTGTTCGAGCAACAGCTTGCGCAGCTCCGGATAGGGATCGAGCTTTTCGTTGGAGGCCAGGCTTTGCAGCACCGCCAGCGGGGTCTTCAAGGCATGGCCCAGGTTGCCCAGGGCATTGCGCGAACGCTTGAGGCTGTCCTCGGTATGGGCCAGCAGGTGGTTGATCTGCGCCACCAACGGCTCCAGCTCCCGGGGCACTTGTTCATCGAGCTGCGAGCGCTGCCCGCGCTGTAGCTGGGCGATCTGTTCCCGGGCCGCCTCCAATGGACGCAAGGCCCGGCGCACCGTGATCCGTTGCAGAAACAGGATCAGCAGCAGGCCGGCCAGGCCGAGGCCGAGGCCGACCTGTTGCATGCGCAGGAAACTGTCGCGCACTGGCGTGTAGTCCTGGGCCACGCTGATGGAGATCGCCTGGCCCAGGCGCCGGTAGTCGGTACGCAGCACCAGCAGCTTCTGCCCTTCGGGCCCCAGTTTCAGGTTGCTGTGCAGGCCCGGATGCTCGAGCCGGGGCAATTCCTGGTCCCAAAGGGAGCGGGAGCGCCAATGCACATCGGCAAAATCGATGCGGAAATAGTGCCCGGAAAACGGGCGCAGATAGGCCGGCGACAAGCGGCGCTCATCCAGCTGCAACCCCTGGGGGCCGCGCACCAGGGCCACCAGCAGGCTCTCGCTGTCGTTGCGCAGCCCGGCTTCCAGGTAACGCTGCAAACCCAGCTCGAACAACCACAGGCTGGTCTGCGCCAGGACCAGGCCGACCACCACCATCACACCGATCAGGCCCAGGCTCAGGCGCCGCTGGATGGACCTCACTGCCCGGCGCTCATTGCGCCTGTCCGCCGAACAGATAGCCCTGCCCACGACGGGTCTCGATCACGCTGCGTCCCAGCTTGCGCCGCAGGTGATTGACGTGAACCTCCAGCACATTGGAATCGCGCTCGGTTTCGCCGTCATACAGGTGCTCGGAGAGATGGCTCTTGGAGAGGATCTGTTCAGGGTGAAGCATGAAATAGCGCAACAGGCGAAATTCGGCAGCCGTGAGCTGGATGTCCGTACCGTCGCGGACCACGCATTGACGCCCTTCGTCCAGATGCAGCCCGGCGGCCTGGAGCGTCGGTTGGTTGACCTGGCCATGGGAGCGACGCAGCAGCGCCTGGATCCGCAGGTGCAGCTCTTCGGGATGAAACGGCTTGGTGAGGTAGTCGTCCGCGCCGGCCTTGAGACCTTCGATGCGCTCGGCCCAGGAACCACGGGCCGTGAGAATCAGCACCGGGGTGCTCAGGCCGCCGGCACGCCACTGGGCCAGCACCTCGAGCCCCGGCACCCCGGGCAGGCCGAGGTCGAGGATGATCAGGTCATAGGGCTCGGTACTGCCCTGGTACACCGCATCGCGCCCATCGGCGAGCCAGTCGACGGCATAACCCTGTCGTGCAAGCCCGGCCATCAACTCGTCGGCCAGGGGAACGTGATCTTCCACCAGAAGCAGGCGCATCAATCTTCCTTATCTTTGAGTAAACGGCCGGTCTTGGCCTCCAGGTCCAGCTCGCGAACGACGCCGTCGGTATCCAGCAGCTCGACCTCGTAAATATAGACCCCGTGCTTTTCCTCCAGCTCGGCTTCCAGCAACTTGGCGCCGGGATGCCGGTCCAGCGCCTGTTGCAGCAGATGCTCAAGGGGCAGTATCACGCCCTGCTGGCGTAATTGCAGGGCTTCGTCCTGGTCCAGGTCGCGAGCCATGACCACCGAACAAAACGTCAGCAGCGCCAGCAGCCAGGGACTGCGGGCGCGTAGATTAAGCTTCATTACGTATCCTGATGATTCTTGAGCACCTTGCCGGTCACAGCATCCAATTCAAGGTCCCAGTCGATGCCCTTGGCATCGCGCAGGTCCACCTGGAAGATGTACTTGCCGTACTCTTCCTCCAGCTCGACATCCGTCAGCGTGGCACCAGGGTGCTGGGCCAGGGCTGCGGCCTTGAGTTTTTCAAAGGACTGAATGGTACCAGCGTCCTGCAGTTTTTGGGCTTCGCCGGCATCAAGGTCTCGAGCCTGGGCCAGGCCGGCGCCGAGGGCCATGGACATCGCGATGAAAAAGGCAGTCAGGCGGTTCATGGTTTGTCTCCTTTTTATAATCGTCACGCAACGACTCTATCGGGAAGAACTTAACTGAAACTGAATTGCCATCATTGAACCCACATCAACGTCTGTGAACGCTTGCAGGGACGGGCTTGCTGGCAGAGCCGTGCGAACCTGAATCGGCGCGGGATGGGCCGACGCCATCGCCAGCGGGCTCGCTTCCACGGGTTGTTGTGTCGTTATAATCATCCACCTGTACGCATTCGAGGCCGGTATGACCGCCATCCACATCAAGATCCCAGCGCTCACCCTCAAGGCCGGCCCTCGTGCTTTCGCGCGCATTCGCGAGGCGGGCCTCAGCGCCCGCGACGTTGGCATCCTGCCCGGCGCCGCCGGGGGGCCCAAGGCCCTGGGGATCCAGGGGCTGGACCTGGCGCTGTTCGGTGAATGGCTGCCCGCCGCGCCCCGGGAACGCTCGCTGATCGGCGCGTCGGTAGGCTCCTGGCGCTTCGCCAGTGCCTGCCTGCCGGATGCCGCCGAAGGGATCCGGCGCCTGGGCACCTTGTACAACGAACAGAGCTTTGCCAAAGGCGTGACCATGGCCGGGGTCAGCCAGAGTTCGCAGCGCATGCTCGACGACCTGCTCGAAGGCCGCGATGCGGCGATCCTCGACAACCCGCATTACCGGCTCAACATCATGGTGGTCAAAAGCCATGGCTTGCTCGCGCAGGATCATCGTGGGCGGCTGGGCCTGGGCCTGTCGTCGGTGATCGCCGACAACCTGCGCGGCCGCGCACGGCTGTCACGGCACTTCGAACGGCTGATCGTCCACGATCCGCGCCTGGCGCCGCCGTTGCATCCTCTGAACGACTTTCCATCGCGCTTCGTCCCGCTGGAGGTGGCCAACCTGCGCCAGGCCTTGCTGGCATCGGGCTCCATTCCCATGGTGATGGAAGGCGTGCGCGACCTGCCGGGTGCCGGTGCCGGTACCTACCGCGACGGCGGCCTGCTGGACTATCACCTCGACCTGCCCTACAGCGGCGATGACATCGTGCTGTATCCACATTTTACCGACCGGGTCATTCCCGGCTGGTTCGACAAGAGCCTGCCGTGGCGCCGGGGCAATGCCGAACGCCTGCAGGACGTGCTGCTACTGGCGCCGTCCCGTGAGTACCTGGCTCGCCTGCCCTTCGGCAAACTGCCGGATCGTAACGACTTCAAGCGTTTCATGGGCGATGACCCAAGCCGCCGCAAATACTGGCGCACCGCAATGGACGAAAGCCGACGGCTGGGCGACGAGTTCCTGGAACTGACGGCCAATGGGGGGTTGGGCGAGCGATTGCTGACCCTTTAGTCAGCACGGTTGCGCAACGCCGGAGCCAAACTGATAAACTCCGCCGCCTGCCTCGCGACCGCTACCCTATAGAGCCCGAACCCCGTGGAAATCTTCAAAGAGTTTACCTTCGAATCCGCCCACCGCCTGCCCCACGTGCCGCAAGGCCACAAGTGCGGCCGCCTTCATGGCCATTCGTTCAAAGTGGCGATCCATCTGGACGGCGATATCGACCCGTACACCGGCTGGATTCGTGACTTCTCCGAGATCAAGGCGATCTTCAAGCCGCTGTACGAGCGCCTGGACCACAACTACCTCAACGACATTCCCGGCCTGGAAAACCCCACCAGCGAAGTCCTGGCCAAGTGGATCTGGAATGAATTGAAGCCGTTGCTGCCCGAGCTCAGTGCCATTCGCATCCATGAGACATGCACCAGCGGCTGCATCTATCGCGGCGAATAACCAAATCCCTTGTGGCGGGGTTCATCCCCCGCTGGGCCGCGCAGCAGTCCTGAAACCGCCATTCGGTGTGTCAGGCGGATCGAGTCCATTGCTTTGGGTCTGCTGCGCAGCCCAGCGGGGATAACTGCCTTCGCCACAGGTCCCTGTTTGCCTGACATCAGCTTTTTTGTGTCTATGCTCTTTGGCTCGAACATGCCAAGAGGACACGATTATGACCCACTGGCCGCTGGATCAGACATACACCTTCAACGGACATCCCATCCGCTACGCCATCCACGGCGATGGCCCGCCCTTGGTATTTGTCCACGGCACGCCGTTCTCTTCCTACGTGTGGCACCGCATCGCCCCGCTGTTTTTCGCCACCCACCGGGTGCACTACTTCGACCTGCTGGGTTATGGCCAATCCGCACAACCCGATGCCGACGTGTCCCTGGGCGTGCAAAACCTGTTGCTCGCACAATTGCTGGAACACTGGGGCCTGGACTGCCCGGACGTGGTGGCCCATGACTTCGGCGGCGCCACCGCCCTGCGCGCGCATCTGCTCGACGGCAGGGACTACCGCAGCCTGACCCTGATCGACCCCGTGGCCCTGTCGCCCTGGGGCTCCGCCTTCGTACAGCACGTGCGCCAACATGAAGCCGCCTTCAGCGGCCTGCCCGACTACATTCAACGCGCCATCGTGCCGACGTACATTCGTGGTGCGATCAAACGGGACATCCCGGACGAGGAACTGGCGCCCTACGTAAAGCCATGGCTGGGCGAGACAGGCCAGGCGGCGTTCTACCGGCAGATCGCGCAGATGGACGAACGCTATACCCGTGAGGCGCAAGACCTGTACCCGAGCGTGCGCTGCCCGACCCAGATCCTCTGGGGCGAGGATGACCAGTGGATTCCCATCGAACGCGGCCAGGCCCTCCAACGGATGATCCCCGGGGCACAATTGCATCCCGTTCCGAACGCCGGGCACCTGGTCCAGGAAGACGCACCGCAAGCCATCGTGGCGGCGATGTTGCGGTTTTTGCCACTGTCCTCCCCGACCTGAAAGACACCGCATTCTCCTGTGGGAGCGAGCTTGCTCGCGATGGCGGCATGGCAGTCACTTTGATGCTATCTGACACAAGGCTATCGCGAGCAAGCTCACTCCCACAGGGGCTCGTCGCTAATGGGATCCGTGTTCCAACTTGAATCACTCGCGCACCGCTTTCGCCCCCCTGCGCCCCCCAATTCCCAGGATTGTCTATAAATAACCTCGCGATCACGCGCTTGGCACGGCCGCTGCACGCTCGCGGTCTTTCCTCTTTTGCAAGGTCCGCCACATGACTCAGAACGATCCGGGCAACGATTACCCTTTGAGCGAAGTGCCGATGCATGCCCGCAAGGGCCTGGCCTCCACGGCCATGGTGTTGCTGGGCTTCACCTTTTTCACCGCGACGATGTTCGCCGGCGGCAAGCTGGGGGTGGCCTTCGGTTTTGTCGAAATGCTCACGGTGATCGTGATCGGCAACCTGCTGCTGGGCCTGTATGCCGCAGGCCTGGGCTACATCGCCTTCAAGAGCGGGCTCAACTCGGTGCTGATGGGCCGCTTCTGTTTCGGTGAGGTCGGCAGCAAGCTCAGCGACCTGATCCTGGGTTTCACCCAGATCGGCTGGTACGCCTGGGGCACGGCCACCGCGGCCGTGGTGCTGGGCAAGTATTTCGAGCTGGACCAGGGCAGCGTGCTGGGGCTGATGGTGCTGTTCGGCCTGGGGTTCTGCGCCACCGCCTACATCGGCTATCGCGGGCTGGAGATCCTTTCCTATATCGCCGTACCGGCCATGCTGTTGCTGCTGATGCTGTCGATGTGGGTGGCGACGACGAAAATAGGCGGTTTCGAGGGATTGCTGGCCGTGGTTCCCACAGGCAGCCTCGATTGGTCCACCGCCATCACGCTGGTGTTCGGCACCTTCGTCAGCGGCGCGACCCAGGCCACCAACTGGACGCGCTTCTCCCGCTCGGCGAAGGTTGCGGTGCTGGCCAGCCTGATCGGCTTTTTCCTCGGCAATGGGCTGATGGTGCTGATCGGTGCCTACGGCGCCATCGTCTATCAGCAACCGGACGTGGTCGAGGTGTTGCTGCTGCAGGGCTTCGCCATGGCGGCGATGGCGATGCTGCTGCTCAACATCTGGAGCACCCAGGACAACACCATCTACAACTTCGCCGTGGCCGGCTGCAACCTGCTGCGAACCCGTCGACGCAAGGCCGTTACCCTGGGCGGGGCGCTGGTCGGTACACTGCTGGCCCTGCTGGGCATGTACGACCTGCTGGTGCCCTACCTGATCCTTCTGGGCACGGTCATCCCGCCGATCGGCGGCGTGATCATGGCCGACTTCTTCTTTCGCTGGCGCGGCCGTTATCCACGCCTGGCCGAAGCACGGTTGCCAGCCTTCAACTGGCCCGGCTTGCTGGCCTATGGGCTGGGTACTGTCGCCGCATTCAATTCGCCATGGATCGCGCCACTGGTAGGAATCGCCACCGGCGCGCTAACGTATGTGGTATTGACTGGCGTCATGGGTACCCGCACCGCTGTTGCGCCACTCCAAGACCTATAACAAGGACTCGCCGATGCACATCATCAACGCCCGCCTGCGCAACCGTGAAGGCTTGCATGAGCTGCACCTGGAAAACGGCCTGATCGCCAATATCGCCCGCCAGACCGAGGCCCCCAGCCTTGGCCCGGAAGACCTCGATGCTGGAGGCAACCTGGTGGTGCCGCCTTTCGTCGAGCCGCACATCCACCTGGACGCTACCCTCACGGCCGGCGAACCGCGCTGGAACATGAGCGGTACGCTGTTCGAAGGCATCGAATGCTGGGGCGAGCGCAAGGCCACCATCACCCAGGAAGACACCAGGACCCGCGCCAAGAAGACCCTCCAGGCCCTCGCTGCCCACGGCATCCAGCATGTGCGTACCCACGTCGACGTGACCGACCCTGAACTGACGGCCCTCAAGGCCATGCTGCAGGTGCGCGAGGAAAGCCGTCACTTGGTGGACATGCAGATCGTCGCGTTTCCCCAGGAAGGCATCGAGTCCTACCGCAATGGCCGCGAACTGATGGAAGAAGCGATTCGCATGGGCGCCGATGTGGTGGGCGGTATCCCGCATTTCGAGTACACCCGCGACCAGGGCGTCAGCTCGGTGAAGTTCCTGATGGACCTGGCCGAACGCACCGGTTGCCTGGTGGATGTGCATTGCGACGAGACCGACGACCCGCACTCACGCTTTTTGGAGGTGCTTGCCGAAGAAGCCCGCAGCCGCGACATGGGCAGTCGGGTGACAGCCAGCCACACCACGGCCATGGGCTCCTACGACAACGCCTACTGCGCCAAGCTGTTCCGCCTGCTGGGGCATTCGGGCATCAGTTTCGTGTCCTGCCCCACCGAAAGCATCCACCTGCAAGGGCGCTTCGATACCTTCCCCAAACGCCGCGGCGTCACCCGTGTCAACGAATTGCTCGAAGCCGGGATGAACGTGTGCTTCGGCCAGGATTCCATCGTCGACCCGTGGTATCCCCTGGGCAACGGCAACATCCTGCGGGTACTGGAAGCCGGCCTGCATATCTGCCATATGCTCGGCTACCGCAACCTGCAAAGCGCCCTGGACCTGGTCACCGACAACAGTGCCAAGGCCATGGCCCTGGGCGAGCGCTACGGCCTGGAGCCCGGCCGCCCGGCGAACCTGCTGATCCTGTCGGCGGACAGCGACTACGAAGTGATCCGCAGCCAGGGCTTGCCGCTCTACTCGATTCGCCATGGCGAAGTGCTGATGAAGCGGCAGATGCCGGTGGTGGAGTTTGCTCCCGTGTTGGATTGAACCTGCCCCCGCTGGGAGACGAGCCTGATCATGATGGCGTCATCGGTGGCGCCTGACGGGTCCTCGGCATTACCGGGACACAGGGATTCACGGGATGGCCTTGGCAGTGCCGAACAGCCTAACTCGCACCAACGCCTCATCCTGTTGTTCCAATAAGATCGGCGCTGTGCCACCGGGCATGACAACCCCCACCGGTCCCGCCGCGACCCAGCCCACTCGCCACGCAGCGCTGGCCACGGCGCTGGCGCTGGTGCCCGAGGAAGCCGTGGGGCCTTCGCCGCGCTCGAAGACGCGAGCGACGATTAGTCCCGGGGCCTGGAGCCACGCCCATTGCAGATTCACCCCTGCCGGACAAGGAGAACCCGACCCTGCGGGCGCGGCAAAGGCGATGCGGGTCAGGCCCTGCGCCAAGGCCGGGGCGCGCATCTGTGGGTTGTCCGGCAGGGCGTCGGCCCTGTCCACCAACGTCACGCAGTGAGGATTGCCGATGTTCACGAACTGGCTGTGGCCCCATGCCGGGTTCAAGGCGTGCAACGCCGCTACCCGACTGACATCGCGCTGCTGGAAGGTCACGCGCTCCACGTTCCGGGCACCGACGGCTTGCGGTCCGAACGACGGCCGCCCCAGGTCCAACCAGAAACCCTGTACGCCCTCGAACATGGCGGCCCGCACCGATGTGCGCAACGGCGACACGCCATGGGGATTGTCGTGATGGACCTGCAGCAGGCAATCGCCATCGTCCTTTATCAACCCGCGTTCTTTCAGGGCCTGGGAAAAGATCGTCAGGCCATTGCCGCTGCGCTCGGCCAGGGTGCCATCGGTGTTGACGATCAACAGATCGAACGGCGGCTCGCTCTGGAATGGCCCGATCAGCAAGCCGTCGCAGCGATGGGCCTTGGCCCCCGGCGGGGCTTCGCCCGGCGCCCAACTGCATAAGGCATGGATGGCGGCTGAAGTCCAACCTTCCCTCGCCCTTGCCGCCTGTCCGGCCGACGAGGGCAGGTCTATGCCCTGGGCACGGACCTGTTGCGGTGAAACCACACCATAAACATTGCCGCGTGCATCATAAAACTGCGTCATGGACCCAACCCGGTATTCGCCAGCGAGAGGCAGTACTTTATGCCGAGCGCCCCTGCAGGAGCAAAATCGTCAACGCATGACGGTGGGATCAAAGCTTGCTTGCGATGCAGACAACGCGGTCGGCACCTTGGAGTCGCAGCACGGTCAGTGAATATGCAAGCATAGGACCCTGCCCGCACCACCGCATCGCCAGACCAAGGACGTTTCATGACTGCCATCACCCCACCGCCAACCTTTATCCCCGGACGCCTGGAACAGATGTCCACCCGCATTGCCTATCTGATCGCCGGTGTCGGCATCGCGGCCTGGGCGCCGCTGGTGCCTTATGCCAAGGTCCGGGCCAATCTCGATGAAGGCACTCTCGGGTTGCTGCTGTTGTGCCTGGGGGTGGGGTCGATCCTGGCGATGCCGATTTCCGGTGCGCTGGCGGCGCGGTTCGGCTGCCGTCGGGTGCTCAGCGGCGGCACGATCCTGATCTGTCTGGCGCTGCCGTTGCTGGCGACGATGACGACGCTACCCTGGCTGGTGGCCGCGCTGTTCGTGTTCGGTGCCGGGCTTGGCACCGTGGATTCGACGGTCAACCTGCAAGCGGTGATCGTCGAGCGAGCCAGTGGCAAGACCATGATGTCGGGCTTCCACGGCATGTTCAGCCTGGGGGGCATCATTGGTGCGGCCGGGGTCAGTGCCTTGCTCGGCATTGGGCTCTCGCCCCTGGGGGCGACACTGGTGGTCAACGCCTTGCTGTTGGTAGCGCTGTTCAAGGCGGCGCCGCATCTACTGCCCTACGGCAGTGAGAGTTCGGGACCGGCGTTTGCCATTCCCCATGGCGTGGTGTTGTTCATCGGCATCCTCTGTTTCATCGTATTTCTGGCCGAGGGCGCCGTGCTGGACTGGAGTGCGGTGTTCCTGACCACCGAGCGCGGGGTGGAAACCGCCTACGCCGGGCTGGGTTATGCCGCGTTCGCGCTGACGATGACCGTCGGCCGGTTGACGGGCGATTCAGTGGTGCGTCGCCTGGGCGCCCGGCGCGTGATCATCTACGGCGGCGCGACCGCCGCGGCCGGGTTCCTGCTGGCGACCCTGGCACCGATGTGGCAGGCGGCGTTGCTGGGATATGGATTGGTGGGGGCCGGTTGTTCGAACATCGTGCCGGTGCTGTACACCGCCGTCGGCAAACAGACACTGATGCCTGAAGCGATTGCCGTACCGGCCATCACCACCATCGGCTACGCCGGCATCCTTGCCGGCCCGGCGCTGATCGGGTTCGTGGCCCATGGCAGCAGCCTGAGCATTGCGTTCGGGCTGATTGCGCTGTCACTGGTGGCGGTGGCGGCCAGTGGGAAAGTGCTCAAAGTCTGAGCCCTGCGCAAGGCGTTCTCATCAGAACCCCACGCTGGCCTGCACGAAGAACGTCCGCGGCGCCCCCACGTAGATCCCCGAGTTGTTGTCGCTCGAACGGGTGTAGTACTGGTGGTCGAAGAGGTTCTTCACCCCGGCGCCGAGTTTCAGGTTCGACAGCTGCTCGCCAAAGTCATAGCCGGCCCGCACGTTCCACAGCACGTAGCCAGGCATGTCGCCAAACTGCCCGTCGGCGGTGCCGTCGGTGATGTAGTTGTCGCTGAAACTGCCGTCGGGGTTCACATTGTTTCCGGGCGAGCGTTGCTTGGACTGGGCAAACGCATCGAGGTTGTACGTCCAGCGATTGACGTCGTAGCGCAAGCCCACGTTTGCCACCTGGCGCGAGTAGAACGGCAGGTCACGCCCCTTGAAGCTCGGGATCTGGCCTTCATAGGTCGCCCGGGTGTAGGTGAAACCGGCGTTGGCGCTCAAGCCCTCGAGACGCGGGTCCAGGGCGGCCAGGTCGTAGCGCACCGAAGCTTCCAGGCCCTGGTGCTTGGTGGCGCCCATGTTGGTCCAGCCCACATCGTTGCTGATGTATTGCAGCTCATCGTCGAAGTCGATGTAGAACAGCGTCACTTCCCCGCCCCACACCTCATCGTTGTAGCGCGTACCGATCTCGTAGGTCTTGGCCTTTTCCGGGCTCAGGCCATTGGCCGTGTCGTTGCCCACGCCGCCCTGGCCGAGCTGGAAATACTGCAGGCTGCCGAAGGACGTCTCGTAGTTGGCGAACAGCTTCCACGCATCGGACAGGTGGTACATCACGCTCAGGGCCGGCAGCGGCTCGTTGCTGTCGATGCTGCGGCGCTTTTCCTGCACGGGACGGCCGGCGTTGTCGAGCACCGGGCGGTCGTGCCATTCGGTGCTGATGCTTTCGAAGCGGATACCCGGGGTGATGGTCCATTTGCCGATATCGATCTTGTCATCGACGTAGACCGCATGGGCCTCGGTGCCTCCGGTACGGTCCTGATAGACATGGCCATCGGCCCCCGGACGCACCACTGGCTGGTTATCACGCAACGCCAGGCGACTGGCCTCTTCGTGCATGCCCTCCTTGAGGTAGCGATACCCCACGCTGGCCTCCTGGGTCGTGGGGCCCAGGTCGAACACATGGGACACCCGCGGCTCGATGCCAAAGGTGTAATAGGTGCGCGGGTAAGACACCAGGTTGCGTTGATCCCGAGAGGCGATGGTGCTGCCACGGTAGCTGTCGGAGTAATAGGTCAGCACCTCGGCCTGGGTGCGTTCGCTGATTTCCCGGATCCACTTGAAGGAAACGTCCTTGCGCCGGCCGGCGAAAGTGTCCCAGTCGCGGTCGGACTGGTACGGGTCGGCGTCATATTGCGCCTGGTTCAGGCCGCCCGGCATATCGGCCTTGGCGTCGTAGTAATGGAAATTCAGGGAAAAATCGTCCACCTCGGTAGGCGCCCAGTGGGTCTTGAGGATCACGTCGTCGATGTCGTTGCCATTATTGCTGCGGCGATAGCCGTTGCCGTTCACGCTGGAATACAGGAGCGCGGCGCCCATGCCATTGTCGGCCGTACCGCCGAGGAATGCCGTGTCGATATGTTTCCAGCCGCCGCGCTGGGAAGTTTCCAGCGTGGTGCCGATTTCACCGGTGGCCTTTTCCGGAATCGCCCGGGTCACGAAGTTGATGACCCCGCCGACGTTCTGCGGCCCGTAGCGCACGGAGCCAGCGCCGCGTACCACATCGATGCTGTCCAGGTTGCCCGAGGAAATCGGCGCCATGGACAATTGCGGCTGACCGTAAGGCGCGAACGCTGCCGGGACGCCGTCGATCAACACCGTGGAGCGCGGCGACAGGCGCGAGGTCAGGCCTCGTACACCGACGTTGAGGGAAATATCGCTGCCGCCGGTGCCATTGGCGTCCTGCACTTGCACACCGGGCACACGCCGCAGGACATCGCCGACGTTCATGGCGCCCTGCTCTTGCATCGCTTCGCGGCGGATCACCGTGCGTGCGCCAGGATGGTTCTGCACTACTTCGGCATTGGCATCGCCGAGCCAGTCGCCCACCACCTGGATGTCCGTGGCGCCCAGCTCCAGCGGGCCACCGTTGGTGGCCGAAGGCGCCGGCAGCACCGTCACCGAACCGTCATTGAGCTGGTACTGCAGGCCGCTGCCCTGCAGCAGCTGGCGCAGGGCCGCTTCCGGGGACAGGTTGCCTTCCACCGCCGGCGCCTGCTTGCCAGCCACCAGCTCGGGGCTGAAGAACACCTGCAACGAGGTCTGCTGGGCCAGCTGGCTCAAGGCCTGGCCCAGCGGCTGGGCCTGGATATGGATGCTACTGGCCGCCTGATCGGCAAGAACCTGGGGAACCGCGGCGTTAACGGCCAACGTCAAGGCCAGTGGCAACCAGCGGGGTTGGCGGCGTTTGTTGTTTTTAGCAAAAGTTTTCACGTCGAACCTTGTCCTGTCGAATCGCAAGAATACGCGTCTGTTAATACAAACCAGTTGCAGTTGGACAAGTAGACGAAGAACTCGAAAAAAACCTGAATCCAGGCTCTGTTTGAAAAATCTTGGGCAGGTAGGCAGGGCGAAAACCGGCGAGGAACGGCCAGGGTCGCGCTCGACTTTACTGGAGTAAATGAGCATGGCGATCGGACTCGCGCACGAGCCGGTTTTCAACGCGGCATGAACGAGTATCAAGGCTTTTCAGGCAGAACCTGGCGCGCAACTATTTCCTGGCTACCGTCGTCCAGGGTTCGCACGGCCACCGGCAGGATGTCCGGCAGGGCCTTGAGCAACGCCTCGGGATTGTCGGAACGGAACACGCTGGTCAAGCGCAGGTTGCCCACCGCCGCGCTGCCCACCCGCAAGGGTTTGGCGCGATAACGGGAAACCTCTTCGGCCACCTCGTTCAACGAGGCGTTGTTGAACACCAGCTTGCCATTGCGCCAGGCGGTGAGCGCATCGGCATCGATCGCATAGGGCGTGGCCACCTTGCCCTGGGCGTCGATCTGGGTACCCAGGCCGGCCGTCAGGCTGACAAAGCTGGCCTGGGACAGATCGCGCCCCTGGACCTTGACGCTGCCCTGCTCTACCGCGACCCGGGTCTTGTCGACATCACGGCGCACGTCGAAGCGTGTTCCGGTCACTGTCACCTGGCCGTTGCCCGCTTCGACGGTAAAAGGCCGGCCGACGTCATGCTCGACACGAAACAACGCTTGCCCTTCGATCAACTCCACCCGGCGCTGATGATGCACGAACTGGATACGTACTCGGCTGCGACTATTGAGATCGATCAGCGAGCCGTCCGGTAGCGCGATGTGCCGGCGTTCGCCAAGGGCAGTGGCAAACTCTGCGCTGTAGTCGGTGGTAGAACCCAGGCCGCTGAACAGCCCCAGCCCGATCGTCACCGCCAGTAGTCCGGCGGCCACGGCATAGCGCAGCAACGGCCGGCGCGCGGGACGTTTGGCCGGGGGCGCGCACAAGGCCTGCAGGCGCTCGCGGGGCAGCAGGTCCGTGGCGCTCCAGATGCCTTGCAGCAACTGGATTTCATCTCGGTGGTTGGGGTGTTCGTCCAGCCAGGCATCGAAGCGCCGACGCTCCTCCACCCCCATGACCGGCGCTTGCAGGCGCACGAACCATTGCGCCGCTTCGTCGCGAACCCGGTTCTGCCCACACGGGCAATCACGGCTATCCATCATGGAAGGTCCTCGGGTTCAGGTGAGCGGGTTGCAGTGCAAGACGACGGCGGATCATTGCCCAGGCCCGTCCAGGTGATCGCGCAGATGCCGCAGGGTGCGGATCATATACTTTTCCACCATGTTTTTTGACAGCCCCAGGCGCTCGGCGATTTCCGCCTGGGTCAGGCCTTCGATCTTCTGCCAGACAAACACCGTACGGCAGTTGGCTGGCAGCTCGGCAAGCGCCCGTTCGATGGAGTCCGCCAGCTGGATCGCGTGCATGAAATGCTCCGGGTCGCTGGAAAGCGACTGACTGAAATCGATCGCCGCCTCCTCCATGGCGCCCCGTCGATCTTCGCGCCGATAGCCATCCACTGCAATGTTGCGCGCCGTCTGGTGCAAGTAGGCCCGGGGTTGCTCGACCCCCGCCGAATCGGCCTCGAGTACCCGCACGAAGGTATCGTGGGCCAGGTCCTCGGCCTGCTCGCGATTGCGCAGGCGCCGGGTCCAGGTTCCGATCAACTCTTCGTAATGCTCGAAAAAACCGGATAAGCGGGGCAACTTGGGGGTCATTACGGCGCGCTGCGGAAACGGGATGTGAATAGTAATTCTTCCCATTAAGCTGAAGCAAACCTATTGCACTGCCTGTCGTCCGAAGCTTTCAGAATCGAGAATGTCCTATGGCAGCGAGCCTGCTCGCGATGGCAGCTTGACAGTCAATTCAACATTGAATGCCCTACCCCATCGCGAGCAGGCTCGCTCCCACCGGTCTCTTTGCGTTCGACTAGGCTTCAGGCATCTTGCGAAAGCCCACCGCCAGGCGGTTCCAGCCGTTGATGGTGTTGATCGCCACCGTCAGGTCGACCATTTCCTTGGGGGAGAAGTGTTCGCTCAGCAGCGCATAGTCGGCATCGGGCGCGTGGGTGTCGCTCAGGCGGGTCAGGGCTTCGGTCCAGGCCAGTGCGGCGCGTTCGCGGCCGGTGAAGAACGGTGCTTCGCGCCAGGCGGTCACGGCGTACAGGCGCCGCTCGGTCTCACCGTCCTTGCGGGCATCGGCGGTGTGCATGTCGATGCAGAAGGCGCAGCCATTGATCTGCGAGGAACGCAGCTTGACCAGTTCCAGCAGGGATTTTTCCAGGCCCAGTTTCGAAACGGCGGTTTCCAGGGCCATCATGGCCTTGAAGGCGTCCGGGGAAGCGGTATAAAAATCGATGCGCGGTTGCATGGTGAACTCCAGAACGATTGGGTGTGGCGCTACGTTAGCCTTGCGGTGGCGCCGTACAAATAGCCAATTATTGGGAAGTTCGGGTGGCCAATGGGCATCGAAGATGATTGTCCCTGTGGCGACGGGAGTTATCCCCGCACGGCTGCGAAGCAGACGCCCTGCTCAACCGTATGGGCCTGCTTCGCAGTCCAGCGGGGATAAATCTCCTCGCCTCAGGGGGCCCCGACTTCAGGACCTGTTCAGGCGCGGCTGCGCAACCATTGCAGGAAGCGTTTCTTGGCGACGGGCTTGGGCATCTCCCGCGTCAGGTTCTGGGCCAGGTGGGTGCGCACGTCCAGCAGGTTCTTCATCGCATCGGCAATGTCATGGCGAGCGTCGAGGCACGGCTTGAGGTAGCTCTTCTCGATGCGATACAGGGAGCAGAACGTCTTGGCCGTGAAGTTGGCCAGGGCGGCCTGGTCGGAGACGATTCCCGCTTCGCCAATCACCTCCCCTGGCCCCATGCGTCCGCCTTCGAGTACCTGGCCATTGCGCACCAGGGTCACGCTGACCACCCCCGACTCGATGATGAACAGATGGTCGCTGACCTCCCCGGCGGGCAGGATCATGTCCCCGGCGCGGAAGGTCTGCAGGGTCATGTTCTGGCTGAAGGTGTCTTTTTCCTCCGGGCGCAATGTGGCGAAAATGCTCGAACTGTCCAGCAGGGCCCGGGGCCGCGACGTACCGGCGGCGGCAGTGTTCTCGCTGGTGGAGAGCAGGCTGATGCCCGAAGCCCGAAGATGCCGGAACGCCAGGTCGAACAGTTGATTGCGCACCTCGCGCTTCTGGCTCATGGAGGCCACGAACCCGCTGATCTCATATTCCGCCCCGGCGCTGCCGGTGCTCTTGAGGGTCACGCAGGGCGCCGGGCTGGAGAGCAATGCGCGGCAGCCGATCATGGCGCGCTCCAGCGCCTCGATCACTTTCTGCGGTCGGGCGTGGGGGCTGACCGGGACGCTGATGGAAAGACCGTGCACATCGCTGGGCCGGCTGAAGTTGACGATCTTGGCCTTGGCCGCCAGGGAGTTGGGAATCACCGCCATGCTGCCCTGGGCCGTCTGCAACCGCGTGGCTCGCCAGTCGATGTCGGTGACGCGGCCTTCGGTGCCGTCGATGGAGATCCAGTCATCGAGCTGATAGGGCTTGGTGGTATTGAGCACGATCCCGGAAAACACATCGCTGAGGGTGCTTTGCAACGCGAGGCCGACAATGATCGCCATCGCGCCGGATGTCGCCAGTACGCCCTTGACCGGCAGGTCCAGCACGTAGGCCAGGGCCGCGATGACGGCGATCAGGAAGATCACCGCACCCAGCAGATCCTGCAGCAAGCGTCCGGTGTGCCCGACCCGCTGCATCATCGCCGCGCCGATCATCACCGTCAGGGTCCGCGCGGCGAACAGCCACCAGGCAATCTGCAGACCAGTGGCCGCCAGATGCCGCGGCACATCGTCGCCCCAGGGCGCCGGCACCATCGGATTGAGCCCCTCGTTGAACAGCAGCATGCTGAACAACGAAAAAATCACCAGGCGACCACCGATTTTCCAGTAGGTCCGCTGCGTACTGACCAGCCGCCACAACAGCAGGTCCAGCACGAGCAGCACCAGGGCGCAGAGCATCGGATGATCGGTGATCAGAGACAGCATCGGGACAGCTCCAGGAAATCAATGGAGCGAAGATTGGCACAAATTGCACACGCCACAAACTTTTGTGCCAGCGGGCCCGCTCGCGACGAGGGCAACATTTCGACAAGCAAGTCCACCGATGTCGTGGTTTGGCCAGCAAGCCCGTCCCACAAGGGATCCAGGGCGGGTGAGCAAAGCCACCAGCCCCGTCCATCGCATGCGCCAGTCAGTCGTCCATCTGGCCGAAGCGCCCGGCGTGGAAGTCGGTGAAGGCCTGGAGAATCTCCTGCTCGCTGTTCATCACGAACGGACCATGGCCGACGATGGGTTCGTCGATGGGCTCGCCGCTGAGCAACAGCACCACCGCATCCTCGCTGGCTTGCAGGGTCATCCGGTCTCCCGCCCGGTCGAACAGAGCCAGCTGCCCGGCCTCGGCCCGCTCGCGACCGTTGAGCGAGACCGCACCGCGCAGCACCACCAGCGCGACATTGCGTCCCTCATGCAGGTCCAGGTCCAGGCTTTTGCCAGCGTTCAAGCGGATGTCCCAGACGTCGATCGGGGTGAAGGTCTTCGCCGGCCCCTGCTGCCCTTCGAAGGTGCCGGCAATCAGCCGCAGGCGGCCGGCGTCGCCTTTGAGGGCGATATCCGGGATCTCGCCGGCGACGAGGGTCTGGTAGCCGGCCGGCGCCATCTTGTCCTTGGCGGGCAGGTTGACCCACAGCTGGACCATTTCCATGGTCCCACCCTGGCGGGCGAAGGCTTGGGAATGGAACTCCTCATGAAGGATGCCGGATCCGGCGGTCATCCACTGCACGTCACCCGGGCCGATCCTGCCCCCACTGCCGGTGGAGTCCCGGTGTTCCAGTTCGCCCTGATAGACGATGGTCACGGTTTCGAATCCCCGGTGCGGATGCTGGCCGACTCCGCGGCGCTCCCGGGTAGGGGAAAATTCGGTCGGGGCCGCGTGGTCCAGCAGCAGAAACGGGCTGATGTGCTCGCCCAGGCTGTCGTAGGAAAACAGGGTACGAACCGGGAAACCGTCGCCGACCCAATGGGGCCGGGGGCTGGTGTAAAGGCCGATGATGCTTTTCATGCTGCGTCTCCAAATCCGGTAGGGCCAAGCCATGGAGACAGATTAAAAGCCACACCGTCGATCCGCTAGGCTGCAAAAACCAGCCTCAGCGTTCTACCTGAAGGACGATCACGGTTTACAGGTGATTGCGCTTGGCAAAATCCGACAACCCCACCAGGGTCTTCAAGCCCAGCTTTTCCAGCAGACGGGTCTTGTAGGTGCTGACGGTCTTCGGGCTCAGGAACAGGGATTCGGCCACATCCTTGCCCCGCATGCCCATGGCGAGCATCCGCAGGATGGACAGCTCCCGGGTGGAAAGGCTTTCCAGGGCCTGCTGTTCGGTGCGCTGCCGCAGGTCGAGCCGGACAGGCATCTGGGGGAAATAGGAATAACCGGACTTCAAGGCGTGCAGCGCCTTGGCCAGTTCCTTCAGGTCGCTTCGCTTGGTCACGAAGCCCCTCGCTCCCGCCGAGATGCAACGGTTACAGAAGTGCTGGGCATCCTGGGAGGTGAATACCAGCACCGCGCATTCGGGGTGCTGGGCCATGATCCAGACCAGCAGGTCCAGGCCATCGAAACCATTCATCACCAGGTCCAGAATCACCAGGTCCGGCGCACTTTCCTTGATGAGCGCCCTGGCATCGGCCACGCCGCTGGCGTCTCTGACGCGTGAAAACCCTTCGTTCTGGCAAATCAGCCGCAGCGCCCCCCGTATGACAGGGTGGTCATCCACGATCAACACGTTCTTCAAGGCTATTCCCCAGATGAATTGACGACACCGATGCCATGACTGCACCGGACTCTTGCACAGGCGGCAGGCCGGGCCACCTGTCAGGTCTGACAGTCCCGACCAATGGTCGAGATCAGCCGCCGAGCCCCTGGATGGCGGAGCTTCTCCAGGTCTGCCCCACCCCGTGTTCCTGGGGATCGACCTGTTCCATCAGGCGCGCCAGTGAAGCCAGGTCGGGCAGTGGCGCAGGATGCAGCTGCACACTGGAGCGACGCGAGACCGGAACCGACAACAGCCCGGCCTGGCGGGTGTTGTAGATCAGCCCGTGACGCAGCTGGGGGTTGTCGAGGAAAAGACCGGGCAGTTGCAGCACGCCGTCTGCCAGGCAGGCATCGACGACAAGCAGGTCGAACGGCTCGCTGGTGTACTCCACCAGTGTCATCAGTTCCTGCGCGTGGCTCACGGGGGCAATGCGGTAATAGCCCTGCTGGTTGAACAGGAACTCGAGCCTCATCCGATGAGAATGTTGTGTATCGGCAATCATGATACGTAGTGCTTTGTTCGGCATGACAAGGCATCCCAATGACAACGCGACGGCTAGGCTTCGTACCGAAAGTGCCTGCGCGACTTTCGTACAAAGTGCCAGAAGCCGGCTCGTGAACGTTAAGGGGCGTCAGGCTAGAGGAAGCTTTTCGGGGGCGCTGTAGGACGAGTCCTAAAAAGAGTCGGAAAAAGCCATCCCCGACGCAAGGATTGCCATGTCATTCGCGCAAAAAACCGCCGGTATCGCTTCGCGGTCCGGCACGGGCGGTTCCTCCCGCCAGATGGTCCTGCAGACGTTGGGCCAGTTGCTCCATGGCCTGGCGCACATCCTCCACCGCACTGGCCACCGATGAGGCGTCGGCGCTTCGGCAGGCATCCTCCAGGGCTTCGCAGGCGGCGATCAGGTGTTGTGCCTGGATCATCCGCGCCCCGCCCTTGACCCGATGCGCCAGGTCCGCGAGCCCAGGCACATCGCGGCGGTCTGCCAGGTGCACCAGACGTGCCTCGTCGTCGGTATTGCTGCGCAGCAAGGTGCCCAGCAGTTCCCTGAGCGAAGCGGTGTCGCCCCCCGTCAGTTCTTCAAGGCTGCTCAAGTCGAGGTCGTCGATGGCCGCGGCGGACTCCGTCCCGCCGGCCCGGGCATCGATGACGTCCTCCAGGCGCGCCCTCAGCGCCGTGAGACCGATGGGCTTGAACAGGCAATCATCCATCCCGGCTTCGACGCAGCGGTCCTTTTCCTCGCGCTGGGCATTGGCCGTGAACCCCAGGATCACTGCTGGCGCCTGGCCTCGGATGCGCTCGTCGGCGCGAATGGCCCGGGCCAGTTCATAGCCGTTCATCGACGGCATGTTGCAGTCGCTGATGACCGCGTCGAAGTGTCCGTCGCGCCAGGCGCGCAGCCCCTGGACACCGTCCTCGGCCACCTCGACCCGATGCCCCAGGTAGCTCAACTGCCGGGACAGCAGCAGACGGTTGGCCGGGTGGTCGTCCACCACCAGAATGTCCAGCCGCCGGGCCGACGTCGCCGGCTCGACCTCCAGCTTGGGAACCGGCGCCAGGGCGTCGAGCAAGGGCAGGCTCAGGCGCACCTCCACCTGAGTCCCCTGCCCCGGCGCACTCTCCAGTGTCAGGCTACCGCCCATCATTTCGCACAAGGTGTGGCTGATGACCAATCCCAGCCCGGCCCCGCTGCGAGCCGACTGGCGCGAGTGAGGGGCCTGGGTGAAAGGGCGAAACAGCTGCTCCTGGTCTTGCCGGGCGATCCCGCAACCGGTGTCTTCGATCCGCAGGCGAATATCCAGGCGCTCACCGTCAGGCCCTGGCTCGGCCTGCAGGCTCAGGCGCACCTGTCCCCGGTCGGTGAACTTGATGGCATTGCCCAGCAGGTTCGAGACGATCTGCTTGAAGCGCAACGGATCGATCAGCACATCGCGATTGGCCGCCTCGCCCAGGTCCTGGGGCAGGTCCAGGTGCTTGTGTCGCGCCAGGCCTTCGAACATCCGCGCCACCGACTCGACCAACTGCCGCAGGTTGGCCCGTTCCGGCGCCAGGGACAGGCGCCCTGACTCGATACGGGCGATGTCGAGGATGTCGCCGATCAGATCCAGCAAGCCATGGGCCGCCCCGGAAGCGACCTCGATAGCCTCCCGGTCCACGACGCCTTGTTCGGCTTTTTTCTGCGCCAGCTCCAGCATGCCGATCACCGCGTTCATTGGCGTGCGGATTTCATGGCTCATGGTTGCCACGAACGTGGTCTTGGCCCGATTGGCGTCGTCGGCGCTGGCCTTGGCCACACGCAATTGCTCCAGCAACCGCCGCAGATAAGCGACCCAGCCCAGGGCCAGCAGCAACAGCAGCGCGGCGATGGCAAATCCCTGGACGATGGTGGTGCGGTTGCGCAGCCAGTAGCTGTCATCGATCACCACCTCACTGCGCCAGCGGTTGGTCAGCTCGTCCATTTCCTCGGGAGAGATGCCCAGCAGCGCCTTGTCGAGAATGCCATGCAGCTGCGACGCATCCCGGTGGGTCGCCAGGGCAATGCGTGCCGGCAAGGTGCCCACGGTGCTGGTGACCTGCAACCGGTCGCGGTATTGGCGCGAGATCATGTAGCGGGCGCTGATCAACGAATTGACCGCACCATCCACGGTACCGGCGGCGACCATGGCCATGGCCTCGGGCACGTTTTGCGCAGGCACCAGTTGCACCTTCGCAAAGGTTTCCTGCAGGTAGGGCTGCAAGACATTGCCTCGCACCAGCGCCAGCCGCTTGCCTTCCATCTGGTCGAGGGTCAACGGAGCCTTGCCCTTCAGGGAGGTCACCAGCACGAAGGGGTTGGTCAGGTACGGCCGGGTGAAACGCAGCGTGTCGTCATCCTCGGCGCCGGTGCTGATGGTGATTGCCGCCAACACATCGGCCCGGCCACTCCTGACCTGGTCGATCAGGTCGTACACCGATTTGCCACGCTGGATATCGAACTTCAGGCCGGTGCGCAAGCTGATCCTGGCCAGCACATCGGCGCTGATGCCCCGCAAGTGACCTTGTTCGTCAGTGAACGTCAGCGGCAGGAAGTTCTCGTCGATCACCACCCTGATCCGCGGATGGGCCTCCAGCCAACGCTGTTCATCGACGCTGAAATGCAGCGCCTGCTGGCCCGGCATGCTCGCGCCGCCGGCGCTCCAGCGGCGCTGGATCACCATGTTTTCGCCGGTGGGAATGGCTTGCAACGCCGCGTTCACGAGCCGCAGCAGGCGCGCATTGTCGCGCCTGAGGGCAAAGGCGAACGGCTGTACTTCCAGGCGCGAGAAGTCCGCCAGTTGGACGTTGTTCAGGTAATTCTTGCTGATCAGGTAGTTGGAACTGATGGAATCCCCCAGATAGACATCGGCCTGGCCGAACGCCACGGCGCCGATGGCACTCAATGTCGAGGGGTACAGTTGCAAGGTCGCGTCGGGATAGAACGCCTCGACCCGTTCCGGTGGCAAATAGTGGTAGAGCATCGCCAGCCGCTTGCCCGCCAGGTCCGGGGGCAGATCCTGGCTGTCGTCGATGCGGGCCACCAGGGTGGGCAGGTCATCGGCGTAGGCCCGCGACATCACCAGCGCCGGATCGTCGGCCTCGAAGCCGTTGGCCGTGCCGAGCAGGTCGATTTCACCCTCGCGCAGCGCCTGCAGCGATTCGGCACGGGACGGATAGCGCAGCACCCGCACCTGGACCTGCAGCAGCTGCCCGAGCAACTGCGCGTAGTCGGCGGTCAGGCCCTCATAGTCGCGGCCATTGCCGGTGATGCTGAAGGGTGCGTAATCCGGCGCCGAGGCCCCCAGCCGCAACGTGCCCTTCTGCCGCAACCAGGCTTGGTCCGCCGCCTCCAGGGACACCGAATAATCGTCCACGTGAGAGCGCCCGAGTACCTCCAGCCATTCGGGAGCCGCGCCAGCCTGTGGCGTCACACTCAATGAGCCCAGCAACAGTGCCACCAGGCCCGTGCGTAGAAGCTGCATCATCTGAATCGGGGTTTCGCTTGGCGAAATCGGCCCGGCGCACCGCTGGCTTCAGGTCGAGCCCGAGTGACCGGCTGATAGGTTCAGACTGCCAATGCGAGGGAACAGCGAACCGTCCATACGCCTATCGAACGGTGACAGGCGTGGATTGAGTGTAGGAAATTTCCGAGGATTTGCCTGCCTGAGGCCAACGACTTATGGCCCAGGCCCGCCGAAAAGACGTGAACAAGACCTGTGGGTGCCGCCTGCCCCCACAGGGATCGCGCTGATGTCGTCTACACCGCGGCCAGCAGTTGGTCGCGTACCGGGCGGCTATGGTCGTGGTACTTGGCATGCTCATACAGCGAGCCGGCGATCTCATCGGCGCGCACCGGCAGGATCGACAGCAAGGTATCGCTCAGACCATGACTGGCCTGGCAGAAACCCTGCATATAGATCGCAGCCTTGCAGCGCTCGTCGGTGACCAGCTTGTAGTTGCGGTCCACTTCGAAGTCGCCCAGGTATTGCGCAAGCGGCGCCAGCAAGGTGCGGTGCGTCTGGCGCTCGTATCCCGTGGCCAGCACCACGGCGTCGTAGAGACGCACGCTCACCTCGCCGGTGGCGTTGTTGCGTACCGCCAGCTCCACGCCCGCGTCGGTGGCGGTGGCTTTTTCCACAGTGGTGAGGGTACGGAACGCGTGGCGGGCGATGCCGGAGACTTTCTGCCGATAGAAGATGCCGTAGATGCGTTCGATCAGGTCGATGTCCACCACCGAATAATTGGTGTTGTGGTACTCGTTGATCAGGCGCTCGCGCTCGCTGTGGGGTTGCTGGAACACCAGGTCGGTGAACTCCGGCGAGAACACTTCGTTGACGAACGGGCTGTCGTCGGCCGGCTTGAGGGCCGAGCCGCGCAGGATCATGTCGACCCGCGCCGAAGGAAAACTGTCGTTGAGGTCGATGAAGGCTTCCGCGGCACTCTGGCCGCCGCCGATGATGGCGATGTTCATGGGCTGGCCTTTCACACAAGGCTGGGCCGCCATGCACTCCAGGTAGCGGGAATGGTGGAACACCCGGCGATCGTCCTTGAACGCCTTGAATGCCGCCGGAATACGCGGCGTGCCACCGGCGCTCACCACCACCGAGCGGGCGGTACGCACTCGCTCCTTGCCCTGCTCGTCCCGGGAGATCACCCGCAGGGCTTCGACCTGCTGGTGCTGCAGCACCGGTTCGATACGCAACACTTCCTCGCCGTAGCGGCTCTGCCCGGCGAACTGTGCGGCGACCCAGCGCAGGTAGTCGTTGTACTCCATGCGACACGGGTAGAAGGTGCCCAGGTTGATGAAGTCCACCAGGCGACCGTGCTGCTTGAGGTAGTTGACGAACGAATAGGGGCTGGTGGGGTTGCGCAGGGTCACCAGGTCCTTGAGGAAGGAGATCTGCAGCTCGCTCTGGGTCACCAGGGTATTGCCGTGCCAGCGATAGTCGGCCTGCTTGTCGAGGAACAGCACATCCAGCTCGCCCTGGACCGGGCCGCGCTCCTGCAACGCGATGGCCAACGCCAGGTTCGAGGGGCCGAAGCCGATGCCGATCAAATCGTGAACGTGGGGCGTTGCAGTTGCCTGTGTCATGTCCAGTGTCCTCTGGAGAGAAGCCCCTCAACAGGGCGCGAAAAGCCGGGAAAACCGGCCGGCGGTGCCCATGCAACCGGGCCGGCAAGTCGTCAGTAGTTGCTGTTGAGTGGTAACGAGGACGATGAAAGGAAATTTAACGCGCGACGAGGTTCAGCCCTTGTCCCACTGCCGGACGCGGATACGGCAGTGTTTCATGGCATTGACGATGTGCTTTTCCACCAGTGCCCGGGAAATGCCCAGGCGCTCGGCGATCTGCGGGTGAGACAGGCCTTCGAGCTTGCGCAGCAAAAAGCTTTCCCGGCACAGCGGCGGCAGTTCGGCCAGGGCACGTTGCAGCATGTCCAGGCGCTGGCCATGGTCGAGGCTGGTATGGGGCGATGGTGTGAAGAAACGTTCTTCGCTGTCGAGCACATCCAGGGATTCGACCTGGCGCAGGGTATTGCGTCGATGCCCGTCGATCACCAGGTTCAGCGCCGTGCGATAAAGGAACGCCCGGGGCTGTTCGATGGGCGTATCGCTGGCACGCTCCAGCACCCGCACATAGGCGTCATGCACCACATCCTCGGCCGCCTGGCGGTTGCCTAGCCTGGCGTTCAGGAAACACACCAGCTCGCGATAGTAGTTTTCCAACATGACTCCCGTGCGCAATGGCTGCGACAGCTATCCCTCTGCCACCCGGCCCGCTCGAAAAGGCGTAGCACAATGGTGTCAGATTCAATCGCGTAATTTATAGTAATTCTCATATAGATTTAAAGCATTCGTTTGTATCACAGATAAATCCCGCCACCACCGCATCCATGGATCGGCGATCGAGTTGTCTTCCCTTCAACCTGCTACCAAGTGTTTCAAGCCAGTAAATTCCCGTCCAAAGCGCTCGTTTACCAGAACAGCCCCCGTCCCCGCCCTCCCTGGAACGGGCCCGATTTCACCGGCCGGAACCCTGCATGAAACGTCCCCGACCCACCCGTCGCGCCTGGCTTCTGACTTTCGCCGTGCTCCCAGCCGTGGCCTTCGCCGCCTGGCAGGCGGTGGTACCGAATAACGCCCCCCTGGCCACCGTCGCCGTCACCCGGGGCGATATCGAAAACAGCGTGACCGCCCTGGGAACGTTGCAGCCACGACGTTATGTGGATGTGGGCGCACAGGCCTCCGGGCAGATCCAGAAGATCCACGTGGAGGCCGGCGACGAGGTTCGCGAGGGGCAGTTGCTGGTGGAAATCGATCCTTCCACGCAACAGGCCAGGCTGGATGCCGGGCGCTTCTCCATCGAAAACCTCAAGGCCCAGCTCCAGGAACAACGGGCCCAGCACGACCTGGCGCAGCAGAAATTCCGCCGTCAGCAGCAGCTCAAGGCCGGCGGCGCCACCCGCGAGGAAGACGTGCAGACGGCCCAGGCCGAAGTGCGCGCGACCCAGGCCCGCATCGACATGTTCCAGGCCCAGATCCGCCAGGCCCAGGCCAGCCTGCGCAGTGACGAGGCCGAGCTGGGCTATACCCGCATCTATGCGCCCATGGCCGGCACTGTGGTGGCTGTCGGGGCCCGGGAAGGCCAGACCCTCAATGCCCAGCAACAGACACCGTTGATCCTGCGCATCGCCCGGCTGTCGCCGATGACGGTCTGGGCCGAGGTGTCGGAGGCGGACATCGGTCACGTCAAGCCGGGCATGACCGCCTACTTCACCACCCTGGCGGGGGGCGGCCGGCGCTGGAGCAGCACCGTGCGCCAGATTCTCCCCGTGCCGCCGCGCCCGCTGGAAGCCAGCCAGGGCGGCAGCCCCACGGGAGGGCGCAGCGGCACCGAGCGGGTGGTGCTCTATACCGTGTTGCTGGATGTGGATAACGCCGACCGCGCCCTGATGACCGACATGACCGCCCAGGTGTTCTTCGTCGCCGCCCAGGCCCACGATGTGTTGACCGTGCCCACCGCGGCCTTGCAGGACAACGCCGGCCAGGTGCGGGTGCTGGCCGCCAACGGCGATGTCCAGGCACGCAGCGTCCGGACCGGCGTCAGCGATCGCCTGCGCACCCAGATCCTCGACGGCCTCAGCGAGGGCGAGCGGGTGCTCATCGGTCCGGCCGCTGGCAACGGGGGCTGAATGGACACGCCCCTGATCGAACTGCGGGACATCCGCAAGGCCTATGGTGGCGGCGACAGTCCGCGGGTGGAGGTGCTGCGCGGCATCGACCTGTCGATCCATGCCGGGGATTTCCTGGCGATCGTCGGGGCGTCCGGCTCCGGCAAGTCCACCTTGATGAACATCCTCGGTTGCCTCGATCGCCCTACCAGCGGTGAATACCGTTTTGCCGGCGAGGACGTCGCTCGCCTGGGCAGCGATGAACTGGCCTGGTTGCGGCGCGAGGCGTTCGGCTTCGTGTTCCAGGGCTATCACCTGATCCCGTCCGGCACGGCCCAGGAAAACGTCGAGATGCCGGCCATCTACGCCGGTACCTCTGCCGCCGAGCGTCACGCCCGGGCCAGCGCCCTGCTCGAACGCCTGGGCCTGGCCAGCCGCACCGGCAACCGTCCGCATCAATTGTCCGGTGGCCAGCAGCAGCGGGTGTCGATTGCCCGGGCCTTGATGAACGGCGGGCACATCATCCTCGCCGACGAGCCCACCGGCGCCCTCGACAGCCAGAGCGGCATCGAGGTCATGGCCTTGCTCGACGAACTGGCAAGCCAGGGCCATGTGGTGATCCTGATTACCCATGACCGCGAAGTCGCGGCCCGGGCCAAACGCATCATCGAGGTCCGCGACGGGCTGATCATCAGCGACAGCGCCCGCACCGATACGCCACCGCCGCGAGCCAACCCGAAAGCACTGCAGGCCGTGGACCTGCGCCAGCGCCTGAGCGCCGGCAGCGAACACAACGGCGCCTGGAAAGGCGAGCTGGTGGACGCGGTACAGGCGGCGTGGCGGGTGATGTGGATCAACCGCTTCCGCACCGCCCTGACCCTGCTCGGCATCGTCATCGGCGTGGCCTCGGTGGTGGTGATGCTGGCGGTGGGCGAAGGCAGCAAGCGCCAGGTCATGGCGCAGATGGGAGCGTTCGGCTCCAACATCATGTACCTCAACGGCTCCGCGCCCACTCCACGCGCCGCCAAGGGCATCATCAGCGAGCATGACCTGGCGGCCCTCGCCGCCCTGCCCGAGGTGCAACGCATCATGCCGGTCAACGGCGCCAACGCCAGCGTGCGTTTCGGCAACCTCGACCACACCAGTTACGTGGGCGGCAACGACACGAATTTCCCGACGATCTTCAACTGGCCGGTGACCGAGGGCAGCTATTTCACCGACGCCGATGAACAAGGCGCGGCGGCGGTGGCGGTGATCGGCCACAAGGTCCGGCAGAAACTGCTCAAGGACATCGCCGATCCCATCGGCCGCTATATCCTGATCGAGAACATGCCGTTCCAGGTGGTCGGCGTACTGGCGGAAAAAGGCGCCAGTTCCGGGGATTCGGACGCCGACAACCGCATCGCCGTGCCCTACTCCGCCGCCAGCGTCAGGCTGTTCGGCACCCGTCATCCCGAATACGTGGTGATCGCCGCCCGGGACGCGGGCAAGGTCAAGGAGGCCGAGCAGGCCATTTCCCGGACCCTGCTGCGCCTGCACGACGGCAAGCAGGATTTCGAACTGACCAACAACGCCGCGATGATCCAGGCCGAAGCCCGGACCCAGGGCACGCTGTCGCTGATGCTCGGGGCCATTGCTGCGATCTCGCTGCTGGTGGGAGGCATCGGCGTGATGAACATCATGCTCATGACCGTGCGCGAGCGGACCCGTGAGATCGGCATCCGCATGGCCACCGGCGCTCGCCAGCGCGACATCCTGCGCCAGTTCCTCACCGAAGCGGTCATGCTCTCGGTGGTGGGTGGGCTCGCTGGCATCGGCCTGGCCCTGCTGGTGGGCGGCGCGTTGCTGCTGGGCAGGATCGCCGTGGCCTTCGAATGGCTGGCGGTGTTCGGCGCCTTCGGCTGCGCCCTGGTCACCGGCGTCGTCTTCGGCTTCATGCCGGCTCGCAAGGCCGCCCGCCTCGACCCGGTCACGGCCCTCACCAGTGAATGAATCCCAATCTATGAAAGCGCACCTGACCCTCCTGGCCGCCAGCCTGCTATTGGCGGCCTGCGCCAGCCCGGTGCCAGCGCCGGACAGCGGCATCCAGCCACCACCGGCCTGGCAGAGCCTCCATACGCCCAATGCTCGCGCAGATAACCAGCAATGGTGGACGCAATTTGGCAGCACGCAATTGAACCGCCTGATCGAACAGGCGCGCCTGGACAGCCACGACCTGGCCGCCGCCATGGCCAGGGTTCGCCAGGCACAGGCCAGCGCGGTGATCGCCGGTGCCCCACTGCTGCCCGAGATCACCGCCGGGCTCAACGGCAACCGCCAGGAATTGCTGCGAGGCCAGGGTTACAGCCAGCTGGACGTGGACCGGAACAACCGCACCATCGATTACTACGATGCCCACCTCAGCGCCACCTACGAGCTGGACTTCTGGGGCGGTAAACGGGCGGCCCGGGACAGCGCGCTGAACACACTGCAAGCCAGCCGGTTCGACCAGGCGACCGTGGAGCTGACCCTGCTCAGCGGGGTCGCCAATAGCTACACCCAGGCGTTGTCCCTTCGCGAACAACAGCGCATCGCCGAGCTGAACCTGGCCAACGCCCACAACGTGCTCCAGTTGGTCCAGACCCGTTACGACGCCGGCAGCGCCACGGCCCTGGAGCTGTCCCAGCAAAAAAGCCTGGTGGCGGCCCAACAGCGCCGGTTGCCCCAAGTGCAGCAACAGGCCCGGGAAGCCCTGATTACCCTGGCCACCTTACTGGGACAACCGGTGCAGTCGATCCGGATCGAGGATGAACCCTTCGACCGCCTGAACTGGCCGTCCGTCGACGCCGGGGTACCCAGCGAGCTGCTGCGCCGGCGGCCGGACATTGCCGCCGCCGAAGCGCGCCTCGCGGCGGCCCAGGCCGACATCACCGTGGCCCGCGCCGCGATGCTGCCCTCCGTGACCCTGGGCCTGGGCCTGGCCACCGGCGCCGACATCGCCGACCAGCTGTTGCGCAACAACGTCTACAACCTCAGCGCCGGCCTGGCCGCGCCGATCTTCAACAACGGCCGCCTCAAGGCCGAACGGGACAGGGCCACCGCCCGCCAGGAGGAGTTGCTGGAGCTCTACCGCGCCGCCATCGTCAACGGCTTCGCCGATGTCGAGAAAGCCCTGAACGGCATCGACGGCCTGGACCAGCAACGGCAGTGGCAGACCGAAGAACTGCACCAGGCCCAGACCGCCTTCGACATCGCCCAGAGCCGCTACCGGGCCGGCGCAGAAGACCTGCTCACGGTGCTGGAAACCCAACGGACGCTGTACGCCGCCCAGGACATGAATGTGCAATTGCGATTGGCGCGGGTGCAGGCTAGCGTGGCGTTGTACAAGGCATTGGGTGGGGGTTGGCGGGTGATGTAACGTCCCCCAATGCTCAAGCCCAAACCGCACACATCTGTGGCGAGGGGATTTATCGCCGCTGGGCTGCCCAGCAGCTCCCAGAGCTGGCACCTCGGTGTGTCAGGTGTATTGTGGGTAGTTGATTGGGGCCGCTTCGCAGCCCAGCGGGGATAAATCCCCTCGCCACAACTGCGTTCGCTTCAGTGCTGTTGAGGCTGCAATGTAGGACTCCCGAGCGAGGCTACATCGCCTTGCGCCATTACCTACAACTGCGCCAGAATCCGCCGGCTTGTGTGCCTGGCTCGTGGCTTTTACTGTTTCCGGGTCGCTGATTTCAGCGATCGGGTCTGCAAGCCCGACGAAAACCAGGCGCGTAGCCGCAAGCCCATCGAGACGGTTTTGTTCGTTTCATGGCGGCTGTGTGTGGGAGACCTTCGGGTCTGCCGGGTGCCTGGTTTCCCGGTCTTGCAGACCCGCGCATAGCTGCCACCCATCATCTGCAAGTGATGAATGTCAGCCCACGTGAATAACCAGGAGCTGCACCATGTTCAAGATCACCCCCAATCCCCCCGAAGACGACTCGAAAAAACTCAACGAAGCCGCCGACCGCGCCCTCGCCTTCTACCTCGACCCCAAACCTGAAAAGACCAATCCATTACCGGGCCAGTTGTTCACCGTGGCAGAAGGCGTGGACATGGAATGCCTGCTGGCCAACCTCAGCGAGACCCTGGCCTCGGTCAATGTCATGGCCAGTGAACTGGCGTTCGAGCTGGAGGGTTCGCGGCGGCATTTTGCGCTGGGGATCCAGCAGATGGTCGAGTTGGGCGAACTGCTGGCGAACCGCGCCCTGGATATCGCCGAACGGCCGTAGCCCTGAGCAAAGTCCTATCAAGCCCCCAATATGAAAGAGCCACATTTTGTGGGAGCGAGCCCTGCTCGCGATGCGGTCTACCTGAACCGGTGATGCTGGATGTGCCGCCCTATCGCGAGCAGGCTCGCTCCCACAGGGGTTCGCGGTGTATCTGACAAGCTGCTGTCATTATGGGAGCTGGGCTTGCCCGCGATGGCGGTGTATCTGACGGACCGCGGTCACTGTGGCCTGGGTTTATCCTGCCGGTTCGGGCACCCTGGTTGCGGCGATGGCGAGATCGATCAGCGCCTGACTGTCGGCCGCGTCAACGTCATTATCCCCGTCCATGTCTCCATGTACCGAAACCCTGTCGAGGGGACCTTGCGGGTTTGTCCTGGTCACCCGGACGCCGTAGGCGGACACAATCGAGTCGATGAACTCAGTGTCCGGGTCGTCATCGATGAACCCCGTCATGCGGGTCACGAATTCAATCTCCACCGTCCCGAAAGTCGTCCCGGTTTTCTCGGTCAAGGTAATCAGGATGCCTTTGCTGGTTTCCATTCGAAGCCTCCTTTGGCAGATGATCCGATGGCAGTGCAGGCACTCTATGCCGAGAGGACGAGGCTGTCTGCTGTAAGAACTAACAGGTCTCCTCGCCAGGCACTACACAGGTCTGGCCTTGAGATTGCGCGCATACCAGGGCCGTTGCGGCACCCGGCGCAACAGTTTGGAAAGCTTTTTGTCATCGCTGCCGAAGGTGATGCGCAGGGCCAGCTTCATGGTTTCCGGATCCATCTCTACCGAGCGGCCAACCTGCAACCCTGGCGTGGTACTGCAGCCATGGGTGTCCGGGCCCAGCCAGGGGTCGGCGATCTCCACCCAGCGGCCCGGGGCGAACCAGGGCACACCCTTGACTTCAAGCCGGCTCACTTCCCCCGGATGGAAACGCTCATGGGCCCGGAACCAGTCTTCGATGCGGTCGTCGATCCAGCCATGAAAAGCCCAGAACACCGGATTGACATGGGACGAAAACGGATCCCCCAGGAAGTCGTTCTCCGGGGCGAACCAGCGCTGGGCAAAGTCGGCCTGATCGCGGGCGAACGGCACCGGGTGGCCGTTGGACGGGTCCCGAGGCACCGAGGCCCAGCGCATGTGCAGCCAGTCGTGCAGGCCCAGTTCCACTTCCGAGCCGAACTGGCCCAGGGTCAGTTTCGACAGGTAACGCGGATCCCGGTAACGCGACTCCCAGACCAGGAAATTGCTGTGGTAGGTCTCCGCGGTCTTGATGTCGCTCACCCATTGGGCGTATTGCTCGTCACCGGCGGCCAGCCAGGTCGGCGGCAAGGCCGTACCGTCGAGGTTGTCGAAATACCGGGCGAAGCCCAGGCGATCACGGTCAAGCTCTGGCTGCGGCAAGGGAAAGCGTTGCCAGGACGGCAGCGGCTGGAACGAACGCGCCGTCCCCAGCATGTGCCGATGCATGAAAAAGAAATCGATGCCCGAGCCGTTGCGGTCCTTGCGCGGGCCGCGAGCGTCACGCTCCTGGTCCCGAGGCCCGGGCTGCCAGCCCAGGCCCCGCAGGGCGTCGCGCTTGTCTTCGTCCAGGGCGTGCCATTTATCCCGCGAGGCATGCCAGAGCTGATGGAACAGACGATGCTCGGGCGACACCAGCCAGGCCAGCAGCGCAGGGCTCAGCGGCGTGCGTTCGCGGGCTTCGGGGAACGCTTGCTTGAGGGCGATGAACTGATTGTCGAGTTCCGGCAGGGCCGCCGACCGGTCCAGGCGCGACACCCGACCGCTGAGCGTGGCGCGGCCGGCATTGCCGAAGCCGGCCCAGACCTCGTCCAGGGTCATGATGAATTCGTAGTCCGGCGCCGCATGCTCGGCACCGGTGAGTCGCCAGCTCAATTGCCTGGGGTCGGCGCCGGCCAGGTCGCCCAGCAGCCGGTAACGAGGCTCGTCGCCAGCGCGCAGGCGTTCGGCGGTATCGAGGCATCCCACCAGGCCACGGCCCTTGTGGGCGATGTCGAGGAATACCTGCAGCCCCTCGGGCGGCAGACCGTCAAGGCCGGCATCGCGTCCCGTGAAGCGGATCGTCCAGATACCGCGCAGCTTGTCCGCCCGGCGCTGGCCCGCCACGTCCGCCACATCGAATGAAGCCTCGCCGGGGGTGATGGTGGGGTCCGGCCGGGTCAATTCGCGATGCCCGTAATACACCGCAGGCACGGCGGCGCCGGTCAGCGCCAGGCCTGCCATGAACCATCGTCGAGAAATCGTCATTGCCTTACCTGTGTCAGGCCCTGGAGCGGGCTTTATCCAAGCTAGAACGATGGGTGGACTGACAAATTTATAGGGAAACGGGGGGCCTCATCGCGAGCAAGCTCGCTCCCACAGGTGAGCGCATTCCAGATGGTGGGAGCGAGCTTGCTCGGGATGGCGGGCCCGAGAACGCCTAAATTTCCCGCCCGATCACTCGTTCCCCCCAGATAGCAAAGGCCCCCGCGCCTGTCTTTCCAAGGCGAACCTGACTGAGATCGGCAATGACAACACGACGTTCGAAAAAGGCTCTGTTCATCGGCGTGCCCCTGGCCCTGGCGCTGGTGGTCGGTGGTGGCCTCGCGGCCTGGGACCACTGGTGGCGGGACAACCCCGGCTACCCGGTCAAGGTGATGAAGCAAGCCCGGGAGCTGCATGAACGCCTGCTCTCCTTCGACAGTCACATCACCGTGCCGCTGGACTTCGGCACCGCCGGCAACGAGGCCGACAAGGACGGCAAGGGCCAGTTCGACCTGGTGAAAGCCAACCGCGGGCACCTGTCCGGCGCAGCCCTGACCATCTTCGGCTGGCCCGAGCTGTGGAACGGCCCCAACGCCCCCCACAGGCCCACCGCCGGTTTCGTCGAAGAGGCGCGCAACCAGCAGGAGGTACGCTACAAGATCATCACCGGCATGGTTCGGGATTTTCCCAACCAGGTCGCCATCGCCTACACGCCGGATGATTTGCGACGCCTGCACGGCGAAGGCAAGTTCGCGATTTTCATCAGCATGCTCAATGCCTATCCCCTGGGCCACGACCTGAGCCTGCTGGACCTGTGGACGGCGCGAGGCATGCGCATGTTCGGCTTCAGCTACATCGGCAACAACGACTGGGCCGACTCTTCGCGGCCGCTGCCCTTCTTCAACGATTCCGCCGACGCCCTGGGCGGTCTTTCCGACATCGGCAAGCAAGCCGTGGGCCGCCTGAACGACCTGGGCGTGATCATCGACGTGTCGCAGATGTCGACCCAGGCCCTGGAGCAAGTCGCACAACTGAGCCGCACACCACTGGTGGCCTCCCATTCGGCGCCACGGGCGATGGTGGACATCCCGCGCAACCTCAGCGACAAGGAAATGCAACTGATCAAGGCCAGCGGCGGCGTGGTGCAGATCGTCGGTTTTTCCCAGTACCTGCGCCCACTGACGCAAAAAACCCAGGACAAACTCAACGCCCTGCGCGCGCGTTTCGATTTGCCGCCTTTGCCTAACCTGGCGATGGCACTGATGCCAGGCGACCCGATCATCGCCGCCTGGCCGGAGCAACGGTTTGGCGAATACGCCGCCCAGCTCTACGGCATCCTGGAGGAAGAACCCAAGGCCAGCCTCAAGGATCTGGGCGATGCCATCGACTATGCCGTGCGCAAGATCGGCATCGACCACGTCGGCATCAGCTCGGACTTCAACGAAGGCGGCGGCGTGAAAGGCTGGGAGGACGTGGGCGACATTCGCAACGTCACCGCCGAGCTGCTGACCCGTGGCTACTCCGAAACCGATATCGCCAAGCTGTGGGGCGGCAATTTCCTGCGGGTCTGGGACCAGGTGCAGAAAGCCGCCCGGCCAGCCGTGGCCTCGAACCAGAAGGCCGTCCAGCCATGAATGAACGCCGTACTTTCCTGAAGCAGGCCGGCATCCTCGCCGCCGGCCTGCCACTGGCCGCCAGCCTCCCGGCCCCGGCGATCGCCGATCCGTTGCCGCCGATTTCCCGGGACAAATGGACACAGCTGCGCTCGCTGTTCGACCAGGATCCGGACTACCTGCATTTTTCCAACTTCCTGGTCACCACCCACCCGCGTCCGGTACGCGAAGCCATCGAACGACACCGCGCCGCGCTGGACAAGAATCCGGGATTGTTGATGGACTGGGACCTGGGGGTCACCGAAGAACGCGAGGAAAACGTCCGGACCTGGGCCGGTCGCTACCTGCAAGCGAGCCCCAAACAGATCGCCCTTACCGGCAGCACCACCGAAGGCCTGGCGATGATCTATGGCGGCGTTCAGGTGAGCGCCGACCAGGAGATCCTCACCACCGCCCACGAACACTACTCCACCCACACCATCCTCGGCCTGCGTACCCAGCGCAACGGCACACAGGTGCGCAAGATCAAGTTGTTCGAAAGCGCCCACGAGGCCAGCGAGGCGCAAATCCTCGCCACCATCGACCGCAGCATTCGTCCGCAGACTCGCGTGCTGGGCATGACCTGGGTGCACTCGGGTAGCGGCGTCAAGCTGCCCATCGACAAGATCGGCGCGCTCGTCGACAAGCACAACCAGGGCCGCAGCGACGCCCAGCGCATCGTCTACGTGGTGGATGGCGTGCACGGCTTCGGTGTCGAGGACCTCGATTTCCCGACGATGAACTGCGACTTCTTCATCGCCGGCACCCACAAGTGGATGTTCGGCCCCCGGGGCACGGGCCTGGTATGCAGCCGCAGCGAAGAGCTCAAGTACGTCACGCCGATCATTCCAACGTTCTCCGAAGCCACCGCGTTTTCCACCGTGATGACGCCAGGGGGTTTCCACGCCTTCGAGCATCGCTGGGCGGCGGACGAAGCCTTCAAGTTGCACCTGCAACTGGGCAAGGCCGACGTGCAGGCACGCATCCATGCCCTCAATACCTACTTGAAAAAACAGTTGCTGGCACAGCCGCAGATCGAGCTGGTCACGCCCTTGAGCCCGGACCTGTCGGCCGGCTTCACCTTCTTTCGGGTCAAGGGCCGCGAGAGCGACGAGATCGCCGCCTACCTGATGAAGAACCGGGTGATTGCCGACGCGGTGCATCGCGACGCCGGCCCAGTGGTCCGCACCGCGCCTGGGCTACTCAATACCGAAGCCGAGATCGATCACTTCATGGGGCTGCTGAGCAAGACGCTCTGAACCGCTCCCTTCTTTGACTTTATCGAGAAAGATGATGAACCGTGAGTTGCACAGTTTTTCAGTGAAGACACTGCCCGCGCTGGCCCTCGCCGCCGCCACCGGCCTGCTCTGCATCGGCGCCCAGGCGGCACAGCCGGGCCAGGTATTCCGGGACTGCAAGGACTGCCCGCAAATGGTGGTGCTGCCCAGTGGCACCTTCACCATGGGCACCCCGGACGACGAAGTCGGCCGCGAACCCGATGAAGGACCGATGCACCCGGTGACATTCGCCAGGCCCGTGGCCATCAGCCGCTTCCAAGTGCTCAAGGGCGAATGGTTCGCTTATCTGCAGGACACCGGCTACACGATGCCCGACGCCGACAAGCGCCCCGGCCGTGCCTGCAAGGCCGGTGTTCCCGACTACCAGGGCAGCGACCCGGGCAAGCAGTACACCGACATGCACCCGGCGGTGTGCATGAATTTCGAAGAAGCCAATGCCTACGTGGCGTGGCTGTCGAAAAAGACCGGGAAACAATACCGCCTGGTCAGCGAGTCGTTGCGTGAATACGCGGCCCGCGGCGGCAGCACCGGCCCGTTCCCCTTCCCCTTCGATGACGGCAAGGACTATAGCATCGCCCAGCACGCCAATACCTACGGCGCGGCCGACGGCTACAACTTCACGTCCCCCGCCGGACGCTTCGCGCCTAACGCCTTCGGGGTGTACGACATGCACGGCAACGTCTACGAATGGACGGCCGACTGCTACAACCCGGACTACGTCGGCGCCCCGAGCGACGGCAGCGCCTGGCTCAGCGGCGACTGCAAGGTGCGGCGCATCCGCGGCAATGACTGGGGCGAAGCGCCGGTGTTCTCCCGCTCGGGCAACCGCAACGCGGTCTATCCCGACGCACGGGGCGACTGGCTGGGGTTCCGGGTGGCCCGGGATATGTGAACCGTGACCGCCCTGCCCACACCACCCTGCCCGTGCCTCGCGCCAGCGCCTTGAACCATTGCCGTCACCGGCCCTACAAGGGGAACCCCATGACCTCGAACTCCCGCGGAGCCCTCAGTGAAGTGCTCAGCCTGCTCAAGCCTTTCCGGCTCATTGTGGTGGCGTCGATTCTGCTCGGCATGCTGGGTGGCCTGAGCATCACCGCCCTGCTCGCCACCATCAACGACGCCTTGAATGCCGCGACCAAGCCCACGCCGCAGGTGCTGGCGACGTTCGTGGGACTCTGCGCGGCGGCCCTGCTGACCTCGATCCTTTCGGACATCGGAACCAACCATGTCGGCCAGAACATCATCGCCGGCTTGCGTAAATCCCTGGGCAAGAAAGTCTTGCTGGCCCCCATCGAGCAGATCGAACGCTTTCGCAGCCACCGGCTCATCCCGGTACTGACCCATGACGTCAACATGGTCAGCAACTTCGCGTTTTCCTTCGCTCCACTGGCCATCGCATTCACCGTCACCCTCGGTTGCCTGGCCTACCTGGCGTACCTTTCGCTGCCGATGTTCGCGGTGCTGCTGGTGGCGCTGGTGATCGGCACCGTCATCCAGTACGTGGCCCGGGCGCGGGGCATCAGGGGGTTCGAAGCGGCCCGCGAGGCCGAGGACGCCCTGCAAAAGCACTACAGCGCCATCGCCGCCGGTGCCAAGGAACTGCGCATCCACCGTCCACGCCGCCAGCGCATGTTCAGCCAGCGCATCGAAGCGACCGCCGATGACATCTGCGCGACCAACATCCGCTCGGTCAATACCTTCGTGGTCGCCAAGACCTTCGGCTCGATGCTGTTCTTCGTGGTCATCGGCCTGGTCCTGGCCCTGCAATCGCTTTGGCTGGGTACCGACAAGGCCGTGCTCAGCGGCTTCGTGCTGGTGCTTTTGTACATGAAGGGCCCGCTGGAATACCTGGTGATGACCTTGCCGGTCATCAGCCGGGCCAACATCGCCTTCAAGCGCATCGCCGAACTGGCCGAGCAGTTTTCCTCTCCCGAGTCCCACCTGTTGCTCGATGACAGGAACGCAGCCACGGCAACGATCCAGCGACTTGAGTTACGCGATGTGCATTATGCCTTCCCGGCAGTCGAGGGCAGCCAACCCTTCGCACTCGGGCCGGTCAACCTGTCCATCACCCAGGGTGAAATCGTCTTCATCGTCGGCGAGAACGGCGGCGGCAAGACCACGCTGATCAAGCTTTTGCTGGGGCTCTACCCGCCCCAGCGCGGCGATATCCTGCTTGACGGCAAACCGGTGACAGCCGCTGGACGGGACGATTACCGCCAGTTGTTCACCACGATCTTCGCCGACTACTACCTGTTCGACGAACTGGTCCAGGGCGACCAGCAGGTGCCTGAAGAGGCCAACCGCTACCTGGAACGCCTGGAAATCGCCCACAAGGTCAGCATCCACGACGGCGTGTTCAGCACCACCGACCTCTCCACCGGCCAGCGCAAGCGCCTGGCCCTGCTCAACGCCTGGCTGGAAGGCCGCCCGGTGCTGGTCTTCGACGAATGGGCCGCCGACCAGGACCCGGTGTTCCGCCGGATTTTCTATACGCAGCTGCTGCCGGAACTCAAAGCGCTGGGCAAGACCATCATCGTCATTTCCCACGATGACCGTTATTTCGATATCGCCGACCAACTGGTCCGGATGCAGGCCGGTCGGGTCATCAGTGAAAAAGCCCCGCAGGCCTTTGCCTGAACCGACCCGACGCAATGCTGTTTACCGCGAGAACACCATGAACGAACTGCTAGATGATGACCTGCTGACGCTACTGCTCGAAGAGGCCGAAGGCAGCATGCCCGACGGGCCCGGCCGCGACCGGCTGGACCGCGCCCCCTTGTCCTTCGCCCAGCAACGCTTGTGGCTGGAGCAACAGCGTGACCCGACGCGTTCGGCCTACAACTTGCCACGGGCCCTGCGCCTGACGGGCGAGCTCGATGCCGACGCCCTGGAGCAGGCGCTCAACCGCGTCATAGACCGACACGACATCCTGCGCACCGCGATCACTGAAATCGATGGCGCGGCGGCCCAGGTGGTCGAGCGCAACGCCAGGCTGGTCCTGCAGCGCGATGACCTTGGCGCGCTCGACCACCAGGCACGGACCATCGAGCTCGCACGGCGCATCGAACAGCACGCCAGGCGCCCCTTCGATCTCAGCCAGGCACCGCTGATGCGAGCAACGCTGCTCAGGCTGGACAGCGATGAACACGTGCTGCTGCTGAACATGCATCACATCGTCTCCGACGCCTGGTCCAACACGATTCTCATGCAGGACCTGACCCAGGCCTACGCCCGCGCCCTACTCGGCGACGCTTCACCGTTGCCGGCCTTGCCCCTGCAATACGCCGACTACGCAGCCCACCAACGAGGCGAATACCTGCAGAGCACGGCCTGCCAGCGCAGCGGCGACTACTGGCGCCAGTGCCTGGGCCATGACCTACCCGTTCTGGAACTGCCTCAGGATTTCGCTCGCGCCGCGAGCCAGCAGCACATGGCCGGACGCGTCCTGGTGACACTTGCACCGGCCCTGGCCCAGGCCCTGGAGACGTTTTGCCGACGCCAGGGGCTTACGCCGTTCGTGGTGGCGCTAGGCGCGTGGCAACTGTTGCTGGGCCGGTACGCCAACCAGAGCGATTTCACCGTCGGCGTCCCCAACGCCAACCGCAACAGCCCTGAAAGCCAGGAGCTGGTGGGGTTTTTCGTCAGCAGCCAAGTCTATCGGGCGCAGCTCGATTCGACGCGCACCGCGTTGGATTTTCTTCGCGACCTGCGCGTGCAATCCCTGGCAGCGCTTGAACATGCCGACTACCCGCTGGAACTGATCCTCGACCAATTGCAACGCCCCGGCGCACAGGGTTCCAACCCGCTGTTCCAGGTCCTGTTCAACTGGCGCACCGGCGCGCCCACGACATCGATGACGATCCAGGATGGACTGGCACTGGAATTTCTGCCCACTGGCGACAGTCAGGCCAAATTCGACTTGTCGCTGGATGTCGATTATTCACCGCAGCAATTGCTGGCGACGTTTGAGTACAGCCGTGATCTCTACCGGACGGCGACCATCGAGCGCATGGCCGAGCATTGGCAAAACCTGTTGCAGGGCCTGATCGACACCCCGCAATGTGCATTGGGCGAACTGCAACTGCTGAGTTCCCGGGAGCGCCACCAGACCCTGGATGACTGGAACCGGCAACCGACCCAACTGCCCCGCGAGCGATGCCTGCACCACGTGATCGAAAGCCACGCGGCCACCACGGGCGACGCGATTGCCCTGACCTTCGAAGGGCAACACCTGAGCTATGCCGACCTCAACCGGCAGGCCAACCGCTTGGCCCATCGGCTGATCGCCGAAGGCGTGGGGCCCGATGTGCTGGTGGGGATCGCTGCGCAGCGTACGCCGCAGATGATCATCGGCCTGCTGGCGATTCTCAAGGCCGGCGGCGCCTACGTGCCGCTGGACCCGGCGTACCCGGCCGACCGCCTGGCCTACATGATCCAGGACAGCGGCGTCACGCAGGTCCTGATCCAGGCCCCTCTGCGCGACGCCCTGGCATTGCCCGCCGGCACGGTCTGCCTGTCGCTGGATCCGGACGAGGCCGATGACACCGGTCCCGAGCACAATCCACAAGTGCCCCTGCACCCGGACAACCTGGCCTATGTGATCTACACCTCGGGTTCCACGGGCAAGCCCAAAGGGGCGTTGCTGGCGCATCACAACGTCACCCGTCTGTTCCAGGCCACGGACCGCTGGTTCAGCTTCGGCCACCGGGACGTGTGGTGCCTGTTCCACTCCTACGCCTTCGACTTTTCCGTGTGGGAGATCTTCGGCGCGCTGCTGCATGGCGGCCGGCTGGTCATCGTGCCCCACGTCGTGAGCCGTTCGCCGGAAGATTTTCATGCCCTGTTGTGCCACGAACGTGTCACCGTGCTGAACCAGACGCCGTCGGCGTTCAAGTCGTTGTCGCAGGTCGCCTGTGCGTCACGGCAGCCCCTTGACCAGCATCTGCGGCAGGTGATCTTCGGCGGTGAAGCCATCGATGTGCAGAGCTTGCGCCCCTGGTTCGAACGCTTCGGGGACCGCACGCCACAGCTGATCAACATGTATGGCATCACGGAAACCACGGTCCATGTCACCTGGCGACCGCTGTCGTTGCAAGATCTGGACAGCGAGGCCGCGAGCCCTATCGGCGAGCCCATCGTCGATCTGTCCTGGTACTTGCTCGATGCGCACCTGAACCCGGTGCCCAAGGGCTGCACCGGTGAGCTGTACGTCGGCCGGGCCGGCCTGGCCCGGGGTTATCACCGGCGCGCCGACCTGACCGCCAGCCGCTTCATTCCCGATCCGTTCGACCCGCTGCCGGGCGGACGCCTGTACCGCACCGGCGACCTGGCCCGCTACCGTGCCGACGGCAGCATAGAGTACATCGGACGCCTGGATCACCAGGTCAAGATTCGCGGTTTCCGCATTGAACTGGGGGAAATCCAGGCGCGCCTGCAAGGGCTGCCACCCGTGCAGGATTGTGTCGTGCTGACCCATGATGGTCCGGGTGGCCTGCAACTGGTGGCCTACGTCATCGCCACGCCACCCTCCGGCAACGAGCTGCGCGAAAGCCTGCTGGCCGAACTCAAGGCGCACCTGCCGGACTACATGGTGCCCAGCCACCTGCTGTTCATCGACCGGTTCCCTCTAAACGCCAACGGCAAGCTCGACCGCAAGGCCTTGCCGGAGCCCGACGCCAGCCTCCTGCATGCGCGCTACGTGGCGCCTCGCACCCAGTTGGAACAAGCCCTGGCGCAGCTATGGCAACAGTCCCTCAGGGTCGAGCGCGTGGGCATCGACGACAGTTTCTTCGAACTGGGCGGGCATTCGATCCTGGCGATCGAGCTGATCGCCAGCCTCAAGGCGCGCCTGGACATCACGGTGCGCCTGCAGGAACTGCTGAGCAACCCGACCATCGCCGAACTGGCCCTGTTCATCTCGCAGAAGCATCGGGAACAGGCTCAATGCCTGGTGACCTTGAACCAGGCCCCCGCTAGCGCCCCGCAGTTGTTTTGCCTGCACCCCAGCGGAGGCATCGTGTTCTGCTACCAACCCCTGGCGCGCAAACTGCAGAATCGGGCGCGCACCTTCGGCGTCATGCACCGCGGCTTCAGCGAACCCCATGTCGGTCCCGAAGCCTGGGACGAGATGATTGCCGACTACAGCCGGGAAATCGTCAAGGCCCAGCCCCAAGGCCCGTACTACCTGATGGGCTGGTCCCTGGGCGGCACGATTGCCCTGGACATCGCCGCGACGCTGGAAAGCCAGGGCCATACCGTCGGTTTCCTGGGCCTGGTGGACAGCACGATCCCTGAACACTTGTACCCGGAGACGTTGCCCCGTCGTCGGCATGTGCCCGGCCAAGAAAAAACCGACCTGGCTTCCCAGGACCTGGTGGAAGCCATCGAATATTTCGACCTGCTGTTCCCCACCCTCACGGAACGCACCGCGGCTTATCGGCGCGAACACCCCGAGAGCTCGGTCAAGGCCTTCCATGACTGGGCCGCCAGCCAGATCGAACCAGGCCGCAGCGACCTGTTGTCGGTGGTGCAAAGCGTCAAGGAGGAGGTCATGAACGCCCAGGCGTTCTCGGTGCATGACCGATTGCTGGAAGCCTTCGACGGGTTCACCTTCAAGCCGGTACGGGTTCGCCCCAGCTGCTGGTGGACACAAACGGAGAAGACAGCGCAGGAACTGGCGTTCTGCGAAACCTTGATCCAGGCCCACAGCGTGACGGGGGAGCTGCAATGCTCGGTGCACTCGCCTTTACGCCATCGCAGCATGATCTTCGACGATGGCTTGCTCGATTCGCTGGTGGAAGCATTTCTGGGCAGCGCGGCGCAAACGCAGTAGCGCCACACCGAAGAACAAACGATAAACCTGTGGCAAGGGAGTTGGCGCCCTCGCCACAGGTTTTCGTTTTTTTGCAAAGTAGCTGGAACGCAACCCAATAAAAAACCGACCCGCACAAGGCGGGTCGGTTTTTTATGATTGACGCGGGGATCAGAACTGCGGGGTGTATTTCACGGTGAACATCATGTTACGTGGATCGCCAAAGTTGTTGTTGCCATTAAGCTGGTTGTAACCGGGCGCAATGTACGTCTTGTCGAACAGGTTATTGAAGTTGACCGCCAGATCGATCTCCGGCGTCAGTTGGTAGCCAACGCGGGCATTCCATACGGTGTAGCCTGGGATCTCACGGTCATAGTCGTAGACCAGGGTATGGCTTTGGGTAGTAAAGCCCAGCCCGGTGCTCAGACGACTCCAGTCGCCGGTGAACCGGTAGTTGCCCCATGCGCGCAACATGTGTTTCGGCGTCCAGGTGCTGAAGACCTTGCCCTCTTTGCCGGGCTCTTCCAGGTACTTGGTCGTGTTGTAGGTGTAGCCTGCGAACAGTTGGAGGTTCTCCGTCACTTCACCACTGATTTCGGCGTCGATGCCCTGGCTACGCACTTCCCCTGCGGCCGAGGAGCAATTCACACCCGTACAGCCGGCGATGGGAATCGCACGGTTTTCCTGGTCGTAACGGAACACCGCCAGGGACGTATTGACCCGGCCGTCCATCAGCTCACCCTTGAGGCCGACCTCGTAGTTGGTACCGATGATAGGCTTGAGCACCGAACCGTTGGGGTCGAGGTTGGTCTGCGGCTGGAAGACATCGGTGTAGCTGGCATACACCGCCCATTCACGGCTCAGGTCATAAATGACACCGGCATAGGGCGTGACCTCTCCGGTCTCGGTTCCAGTGCTAGGGGTATTCGTGGTGATGCCGCTCGAGTTCTGGGTCTTGGACTTGTAGCTGTAGTCATACCAACTGACACGAGAGCCCAGTACCAGCGTCAGATCGTCCACCGGCTTGACGCGCCAGGTGCCATACACACCCTTCTGGCGGATATCGTATTTACTGAGGGTCCCCCGCCCGTTCGAAGCGTTGACCAGGCTGTCATAGCTGATATCCGGCCGGTTGTTGTCGAGATCGAAGATGTTGTCGCTGCTGCTGTTGAACGTACGAGCGTATTTGTCATCGGTCTCCAGTTGGGAGTAGTTACTACCCAGCATGACTTCCTGCTGCATCGACAAGGCTTCGAACTTGCCGGACAGGTTCATGTCCAGGCCGACCTTGGTGGACTGGAAGTCAGTCACGAAGTCGGCATATTGCACACCGGTGCCATCCAGGTTAAGGCCCACGTTGCCATTTTGCGTCCGCTGGTTTTTCGCCTGGTTATCCTCGGTCATGTGCACCGCGCCCACCTTGAAGCCCCAGTCCTCGTTGAAGCGGTGTTCCAGATCGGCATAGACCGTGGTGACGTCGATGTCGGAACGGTTCCAGCGCGCGCCGGTATAGGTCGAACGCGAAACGTCCGGCATCGAGCCGTCGACGTAGCGTGGCAGGCCGCGGATGTTGCCCCGGGACTCGCCTTCGGACCGGCTGACCGCCAGACCCAGGGTGGTGGCCTCGCTCAGGTCGATGTCCAGCGCGCCGTACAGCGAGTGGGTCTTGTTCCACGCATGGTCAACGAAGGAATTGCTCTGGTCTTCGTCGGCGACGATGCGGCCGCGGATGTTGCCGGCTTCGTTCAGCGGGCCGCCGGCGTCCAGTTGCAGGCCGTAGTGGTCCCAGGAGCCGGCCTTGCCGGTCAGGGTCACGGTCGGGGCGCTCTGGCCTCGCTTGCGCACCAGGTTGACGGCACCGCCGGGGCTGCCCGTGCCTTGCAGCAGGCCGGAGGCGCCACGCATGATTTCCAGGCGATCGAAGAAGATCAGGTCCTGGGTCGCCCAGTTGCCCAGGGAGTAGGTGTTGCGCGGGATCGGCACGCCGTCGTATTGCCAGTCGTCGATCTGGAAGCCGCGCGACGACAGGATCATGCCTTGGCCGACGCCCTGCAGGCCGACGATACCGGTGGTCTGGTTGACCGCGTCCTTGAGGTCCACCAGGTTCTGGTCATCCATCTGCTTGCGCGTCATGACGGTGATCGACTGGGGGATTTCCTTGAGGGTGTGGGTGCCCTTGCCGATGGTCACGGCGTTGCTGGTGTATGAGTTGCTGCCTTCGGTCGTCGCGTCCGGTGCCGTGGCCTTGACGGTGGTGGCGCCCAGCTCCAGGCCTCCCGCCGCGGAACCCCGCACCAGCATCAGCGTGTTGCCCTCCAGGCTGTAGCTTACGCCGGTGCCCTTGAGCAGTTCGGCGATGGCGGCCTGGGGACTCATCTTGCCGCTGACGCGGTTGCTCTTCAGGCCGGCCAGGTCGTCAGCGTTGTAGATCACCTGCTGGTTGGTCTGCTGACCGAACGCCTGCAAGGCCTTGGGCAACGGTTGCGCAGGGATGTCGATGCTGACGTCCTGCGCCATCACCTGAGCGCTGAAGGGCAATGCGCAGGCCAGCCCCAGACCGGTCAACACGCCACGCGAGCGCAGGCCGCGGGACATGACGAGTGCCTTGAACAGAGGTTTCAACTCATGAATGGATGACATCGTGCTCTCTATTATTGGTAGAAGTGAAAGGTCCATGGGGCCGAATGGCCCGCCGTCCGCCAGCACTGGTGAACCCGCCCTGACGATTGCCCCTGGCAATGCATCAGTGCGCGCTGACCGGCCCCTCCCCGGGCGCGGTCATGCGGCTGGATGACGGCAATTTTCTTGCTGGACAAATCCGCTGTCCGGGCTGCCCTGCCCGACCCGATTTGCCTACACACCTTAGTAAGACGAAGCATCTGCAAAAAACCGGAATGAGTTTATTTATCATTCACGTAACAAAGTTTAAAAAAAGGCCGTCGCAGTCAAGCGACGGCCTTCGTTCCTGCTTATCCATGATCGCTCCCGCGCTAGCGGCGGGTTCACAGCAAGGGACGTCCCTTTTTCCCTTCAACCGCCGAACGCTGGGCGCCCGGCGAGGCATTCCCGCGCAGAGCCTGGGGCCGACGTGATGAGCCCGGGCTCAGGTCTGCCGCCGGGTCAGTTGCCCTGGGCGACCCTGGCGGCTTGCTGCTGCCGCGCCTGTTCGGTCAAGCGGGCCTTTTCCTCGGGGCTCATCGCATCCATGCGCAAACGCACCTGGGCCATTTTTTCCAGTTGCCCCGGGCTGCTTTCCACCGCCTTCAAGGCCGACGCCAGGGACGCCACCGTCGGATGATCGAAGACCAGCCCTGGATGGATCTCGCACTGCAGCAGCTTGCGGATACCGGCCACCAACTTGATCACCAGCAACGAATGCCCCCCTGCGGCGAAGAAGTCGCGGTCGATGCCGATTCGCTCCAGCCCCAGCAACTGCGCCATACGCGTGGCAAGCAACTGCTCCAGTCCATCGCGCGGCGCGGCGTCCTGGCTATTCGCCGCCGCGCCGGCCAGCTGTTGCAGCGCCTTGCGATCAATCTTGCCGTTGGCCAACCGTGGGAATTGTTCGATCAGTTGCAGGTGCGCTGGCACCATCACACTGGGCAGGCGAGCGCTCAGCCCGCTACGCGCGGCGTCCAGCAAGCCCACCGATTGCCCCGGCTGCGCCACGACGAAGGCCAGCAGTCCCTGTTCGCCCGACGCTGCCGGCAGCACCAGTGCTTCAGCCACCCCTGGCAGGTGCAGCAGCTCGGCCTCGATTTCCGCCAGTTCGATACGGAACCCGCGCACCTTGACCTGCTGATCGCGCCGACCATGCAACTGGATCGCACCGTCCGCGCGGTAACGCGCCAGGTCGCCGGTGCGATACAACCGCTGCGCCGGATCGAAAGGACTCTGGATGAACGCTTGCCCATCGGCTTCGGCATCCAGATAGCCCCGGCACAGCTGCGCGCCGCCCAGATACAACTCACCCAGCATGCCCACCGGCGCCAGGCGCAGGTCGGCGTCCAGCACGTAGACCCGGTTATTGCCCAGCACCTGGCTGAGGGCCGAGCAATCGTCGGCGCCACCGTCCAGGGTCAACGGATGGATCATCACGCCAACGGTAGCCTCGGTCGGCCCATAGTGGTTGAACACCCGGCAATCGCCGCGCACCCGCGCAATGCGCTCGATCAACGGAGCGGCAATCGGTTCCCCCCCGAGAATCAACGTTCGCGGCAGCGTCGCCCGCTCAGTGTCGAGCAGCGCCGCCAGATGCGACGGTACGATCTTCAGGCAGTCGATCGCGTGTCGCTGCAGGTACTCGGCGAACAACACGCCGTCCTGCATCTGCTCATCACTGGCTACATGCAAGGCCGCCCCGTTGAACAACGCGCCAAACAGGGCCGTGTTGCCCAGGTCCGCCGCCACGGTGGAGCTCAAACCCACGTGCCTGCACTGCTCCAGTCCCAGCGCCTGGCTGGCCTGGGCGGTGTAGTTGAGCAACTGTCGATGCTCGATCACCACGCCTTTGGGCACGCCGGTGGAGCCGGATGTGAACAATACGTATGCGACATCGTTGCCCCGGGTGGCGAGCCCGGCCAATGGCGCGCTCGACTGACCGAGTTCAGCCACGGTCAGTACCGTGTGCGGCGCCTCCTGCCAGGCCGACAGATGCGCCGCGTCGGTCAGTAACAGCGTCGCGCCGGCCTGTTCCAGCATCAATGCCTGGCGCGCCTGGGGCCACTGCGCATCCAGGGGCAGGTAGGCCGCCCCCACGCGCCAGGCCGCCAGCATCGCAATCACCAGGTCGACCGAGCGCGGCAATGCCAGGGCGACCATCGAACCGTCCCCCAGCCCACGCGCCTTGAGCCCTCCCGCCAAGCGCTCGACCCGGGCATGCAGCTGTTCGTAGCTCAATTGCTCGTGGGCGTCGGTCAAGGCCATGGCATGGGGCGTTGCAACGGCCAGGTCGGCGATGCGCTGCGGCAGGTAACGGTTGTCCGGCAATGCCTGCATCGCCGGGTTGATCGCCAGCAGGCGCTGCTCCTCGACGTGTCCCAGCAGGCTGAGCCGCGCCAATGGGCTTTGCGGCGTTGCGAGGATCGAGGCCAGCAGCACGCCGTACTGCTCCAACAGGGCTGTGGCCGAGGCAGGGGCATAACGCGAACGGGCATAACACAGGTCGATCGAGGCTAGCCGCCGATCATCCTGCAATCGAACCTGCAACAGCAGCTCGAACCCATCGGCCTGCACACCGGCGCTTTGCGACACGACCCAGGCCAGGACGCCGGCGTGGCCGGCAGTCGGCGCCTGCCCTGCCGTAAAGCCATAGGCCGGGCGCGCCGCCTCGGGGGTCAGTTCCGGCGCCCAGTATTCCTGCCAGGTTCGGTGTTCTTCGAGGCGCACCGCCAGCGCCGCCAACCACTCGTTGAACGGCTGGGTGGCCGGCAACGAAACGCACAGGGGCAAGTTTTTTTCGAACACCCCCACGGCGTTGGCGAAGTAATCGTAATCCTCGCGGCTGTCGTGACGCACACCCACCAGCGTCTGCTCGAGCCCGCCCAGACGGCCCAGCAGCAGCCACCACGCACCTTGCAGCAACGTGGCGAGGGGCTGACCGAGCTGTTCGGCCAGCCTTTGCAAGGCATCCCCTTGGGCAGGCGTCAAGGTCAGGGACAGGCGCGCGTCGGCGACACCCGTCTCGCCACTGGCGCCCCGATCGGCCAGCCAAGGCGTGGCGATGTCCGCCTGCACGCCTTGCAGGTGTTGCTGCCAGTAGGCTCGCGCGCTGGCGGCATCTTCATCGAGCACCACTTCGCTGCGCCATTCCAGGTACTGGGCGAACTCACCCGGCGTTTCGTCGCCCGGCGCTCCATCTTCCGGTGCCGAAGCCGCAGCGTATGCCTGCTGGAGGTGCTCGAGCAGCAAGCGCAGGGATTGCGCATCGGCACCGTAGCGGGCGATGCCCAGCACCAGTTGCCATTGCTGCGGCGCCAGGCGATAGAGCGCCGCCTGGACGCTTTCCGATTCGCCGGCCACGAAGGCGCGGCCCATTGATTCCTCGATCTGTGCCTGGACTTGCTCGACCCCTTGCTCACCCGTCCGTACCGTGAGCGGGAAGCGCCCGGCACCGCTGGCGACCTGACGCAGACCGTGGAAGCCGGCGACCTTGACCAGGCGCGCCAGCAGCATCGGCTGCTGCGCCAGTAACGTATCGAGCGCGAGCTGCAGGCGCTGTGGATCGAGCTCGCCATCGATGAGCACCGTCAGCCAGCGCATGGCCTCGCCACAGGTCGCCGTGTTCGGCAACTGCTCCAGTACCCGCTGTTGTTCGGGCGCCAGGGCGAAACCCGGATCCTGCGCGTCCATCGTGACCTCGTTCATGCTCCGACTTCCTCGGTATTGAGTTCGCCCAGGGCGGTTTGCCCGGCGACCGACGGACGCTCCAGGCTGCTGTGGTCGTACATGTCGCCCATGGCAACCACGATCTTGCGGGGGCCTTCGAACGGATCCCGGGCGTGGGCCACCAGCATGTTGTCCAGCAGGATCACATCGCCTTTGCGCCAGTCGAAACGCACCGCGCAGGCTTCGTACAGCTGGCCGATGCGCTGCATCACCTCGTCTTCGATCGGGGTGCCGTCGCCGTAGTAGACATGCCGGGGCATCCGTTCCAGGCCGAACATCGACAGCAGGTCCTCCCTCACGTCCGGGTCCAGCCAGTAGATGTGGTGCAACTGCACCTGGTTGAAGAACGACTTCTCACCGGTGATCGGGTGCGTGATGATCGCGGGCCCCGGTGTGCGGGTCTGCAACTCGTCGTTGTCGAGCCAGCGCCACTGGATGCCGCCGGCCCGGCAGCGGGCCTCGACTTCGCTGCGGTCTTCGGTCTTGAAGAAGTGCTGCCACGACACGTCGAGCTTGTCGGTGAAGGTGCGCACGTAGAGCAGCCCCTTGTCCTCGAACTTCTGGCGGATGTCCGCCGGCAGCCGTTCGTACATCAACCGGCAGTCCACCACCGGGGTCGCGCCTCCTACCGGCGCGGCCTGTTCGCAATAGAACATCTGCTTGCGTGGCCAGCGGTCCTGATGGGAGCTCTCGTTATGGAACAGGATCATCTTGCGCTCCGGGTACGGCGTGGAGCGGTAGGTGTTCTTGCCGCCTTCCTTCTTGGGCAGGTCGCCGTACTGACCATAAAGCCCCGGCTGTATGGCTTCAGCGAACGCCTCGAAGCCCTGGATGCCGTCCAGCTCGAAACCGCGGAAGAGAATGCCGGCGTGCTCGGCCAGCTTCTGCTCGATCAACGGCCGGTTCTGCTGGATCCACTCGATGACATCCAGGTGAGGCTCGCCCGGCTCCAGCATCAACGGGAATCGCTGGGGCGCCGCCACCAGCGATTCACGCACCCGTGCAGGGCGGGCCTTGGCCAGCGGCGTCACGGAACGCTTGAGGAACTTGCCCAGTTTATCGGCCTTGGGCCCCGGGACGGTGGCAGGCGTGACGGCTGCCGCCAAGTTGTCGACTGGCATGCTGATAGCTCCCAATTGAATGTCCTGATCAGCGACGATCTGTTCCAACAGGGCTGTCCAGGCCTGGGTCAGGTACTGGATGCGCTCGTGTCCGAACAAGGTTGTGGCGAATTGCCAATTACCGCGCAATTGCCCTTCTTCTTCGTCAACGAACAGCGCCATGTCGAATTTAGAATGGGTCTGCAGCGCCGGCAGGAACTCCACGTTCAGGCCGGCCATGGAACGGGTACGCACCGGGACGTTGTTCATCACGAACAGCACCTGCAGCAGCGGGTTCATGCCCTTGTGGCGAGGCACGCCCGACACGTCGACGATCTGGTCGAACGGCAGGTCCTGGTGCTCCAGTGCGCCCAGCAGGTCGTCCTGGGTCTGCCCCAGGAACCGCGAGAACGTGGCTTGGGCGTCAAGGCGCGAACGCAGGGGCAATACGTTGACGAAGAAGCCAATCAAGCGCTCCAGCTCCGGTCGCTCGCGTCCGGCCACGTCCGCCCCGATCACCACGTCTTGTGCCGCGCAGACTCGGTGCAGCAATACCTGGAACGACGCCAGCAAGGTGCTGTACAGCGTGACGCCAGCGCTGCTGGACAGCCGGCGCAAGGCCTCGGTCAACGCTGCGGACAGCTGGAACTGCAACGCATCGCCGTCATAGGAAGCGGTCTGGCCGCGGGGGTTGTCCAGCGGCAAGTCCAGGCGTCCCTCGTAGCCGCGAAGCCGCTGTTTCCAGTACTCGGCCTGACGCGCCAACACCCCTTGCTCTTCCAGTGCCTGCTGCCACAACGCGAAGTCCTGGTACTGGACCTCCAGGGGTGGCAGCGACAGCGGCTCGCCCTTGGCGGATGCCTCGTAGGCCTGCACCAGTTCGTTGATCAAAAGCCCCATGGACCAGCCATCGGAGATGATGTGATGCATGGCGTAGAGCAGCACATGCTCGGTCGGTCCCAGGTGCAGGATCCGCCCGCGCAACAGCGGCGCCTGCTCCAGATCGATCGGCGTACGGGCATTTTCCAGGGTCGCCTGGGCCACCCGCTCGCGTTGGGCGCTGGGCGAGAGACCGGACAGATCGATCACCGGGAAGTCCAGCCGGACCTCATCGGCAATCAGCGCCACCGGGTCGCCTTCGTCATCCTGGGTGTACGCGGTGCGCAGCACATCGTGGCGGCGGATCACCTCAGCAAAGCTGCCTAGCAGGCGCTCCACCGACAATTCGCCGCACAGGCGCAGCGCCATGGGCATGCCATACGCGGAGGTGCCGCCGGACAACTGTTCCGCGATCCACAAGCGTCGCTGCACCAGCGACAGCGGTGCCGAGCGCCGCGGCCCATGGGCCACGAGCCGTACCCCGCCAGAGTCCCCCTCCCGCACCGGCCCCTCCCCATGGCCTGCCATGAGCGTCGCCAATGCCTTGAGCTGTGGATGGTTGAACAGATCACGCAGGCTCAGCGGATAACGGGTCAACCTGCGCAGACGGGAAACGGCCTGGGTCGCCAGCAGGGAGTGGCCGCCGCGCTCGAAGAAATGGTCGTTGCGCCCGACCTGCTCCACTTCCAGCACTTCTTGCCAGACAGCGGCGATCCGTTGCTCCAGTTCGCCCTCGGGCATCGCGAAGCCTTGCTGCGCCTGGCTGGCATCGAAGCGTGGCAGGGCCTTGCGCTCAAGCTTGCCGTTAGGGCTGACCGGCATGCGCTCCAGCACGGACCAGTGCTGTGGAACCATGTAGTCGGGCAGGTGCTGGCTCAAGTGGGCCTTCAACGCCTGCTCCAGCCCCTGGCTGCTAGTGCCGTCGCCGCCCAGCCACGCTGGCGACTGCGGCACCACATAGCCCACCAGCACCGTGCCGTCCTGAGCGATGACCACGCTTTCGCGGACCTCGTCGTGCTCGGCCAGGCGCGCTTCGATTTCACCCAGCTCGATGCGCAGGCCACGGATTTTCACCTGGTGGTCCATGCGCCCGGCGTACTCGATGACACCATCGGCACGGTAGCGCGCCAGGTCGCCGGTCCGGTACAGGCGCGCACCGTCGCCGAACGGGCTGGTGACGAATCGCTCGGCCGTCAGCGACGGACGACGATGGTAACCGCGGGCCAGGCCTTCGCCGCCCAGGTACAATTCGCCCGTCACCCCCACCGGCAATGGCGACAGGTTGTGGTCGAGGATGAACGTGCCCAGGTTGGCGATGGGCTGGCCGATCGGCACCGCATCGCGACCTTCATCGACGCAGGTCCAGTGGGTCACGTCGATGGCGGCCTCGGTGGGGCCGTACAGGTTGTAGAGACCGGCCCCTGGCAGCTTGGCGAAGACCTGCAACTGGGCATCCACCGGCAGCGCTTCGCCGCTGCAGATGATGCGCTTGAGGCTCTGGCAACGACTGACCGCCGGATCCTGCATGAACACCTGCAACATCGAGGGGACAAAGTGCAACGTGGTGATCCGATGGGTGGTGATCAGCTCGATCAATTGCTCCGGATCGCGATGAGCCCCCGCAGGCGCCATCACCAATGTGGAGCCGGCCAGCAAGGGCCAGAAAAACTCCCAGACCGAGACGTCGAAACTGAACGGCGTCTTTTGCAGCACGCTGTCGCTCGCCTCCAGCCGGTAGGCGTCCTGCATCCAGCACAAGCGGTTGACCAGGGCCGAATGACGGTTGCCGGCGCCCTTGGGCTTGCCGGTGGAACCGGAGGTATAGATCACATAAGCGAGGTTTTCGCCCTGCAGTTCGACCGCGGGGTTGGCATCGCTGCGCCCCGCCAGCCAGTCGCCCGGCTGGTCCAGCACCAGGCTGCGCAGGCCCGTCGGCACGGGCAACTGGTCAAGCAGATGCCCCTGGGTCAGCAGCAAGCCAATGCCGCTGTCTTCGAACATGTAGGCCAGGCGATCCTGTGGATATTCCGGGTCCAGCGGGACATAGGCACCGCCGGCCTTGAGGATCGCCAGCAGGCCCACCACCATTTCCACCGAACGCTCCACGGCGATGCCCACCAGCACATCCGGACCGACACCGTGCTCCATCAGCAGATGAGCCAGGCGGTTGGCCTGGGCATTGAGCAACGCATAGCTGAGCCGTTGCTGGCCGAAGACCAGCGCGCAGGCGTCAGGGGTCCTCCGCACCTGCGCTTCGATCAGGCGATGGACGCTGTGGTCGAGGGGGTACTCGATGGCGGTGGCGTTCCAGCCCTGCTGAACCGCCAGCTGTCCGGCATCGAGCAGTGACAATTGCCCCACCGTGCGCTCGCCACCCAGAGCGATCTGCTCCAGCAGGTGCGCCAGGTGCTGGCCGATGCGGGCAACGTCTCCCGGGGCGAAACTGTCGCGGCTGTAACTCAGCAGCAACGACAGCGTCTCGCCCAGGTTCACTGCCAGGGTCAGCGGGTAGTTGGTCTGTTCGTGATTGGCCACCTCGCCGAAACGCAACGTGGCCGGCGCGCCCGCTTGCAACGCCTGGGAAACCGGATAGTTCTCGAACACCAGCAAGGTGTCGAACAGTGCCGCGCCGCCCTGCCCGGCCCAGCGCTGGATGTCGAACAGGGGCGTGTGCTCATGCTCGCGCAGGCTCAGGTTTCGCCCCTGGACCTCCTGCAACCATTGGCCGACCCTGTGCTCCGCCCGGGGGCTGCCGATCACCGGCAAGGTGTTGATGAACAGGCCGATCTGCTGCTCCACGCCGGCAATGGACGCGGGGCGTCCGGCCACCGTGGCGCCGAAGGCCACCGCCGATTGTCCGGTGCAGCGTTGCAGCAACAACTGCCAGGCCGCTTGCACCAGGGTGTTGACTGTCACCTTCTGCTCTCGGGCAAAGGCATGCAGCCGCGCCGTGGCGCGCTCATCGAGCCACTGCTCGTACTCGCCGTGGCCGGTGACTGCCTCACTGCGCGAGTCCCGGGCAAAGGCCCCTGCCAGGTGTGTCGGCTCGTCCAGCTCGGCCAATTGTGCGCGCCAGAACCGCTCGCTGGCCTGGGGATCCTGGGCCGACAACCAGTCGATGTAGTCACGGTAGCGTCCAGCCGGTCGCGCCGGTGCCTGGCCGCTGTAGCGCTGCAGCACTTCACCGAGCAACTGCGAATTGCTCCAGCCGTCCATCAGGATGTGATGGCTGGTGTAGATCAGGTGATAGCGATCCTGCGCCACCCGCACCACGGCCAAGCGCAGCAACGGCGCGGCGTCCAGCGCGAAGCCTTGCTGGCGCTGGGCCAGGGCGAGAGCGTCCAGGTCCCGGGACAGCCCGGGGTTGGCATGCCCGTCGTGGAACAGGAATTCAACCTCCACCCGTTTGTGCACCACCTGCAGGGCCCGCTTGAAATCGCCCTCCCAGACGAAACTGCTGCGCAGCACTTCATGGGCATCCATGGCGGCCTGCCAGGCCTGGCGGAAGCGCTCGACCTGCAGCCCCTCGACGTCCACGCGCAGTTGATTGATGTAGTTGCCCGCCTGCTGCTCGTAGAGGGTATGGAACAGCATGCCCTGCTGCATGGGCGACAACGGGTAGATGTCTTCGACCTGCCCGGGCGCCACGGCCAGGGCATCCAGCTGGGCCTGGGTCAGGCCGGCCAGGGGGAAGTCCGAAGGCGTGAAGCCCTGGTGCTGCGCCTGGCAGCAATGCTCGATCAGCGCCAGCAATTCCCGGCCGTAGTCCAGGGCCAGGGCCTGGACGGTGGCCGGGTCGAACATCTGTGTGCTGAACGCCCAGTCGATGCTCAGTTCACCGGCATAGACACTGCCGTTGAGCGTCAGCCAGTTGTCCAGCGGCGCCAGGGGACTCTGGGGCGCACCGGCCGATTCACTGGCCGGGACAAACAAGCCGTCGGCATCGTCGGTAAAGCCGCTGTCGAACTGGCCCAGGTAGTTGAACGTGATGCGAGGCATGGGCAGGGCCGCCAGGGTGCGACGCGTCTGCTCGTCGCCCAGGTAGCGCAGCACACCGAATCCGAGCCCCTTGTCGGGGATCGCCCGCAACTGCTCCTTGATGGTCTTGATGGAGTCCGCCGCAGTGGCCGCTGGCGTCAGGCGCACCGGGAACAGGCTGGTGAACCAGCCCACGCTGCGGCTCAGGTCCAGGTCATCGAACAACGCCTCGCGGCCATGCCCCTCCAATTGAATCAGGGTGGAGTCTTCGCCAGTCCAGCGGCCGATTACCCGGGCCAGGGCCGTCAGCAGCAGATCGTTGACCTGGGTGCGATACGCCGCCGGCGCTTGCTGCAAGAGGCGCTGGGTCTGCTGTTTATCCAGGCGTGTCTGGACCTGCGCGGCATGGCACCTGAGCATGTCCCCATGGGGGCGGTCACAAGGCAGGTCGGCGCGTGCGCCTGCCAACTGGCCTTGCCAATAAGCCATCTGGGCCTGTAGCGCCGCGCTGCCGGCATGGGCCTGCAATCGTTGCGCCCAGGCCTGGGTGGCGCTGGTCTTGGCCGCAAGCGCCGGGGGCTGTCCGGCTTGCAGTTGGGCATAAGCCTGTTGCAGGTCTTCCAGCAGAATGCGCCAGGAGACACCGTCCACCACCAGGTGATGGATCACCAGCAGCAGCCGCTGGCTGCCGTCGGCCAGGTTCGCCAAGACCCCGCGCAACAGCGTGCCATGGTCCAGTGCGAGGCTGCGCTGGGCCCGTTCGGCCAATTGTTCGAGCGCCGGGGCATCGGCCACCTCTGCGGTCCACAACAGCGGCGAGTCTTGCCACACCGCGTGCTGTTCGGCGAGTGTGCGATGGCGAGCGAGCCAGCCATCGCCCTCACGGACGAAGGCCAGGCGCAAGGCATCGTGATGGGCAACCAGCGCTTGCAGCGCCTGCTCCAGATGCCCGGCGTGGACCGGCCGCCTGCCCTTGAGCAGCAACGATTGGTTCCAGTGATGCGGCTCGGCCATGTCCAGGTCGAAGAACAGTTGCTGGAACGGCAGCAACGGCGCATCGCCCGTCACCGGGCCCTGGTCGATAACCGGGCCGCTGTCGCCCATGCTCGCCACGCCGGCCAGGCCCTGGATGGTCTGGTGGACGAACAGGTCCTTGGGACTGAAATGGATGCCCGCCTGGCGAGCCCGGCTGACCACCTGGATGGAGATGATGGAATCGCCCCCGAGCTCGAAGAAGTTGTCGTGGATACCCACCTGCCCAACCCCCAGCACGCTTTGCCAGATGTCGGCCAGGGCCTGTTCCAGGGCCGTGCCCGGTGCGATGCAGGCCTTGGGACTGGCGTTGATATCGGCACGGGGCAGTGCCTTGCGCTCCAGTTTGCCGTTGGGGCTGACAGGCATCCTTTCCAGCCACAGCCATCGCTGCGGCACCATGTAGTCGGGCAATGCGCGGCCCAGGTGATCCCTGAGGCGGGCTTGCAGCGCCTGGCGGGCATCGTCGTCGGCGTCCAGCAGCTCGGCACGGGTGGGCACCAGGTAGGCCACCAGCAAGGTACCGTCCTGAGCGATGACCACCGTTTCGCGCACCTCTTCGTGCTCGGCCAGGCGCGCTTCGATTTCCCCCAGCTCGATGCGCAGGCCACGGATCTTCACCTGGTGGTCCATGCGTCCGGCGTACTCGATCACGCCATCGGCGCGGTACCGCGCCAGGTCACCGGTGCGATACAGCCGTTGTCCCTGGCCGAAGGGCCCGGTGACGAACCGCTCGGCCGTCAGCGCGGCGCGGCGATGGTAGCCGCGGGCCAGCCCCTCTCCCGTCAGGTACAGCTCGCCCATCACGCCCACCGGCACCGGGGCCAGTTCGTCGTCCAGGATATAGGTGCCCAGATTGGCGATCGGCTGGCCGATGGGCACGCTGTCGCGACCCTCCTCGACACAGGTCCAGTGTGTCACGTCGATGGCCGCCTCAGTGGGGCCGTAGAGGTTGTACAGGCCGGCATTCGGCAGCTTGGCGAACACCTGCTGCTGCGCGTCCACCGGCAACGCTTCACCACTGCAGACGATGCGCTTGAGGCTGGTGCAATCGGCTACGTGGGGATCTTGCACGAAGGCCTGTAACATCGATGGAACGAAGTGCAGCGTGGTAATGCGGTGCGCGGTGATCAGCCCGATCAGTTGGGTCGGGTCGCGATGTGCCCCCGGCGCGGCCACCACCAGGGTCGAACCGGTCATCAGCGGCCAGAAGAACTCCCACACCGACACATCGAAACTGAACGGCGTTTTTTGCAACACGCTGTCCGTGGAATCGAGCCCATAGGCCTGCTGCATCCAGCACAGCCGGTTGACCAGCGCCGAATGCCGGTTGCCCGCGCCCTTGGGCTTGCCGGTGGAACCGGAGGTATAGATCACATACGCCAGGTTCTCGCCGTGGACGTCGACCTGCGGATCGCTGTCGCGGTCGGCATACAGGCCGTCGTCAGGCGCGTCCAGCAGCAGGCTGTACATGCCGCCCGGGATCGGCAGCAGGTCCAGCAAATGGCCCTGGGTCAGCAGCAGGTCGATGCCACTGTCCTCGAACATATAGGCCAGGCGCTCCCGCGGATATTCCGGGTCCAGAGGAACGTAGGCACCGCCGGCCTTGAGGATCGCCAACAGTCCCAGGACCATTTCCACGGAGCGCTCCACGGCGATGCCCACCAGCACGTCCGGGCCGACGCCGTGATCGACCAGCCGATGAGCCAGTCGATTGGCCCGGGCGTTGAGTTCGCCGTAGCTCAGGCGCTGTTCGCCGAAAATCAGCGCCGGAGCGTCCGGGTGGTTGCGCACCTGCTCCTCGATCAGGCCTTGCACCGTGCGGTGGAGGGGGTAGCGAACCGCCGTCGCGTTCCAGTCGACGAGCATCCGCCGACGCTCGTCAGCCCCCAGCAAGGTGCATTGCGCCACAGGGCGATGCAGGTCCTGCACCAGGCTCTGCAACAGGTTGAGCCAGTGCTGGCCCATGCGCTCGATGGTGGCCGGCTCGAACAGATCCGTGGCGTAGGTCAGGGCCGCATGCAAGCCTTGCGGGCTGTCGACGGTGTCCAGGCTCAGATCGAACTGGGCGGTGCGCTGCGCCCAGCCCAGGGGCTCGACTGCCAGGCCGGGCAATCCATTGGCAAAGGCTGCATCGGTTTCGTTGCGATGGTTGAACATGGCCTGGAACAGCGGGCTGTGACTCAGGTTGCGCTGCGGCTGCAAGGCATCGACCAGTTGCTCGAACGGCAGGTCCTGATGCATCTGCGCCGCCATGGCGGTCTGCTTGAGCTGCTGCAGCAGCTCGGCGCCGGTCAGTTGGCTGTCGAACCGGGCTCGCAATACCTGGGTGTTGACGAAGAACCCGATCAACCGCTCGGTCTCCAGCCGCTGGCGGTTGGCGATCGGCACCCCGACGCGGATGTCGGATTGCCCACTGTAGCGTTGCAGCAGCGCCTGGAAAGCGCCGAGCAAGAGCACGAACAGGGTGACGTTTTCCCGTCGGGCCAGTGCCTTGAGGGCATCGCTCAACGAAGGATCGATCACGATCGGCAAACGCGCGCCACGCTGGCTTTGCTGCGCCGGACGCGGATGGTCGGTGGGCAACTCCAGCAGCGGCTGTTCGCCGCCCAACTGCTCGGTCCAGTAGGCCAGTTGGCGCTCCCGCTCGCCGGCGTCCATCCATTGCCGCTGCCAGATCGCATAGTCGGCGTACTGCACCGCCAAGGGAGGCAATTGCGCGGGCCGCTCCTCGACGAATGCCGAATACAGGCTCATCAGGTCATCGACCATCACCTGCAACGACCAGGCGTCGGCCACGATGTGATGCAGGGTCAGCACCAGGATATGCTCCTGCTCGCCCAGCGCCAGCAGCGCCACGCGCAGCAACGCGTCGTTCAGGAGGTCGAACGGGCCTTGGGTCTGCTGTTCGAGGAACGCCTGGATGGCGGCCTCGTCCTCCCCGTCCAGGCGCCGCTCGACGACACTGACCTGGCCCTGTGGACGGATCACCTGGCAGGTGCGCCCCTCGTCTTCGACGAAAGCGGTGCGCAGGCTTTCGTGACGCTCCACCAGCGCTTCGAAGCTGCGACGCAAGGCGTCCTTGTCCAGCGTACCGCGCAGGCGCAAGGCGGTCGGGATATTGTAGGCGGTGCTGTCGGGGTCCATTTTCCACAGGAACCATTGGCGCTCCTGGGCAAACGACAGCGGCAGCGGCTTGTCACGTGGCACCGGCACCAGCGCGGGCGCCTGCGGGCCTTGGCCTGCGTCGAGGGCGCCGACGAAATCCTGCAACGTGCCGTGTTCGAACAGGCTGCGCAGCGGCACCTCGATGCCCAGCACCCGACGGACCCGGGACACCACCTGGGTGACCAGCAGCGAGTGACCGCCCAACTCGAAGAAGTTGTCTTGCAGCCCTACCCGTTCGAGCTTGAGCACTTGCTGCCAGATCTGCGCCACCTGTTGCTCGCGAAGGCTGCGGGGCGCCACGTAGGCCCTTTGCACCTCGCTGACATCCGGGGCCGGCAGCGCCTTGCGATCGACCTTGCCGTTGGGCGTCAACGGCAGCTGGGCCAGGAACACCAGGTGCGCCGGAACCATGTACTCGGGCAATTGCGCCTTGAGCGCGGCCTTGAGGGCGGTGCGCGCCGCGGCCTCGCCTTGCGGGTCGGGCATCGGACTGGCGGTGGGCACCACATAGGCCACCAGTTGCGAGCCGGTCGGGCCTTCGTGGGCGATCACCACGGTTTCACGCACACTGTCCTGGGCCAGCAGCGCCGCTTCGATTTCCCCCAGCTCGATACGCAGGCCGCGGATCTTGACCTGATGGTCGATGCGGCCGATGTACTCCACCACGCCCTCGGCCCGATAGCGGGTCAGGTCGCCGGTGCGGTACAGCCGCTCGCCAGTGGTGGAGAATGGGTTCGGGACGAAACGCTCGGCCGTCAACGCCGGGCGCTGGAAGTAGCCACGGGCCAGGCCTTGGCCACCGATCAGCAGTTCACCCGGGGCGCCGGGCGGGTTGAGCGTCAGGTCGCTGCCGACGATGTACAGCGCAGTGTTGTCCAGGGGCTTGCCGAGGAACGGACGACTGTTGTCATGGCTCAAGGGATGCACCGCTGACCAGATGGTGGTCTCGGTCGGGCCGTAGAGGTTCCAGACCTTGGGCGAAAGCATCAGCAGCCGCTGCGCCAATTCCAGCGGCAATGCCTCGCCGCCGCAGAGGAAGGTGCGCCCCGCCAGTCGCGGAGCCTGTTCGTGGTCCAGCAGCATGCGCCAGCTCGAAGGCGTGGCTTGCAGCATGGTCACATCGTGCTGCCCCACCAGCGCCAGCACCGCCTCCGGGTCCTGGTGCACGTTCTGGCCGGTCAGCACCACGCTGGCCCCGGCCGACAGCGGCCCGTAGATCTCCAGGCCGAAAATGTCGAAGGAGAACGTGGTCAGCGACAGCATGCGGTCGCCAGCCGTCAGGCCGGGTTGGGCAATCATGCTGGTGACGAAGTTGCTCAATGCGCCATGGCGCACCATCACGCCCTTGGGTTTGCCGGTGGAGCCGGAGGTGTAGATCACGTAGGCCAGGTGTTCGGCACTCAGTGGCACCGCCGGGCAGGTGCCGGGAGCATCCTGTAGCGCCACGTCGGGCTGGTCCAGCAGCAGGGTCTGGAGGGTCGCCGGAATGGGCAACACAGCCTGCAGCCGGGCCTGGGTCAACAGCAGGTGGATGCCGCTGTCCTGGATCATGTAGGCCAGGCGATCCTCGGGATATGCCGGATCCAACGGCACGTAGGCACCGCCGGCCTTGAGGATCGCCAGCAGGCCGACGATCATTTCGACGCTGCGCTCCAGCGCGATGCCCACCGGCTGGTCAGGCGTCACGCCCAGGGCGACCAGGCGGTGGGCCAGCTGATTGGCCCGGGTGTCCAGTTGCTGGTAGGTCAGGGTTTGGCCATCGATGGTCAGGGCCAGCGCATCGGGGGACTGGCGGACCCGTTCGGCGATGCGCTGGTGGACGCAGGTGGCCTGTGTCCCCTGCTCCACCACTCGGTGCCATTGCCGTTGCATCAGGCGTTGCTGGTCGCTGTCGAGCAGCGGCAGCTCACCGATGCGTCGCTGCGGCGCGTCGACGATACCCTGCAGCAGGTTCTGCCAGTGCCGGACCAGACGCTCGATGGTCTGCGGCTCGAACAGGTCGGTGGCATAGGTCAGCTCGGCGGCGATTCCCTGCTCGGTTTCATACGTGCCCAAGGTCAAGTCGAATTGGGCTGTGCGTCCCTCCCACACCAGGTCTTCGATGCCCAGGCCCGGCAGGTGCAACTGCCGGCCCTGGGCATCGCCTGCGGTCTGATGGTTGAACATGACCTGGAAGATCGGGCTGTGGCTGAGGCTGCGCTCCGGTTGCAGTGCCTCGATCAACTGCTCGAACGGCAGGTCCTGATGCGCCTGGGCGGCCATGGCCGATTGCTTGACCTGGTCGAGCAGACGGTCGAACGGCAGTTGCCCGTCCACATGGGCGTTCAGCACCTGGGTGTTGACGAAGAAGCCGATCAGGCCTTCGGTCTCGACCCGGTTGCGGTTAGCCACCGGCACGCCGACGCGGATCTGCGGTTGACCACTGTAGCGATGCAGCAAGGCCTGGAACGAGGCCAGCAACACCATGAACAGGCTGGCCCCTTGGCGCTGGGCCAGTTGCTTGAGTGCCGTCGCCAATTGCGGCGGCAGGTCCAGGTCCAGCCGTGCGCCGCGAAAGCTCTGTACGGGCGGGCGCGGATGATCGAGGGGCAATTCCAGCACCGGTTGCTCGCCACCCAGGGTCCGGACCCAATAGGCCAACTGCCGCTCACGCTCGCCGGCTTCGAGCCAATGGCGTTGCCAGATCGCATAGTCGGCGTACTGCACGGGCAATTCCGGCAAGGCCAGCGGTGTGCCGACGGTGTCCGCCGCGTAGTGGCTCACCAGTTCATTGACCAGCACCTGCATCGACCAGCCATCGGCAATGATGTGGTGCTGGATCAGCGCCAGCACATGGTCGTCCTCGGCGAGTTTCAACAGGGAAACCCGTAGCAGCGGCCCCTGACGCAGATCGAACGGACGCGCGGTCTCGCGCTCGACGAAGGCCTTGAGGCTGTCCTCGAGGCTGGCGGTGGAGTCCGCGGGCAACGACTCGAGGCTGATGCGCAGCGGCAACTGCCGGTGGATCACCTGCACTGTCCGCTCGTCGCGCTCGATGAAGGTGGTGCGCAGGCTTTCATGGCGTTCCACCAGGGCGTTGAAGCTGCGCTCCAGGGCCGGTACATCCAACGGGCCCTTGAGGCGTAGCGCACTGGGGATGTGGTAGGCCGAGCTGTTGGGCTCCATCTGCCACAGGAACCATTGGCGCTCCTGGGCATAGGACAATGGAATATCCTCGAACCCGGAACGCACCTCGGGAATCGGCAGGTTGGCCGGCGAGACGCCCTCTTCGAGCATCTTTTCCAGGTACAGCCGGCGTTTGTCCAGGGGCAGAGTGATAAAGCGCTTGGCAATCCTCAAAGCAACACTCTTGTCCATCAGACTTCCTCCATTTCATCAAGCAGGGCTTCCAGCTTGTTCAGTTTCTGTTCATTGATCGGCCCGTCCCCGGTGTCCAGTTGCGCGACGAAATCCTGCAGGACGGGGTGCTGGAAAATCAGCTGCGGGGTCAGGGTCAACCCCAGTTCGAGAGCCATGCGCGAGACGGCGTTGACCGCCAGCAGCGAATGGCCGCCCAGCTCGAAGAAGTGATCGTTCAGACCCACGCGTTCCACGGTGAGCACCTGTGCCCAGATCGCCGCGACCTGTCGTTCCAGCTCGCTGACCGGGGCCACGTAGCCGGCTTGGGACAAGCCGGTCTCCACGGCCGGCAAGGCCTTGCGGTCGAGCTTGCCGTTCGGGGTCATGGGCAGTTGGTCGAGAAACAGCAGGTGGGCCGGGACCATGTAGTCGGGCAGATGCGCCTTGAGCCCGCCCTTGAGTCGGTCGCGCACTGCACGCAGGTCGTCGGCTTCCCGGTCCAGCGCAGGCGCCACCACATAGGCCACCAATTGCGGACCTCCCGGCGCGTCCTGGGCCAGGACGGCCACCTCGCGTACCCCCGGTTGAGCCAGCAGTCGCGCTTCGATTTCCCCCAGCTCGATGCGAAAGCCACGGATCTTCACCTGATGGTCGATGCGCCCCTGGTATTCGAGCACGCCATCGGCGCGGTAACGGCACAAGTCACCGGTGCGGTACAGGCGCTCGCCGGTGGTGGAGAACGGATTGGGCACGTACTTTTCGGCGGTCATCGCCGCTCGCCCGAGATAGCCACGGGTGATGCCCGCGCCGCTCAGGTACAGCTCCGCCGGTACTCCCTGGGGCACCGGTTGCAGACCGGCATCCAGCAGGTAGCTGGCCGTGTGCTTGAGGGGACGGCCGATATTCGCCGTGCCGTCGACGCAGCGCCGCGCCCAGGTGGAATAGGTGGTGTCTTCCGAAGGGCCGTAGAGATCGTAGACGTGTTCGACGCGGGTCGATTGATACAGCGCCTCCACCAGGCTCTGCTTCAGTGGCTCGCCCGCCAGGTTGATGATGCGCACGCCGGGCGGGATATCGCCGCTGCGTTGCAACGCGGCGATGGCCGATGGCACGGTGTTGACCAGGCGTACCTGATCCCGCGCCGGCAGCTGCGGCAGTTCCAGCGCATTGCGGGCGATGATCAGCGAGCCGCCGTTGGCCAGGGTCACGAACAGCTCCCATACCGACAGGTCGAAGCACACCGAAGTGCAAGCCAGCACGCCCTGGATGTCGTCGCGGCGATAGACCGACCTGGACCAGTCGATCAGCGCCAACACGTTGCGATGGGCAATCGCCACGCCCTTGGGCTTGCCGGTGGAGCCGGAGGTGTAGATCACATAGGCGAGGTTGTCCGGAGTGACGCCGGTCGCCGGCGCATCCTGGGAATATTGCCCAAGCTCGATGCGGTCCAGCATCAGCACGGCGGTGTCGGCCGGAACTGTCAAGGTCACCGCCACGGCCTGTTCGGTCAGCAGCACGCGGGCACGGCTGTCGTCGAGCATGTAGGCCACGCGCTCGGCCGGATAATCCGGGTCCAGTGGCACGTAGGCGCCGCCGGCCTTGAGCACTGCCAGCAAGGCCACCAGCAAGTGTTCGGACCGCGGCATCGCCACGCCCACCCGCACTTCAGGGCCCACGCCCAGTTCGATGAGCTTGTGGGCCAGGCGATTGGCGCGGCTGTCCAGTTCGCTGTAGCTGAGACGGTTTTCGGCGAACGTCACTGCCAGGGCATCCGGCATGGCTTCGGCCTGGCGGGCGATCGCCTGATGGACGCACAGGGTTTGCTCGAACGGAGCGTCCACCGGGTTCCAGTCGTGGGTCAGGCGTTGATGCTCATCGAAGCCGAGCATGGACAACTGCCCCAGGCAGCGCTCGCCCTGGCCGGTCATCTGTCCGAGCAACTGAGCCAGGTGCGCCGCCAGGCGCACCACGGTGTCGGCCTGGAAACTGGCGCGCTGGTAACTCATGTGCACCGACAACTGTCGATCCAGGCTCACCAGCAAGGTCAACGGATAGCTGGTCTGCTCCCGGGTGGCTGCCGGGCCGAAGCGCAGGCCTTGAGGCGCGCCCTGCTCCAGGGCCTGGGCGACCGGGTAGTTCTCGAACACCAGCAGGCTGTCGAACAGTGCGTCACCGCCCTGGCCGGCCCAGCGCTGGATGTCCAGCAATGCGGTGTGCTCGAATTCCCGCAGCGCCAGGTTCTGCCCTTGCACCGCTTGCAGCCAACTGTCCAGGGACTGTTCGGCCCGTGGGCTGGCAATGACCGGCAAGGTGTTGATGAACAGGCCGATCTGCTGCTCGATACCGGGCAAGTCCGCCGGGCGACCGGCCACCGTCGCGCCAAAGGCCACGGTGTCCTTGCCGGTGTAGCGCTGCAACAGCAACAGCCACGCCGCCTGCACCAGGGTGTTGACGGTGACTTTCGAGGCCCGGGCGAAGGTTTCCAGGCGTCGGGTCAACCCTTCGTCCAGCACTTGCACATGGTCGCCGTAACCGATGCCGGTCTCAGCCGGGCAGGCCATGGCGTCGGCCAGGCGCGTCGGAGCCTCCAGGCGCTTGAGCGCAGGCATCCAGAACGCCTGGCTGGCGGCGCCATCCTGGCGTTGCAGCCAGGCGATGTAGTCCCGATAGCGGCTGCCCTGCAAGGCGACGTGATTGCCGCTGTAGCGTTGCAGCACCTCGCCGAGCAACTGCGAGTTGCTCCAGCCATCCATCAGGATGTGGTGATGGGTATAGATCAGGTGGTAGCGCTGCTCATCGAGACGCGCGATGGTCAATCGCAACAGGGCCGCAGAGCCCAGGGCCAGTTGTCGGCATTCGGCATCGGCCAGCGCCAGCAAGGTTTCATCGCGCTGCGGATCGCCTTGCAGGTCATGCAGGCGGTAGGGCAGTTCCAGGTGCTTGCTGACCAGTTGCACCGGCTCCGGCAGGTCCCCCTGCCAGACGAAGCGCGTACGCAGGATGTCGTGGGCATCCACCGCCGCCTGCCAGGCCTGGCGGAAGCGCTCCGGGTCCAGCCCTTCGACGTCCAGGCGCAACTGGTTGATGTAGTCGCCGCTGGCCTCGCCATAGACGCTGTGGAACAGCATCCCCTGCTGCATCGGCGACAGTGGGTAGAGGTCGGCGATCTGCGTCATCGCCACCGGCAGCCCGTCCAGTTGCCATTGGCTCAGGCTGGCCAGGGGGAAGTCCGACGGCGTCACGCCGCCCTGCCCGCCCTGACAGCAATGCTCGATCAGCCCTTGCAGCTCGCGGGTGTAATCGTCCGCCAGGGCCTGGATGGTGGCCGGGTCGAACACCTCGCGGCTGAAGGTCCAGCCCAGGTTCAGTTCACCGCCGAATACCTGGCCATTGAGCGCCAGGAGGTTGGACAACGGTGCTTGCGGGTCCAGCTCGTCCCCGGCCCCTTCGCTGGCCGGTACGAACAGGGCACCGTCGGCCTCGTCGAAACTGGCATCGAACTGGCCCAGGTAGTTGAAGGTCAGGCGCGGTGTCGGCAGCGCGGCCAGGATCGCCCGGGCCGAGTCATCCCCCAGTCGGGCCAGGGCACCGAATCCCATGCCCTTGTTCGGGATCGCCCGCAGTTGCTCCTTGATCTGTTTGAGGGAACTGCCCAGGTCGGCCGTCGGGGTGAGCCTGGCCGGGTACAGGCTGGTGAACCAGCCGACGGTGCGGGTCAGGTCGACATCGTCGAACAGGGCTTCACGGCCGTGACCTTCGAGCTGGACCAGGGCGCTGTCGCTTCCGGTCCAGCGCACCATGACCCGGGCCAGGGCGGTGAGCAGCAGGTCGTTGACCTGGGTGCGATAGGCCTGGGGCGCCTCCTGCAGCAATCGACGGGTCAACGACGCGTCGAGTCGGGTGCGCACCGTCAACGCGAGACGCTCCTGCTGGCCGCCCAGTGGATTGTCCATCGGCAATTGCCCGTCGACACCCTCCAGACAGGCCTGCCAATACGCCAGTTCCTCCTGCAAGGCGGCGCTGCGCGCATAGTCCTGCAGACGCTCGGCCCACACCCGGGCCGAAGTGGTTTTCGCCGGCAGCCGCACCTGTTGGCCGGTGGACAACTGGCGATAGGCGTCTTGCAGGTCTTCGAAGAGGATGCGCCAGGACACACCGTCCACCACCAAATGGTGGATCACCAGCAACAGCCGCTGGCTGCCATCGGCCAGGTTGGCCAGCACGGCCCGCAACAACGGGCCGTCCTGCAGGTGGAGGCTGCGCTGTGCCTGGTTGGCGATGTCGTGCAATGCATCGGCATCCGGCGCATCCACGACCCAGAGCAGGTCAGCGCAAGGGCTGGCCGGCGAGCGGTAATGTGCCGTCCATCCCGCCTGCCCGGGGGTGAAACTCAAGCGCAGGCCATCGTGATGCACCCGCAGCGCGTCCAGGGCCTGCTCCAGCAACCGGGGATCGAGGCTTTCTGTGGGCTTGAGCATCACCGCCTGGTTCCAGTGCTGACGCTCGGGGATCGCCTGTTCGAAGAACAGCCGTTGTACCGGCAACAGCGGCAGTTCGCCGCTCACCGGTCCCTGATCGATGACCGGGCCAGCCTGGCCCGAGCGCGCCACGCTCGCCAGCGCCTCGATGGTCTGGTGCTGGAACAGATCCTTCGGGGTGAAGTGGATGCCGGCCTGACGGGCGCGGCTGACCACCTGGATCGAGACGATGGAATCGCCCCCCAGTTCGAAGAAGTTATCCCGCAGCCCTACCTGCCCGAGCTTGAGCACATCCTGCCAGATGGACGCCAGGTGTTGTTCCAGGGTGCTGCGCGGCGCTACGTAATCCTGCTGCAATTGGCTGACGTCAGGCTTGGGCAGGTTCTTGCGGTCAAGCTTGCCGTTGGGCGTCAGTGGCAAGCGCTCCAGCAGTAGCAGATAGGCCGGGACCATGTGCGCCGGCAAGGTGGCCTGGAGCTGCTCGCGCAGTTGCTCGGCGAACGCCGGGCGCCGGGCCGCGGACTCATCGGCCACGACATAGGCCACCAGGCGCTTGCCGCTGCCGGCGGTGCCTTCCTGGGCCACCACCACGGCTTCGCGCACGCCGTCCAGGGCTTGCAGGCTGGCTTCGACTTCGCCCAGCTCGATGCGGAACCCGCGAATCTTCACCTGGTTGTCGATGCGGTCCAGGTAATCGAAGGTGCCGTCGGCGCGCTGGCGCACCAGGTCACCGGTGCGGTAGAGCAAGCCGCCGTTGCTGAACGGATCGGCGACGAAGCGCTCGGCCGTGAGCCCCGGGCGATTCAGGTATCCCCGGGCCAGGCCCGTGCCGCCCAGGTACAGCTCACCGGCCATGCCCTGGGGTAGCAGGTTGAGGTCGGCGTCCAGCACATAGGCACTGCGATCACCGATGCGGCTGCCGATCGGCGCATAGGCCGCACCGCAGGCCACGTCGCGGCCGGCCTTCCAGATCAGCGGCGTGACCACGGTTTCGGTGGGGCCGTAGCCATTGATGATGAAGTCCGGGTCTAGGGCGCGCTTGACCCGTTCGAAACTGGCGTTGGGCACCGCATCGCCGCCGAAGCAGTAGATCCGCACTGTCGGCGGGTTGCCCTCGCGCTCGGCATGCTCGGCCAGTTGTTGCAGGTACACCGGCGGAAACGCCACCACGGTCACGCCGTGTTCGCGCATCGCGTGATAGGTCTGCTCCGGCGTCCACAGGCTGTCGTCGCGAATCAGCAGCGAAGCGCCATGGGTCAGGCTGGTGAGCCAGCGCTCATGGGCGCCGTCGAAGGCGAAGGACATGAAGTGGAATTCGCAATCGCTGTCACGCATTTCATAGCGCTCGCCGATGGCCTGGCAATGCATCGCCAGCGGGCCATGGGCCACGCTCACGCCCTTGGGGTTACCGGTGGAACCGGAGGTGTAGATCACGTAGGCCAGGTTCTGCGGATCGACCTGGACATCGGGCGCATCGAGGGGTTGCTGACGCAGGTCCAGGCTGTCGAGTTCCAGCACCTGGGCGGCCCCCTCAAGCGGCAGCTGCGCCGACACCCGCGAATCGGTCAGCAACAGCGCCAGCCCCGAATCCTCGATCAGGTATGCCAGGCGTTCGCGGGGGTAGCTGGTATCCAGCGGCACGTAGGCGGCGCCGGCCTTGAGCACCGCCAGCAACGCGACGATCACCCCTTCGCTGCGCGGCAGGGCCACGCCGACGAGGGTTTCCGGGCCGACGCCGCGGGCGATCAGGGCATGGGCCAGTTGATTGGCTCGACGGTCGATGTCGCCATAGCTGAACCGTTGCCTGTTGAAGATCGCCGCCGTGGCGTGGGGCTTCAGCGCCGCCAAGCGGGCGATGCGCTGATGCACGGCGATGTCGGTCGGGTATGGCTGCCGATGGTTGGCGGCCTGTTGCCGGGCCTGTTCCCCGGCGTCCACCAGGGCGATCTGTCCCAGGTTGCGGGTCGCCGATTCGGCGAAGGTTTCCAACAGGTGCATCAGGTGACGACTGATCTGGTCGATGGTCGCCGGGCTGAAATGCGCCTGGTCGAAGCTGTAGTGCAGCGCCAGGGTCTGGCCGAGGGTCACGGCGACGCTCAGTGGGTAATGGGTCTGCTCCAGGTGAGCGACCTCGCCGAACACCAGCCCTTGTCCGGCGCCGTCCTGCAGGGCCTGGGCAACCGGATAGTTTTCGAACACCAGGATGTTGTCGAACAGCGCCTCGCCGCCTTGCCCGGCCCAGCGCTGGATATCCGCCAGCGGCGTGTGCTCGAACTCCCGCAGGCCCAGGTTCTGCGCCTGTACCGCTTGCAGCCAGGCCCCGACGGATTGATCCGGACGCGGCGCGGCGATCACCGGCAGGGTGTTGATGAACAACCCGACCTGTTGCTCGATGCCCGGCAGATCCGCCGGACGCCCGGCCACGGTGGCACCGAAGGCCACGCTGTCGTGGCCGGTGTAGCGTTGCAGCAGCAACAGCCACGCCGCTTGCACCAAGGTGTTGAGGGTGACTTTCTGCTGGCGGACAAAGCGCTCCAGCACCTGGGTGCGCGGGGCATCGAGGGTCTGGAACAGGTCGCCGTGCCCGCGCTGGCTGTCGCTGCCAGAGGTGGCCCGGGCCAGTCGGGTCGGTTCTTGCAGGGTGGCCAGTTGCGCCGTCCAGTAGTCCTTGCCGAGTTGCTCGTCCTGACGCTGCAGCCAGGCGATGTAGTCGCGGTATCGCCCTGTGACGCTGGCCGAGGCGTGGCCGTTGTAGCGTTGCATCACTTCGCCGAGCAGCTGCGCATTGCTCCAGCCGTCCATCAGAATGTGGTGATGGGTGTAGATGAAATGCCATTGCCCGGCACCGGTCTGCACCAGCACCAGCCGTAACAGCGGTGCCTGGCTCAGGTCGAAGCCTTTGGCCCGCTCGTCTTCGGCCAGCGCGGCAAGGGCCTGCGCCTGGTCGGCACGCTCACGCCAGTCCAGCACGGTGAACGGCACCGGCAGGTGCCTGTGGACGATTTGCAACGGCTGCTGCAGGTCGCCCTGCCAGACGAAGCCGCTGCGCAGGATGTCCTGGGCATCAATGCACGCCTGCCATGCCGCGCGGAAGCGCTCCACCTCCAGGCCTTGCACATCCACCCGCAGCTGGTTGACGTATTCGCCCGCGGCCTGCTCGTAGAGGGTGTGGAACAGCAGCCCCTGCTGCATCGGCGACAGCGGGTACAGGTCGTCGAGCTGGCCGGTCGGCACGGGCAGCCCATCGAGCTGCGCCTGGGTGATGCGGGCCATGGGGAAATCCGAGGGCGTGGCTTGCGGCACGGCCAGGTTGGCACAATGTTCGATCAGCGTCGTGAGTTCGAGGGCGTATCGATCCACCAGTCGCTGCACGGTGGCGCTGTCGAACATCTCACGGCTGTACCCCCAGCTCATGGTCAGCTCGCCGCCGTACACCTGCCCTTCCACGGTCAACCAGTTGGCCAGGGGCGCCGTGGGGTCCTGGGCGATGCCACTGCCTTCGCTGGACGGCTCGAACAGCGCCGATTCGTCGAACTGTCGGTCGAACTGGCCCAGGTAATTGAACGTGATGCGCGCCGGTGGCAGGTCGGCCAGCTCGGCTCGCACCTGGGGCGCAGCCAGATGGCGCAACACGCCATAGCCCAGGCCCTTGTCGGGAACGCTGCGCAATTGTTCCTTGATCGCCTTGATGGAAGCGCCGAGGTCGTCGGCGGCGGTCAGGTTCACGGCGAACAGACTCGTGAACCAACCGACCGTTCGGGTCAGGTCGATGTCATCGAACAGGTCTTCGCGGCCATGGCCTTCCAGCTCCACCAGCGTACCCGGCTGCCCGCTCCAACCGCTGACGGTGCGAGCCAGCGCGGTCAGCAGCAGATCGTTGACCTGGGTGCGATACGCCGCTGGTGCCTGTTGCAGCAATTGCCGGGTCAGCCCGGCGTCCAGGCGCCATTGGATCCTGGCGCCATGGGCGTTTTCCAGGCTGCCTTGCGGACGCTCGCATGGCAGGTCCTGCGCGCCCTGGTGCTGGGCTTTCCAATAGGCCAACTGGTCGTCGAAACGCGACGCTTCGGCGCTCAGGCGCTCGGTCCAGCCCTGGAACGCACTGGTCTTGGCCGGCAACGTCACACCGCCACCCGCCGCCAACTGCTCGTAGGCCTGCTGCAAATCTTCCAGCAATACACGCCATGACACGCCGTCCACCACCAAATGATGGATGACCAGCGCCAGCCGCTGGCTGCCATCGGCCAGGCTGACCAGCATCGCCCGCATCAGCGGCCCATCCCGCAGGCAAAGACTGCGCTGCGCTTCGTCGCACAGCGCACCCAGTTGTTCGACCGATTGCGCATCGCGCAGCCACAGGCCAGCGCCTTGCAGCAGCGGCCCATGGTTCTGTCGCCAGCCGTCCGCTTCTTCGACGAAGCGCAGGCGCAAGGCGTCGTGGTGATTGATGACGCAGGTCAGCGCCTCGTCGAGTCGCTGCGCGTCCACGGGCTCGCGCGGGCTGAGCAGCAACGACTGGTTCCAGTGCGCTCGGGCCTGCATCGGCTGCGCGAAGAACCGATGCTGGATCGGTCCGAGCAGGGCTTGGCCGGTGACCGGCCCCTGGTCCACGGCATTGTGATGCTCGACGCTGGCCACCAGCGCCAGGCTGCGCACGGTCTGGTGCTGGAACAGATCGCGTGGATTGAGGTGGATACCGAGCTGTCGCGCACGGCTCACTACCTGAATGGAGATGATCGAATCACCGCCCAGTTCGAAGAAATTGTCTTCCAGGCCGACCCGCTCCAGCCCCAGAACGTCCTGCCATATGCCGGCCAGCGCAATCTGCAGCGCATCCTGAGGAGCGACGAACGCTTGCTGCGGCGCGGCATCCGGTTGCGGCAGGGCCTTGCGATCCAGTTTGCCGTTGGCGGTCACCGGCAGCCTGGCCAGGGGCATCAGGTAGGTCGGGACCATGTATTCCGGCAGGCTGCCCAGCAGCCAGGCCTTGACGTCCTGTTGCCACTGCTCGGGCGGCTGGGGGTTTTCCAGCACCACATAGCCCACCAGGTGCTTGCCGTCCCGCACCAGCACCACCGCCTCGCGCACCAGCGGGTGTTGCACCAGCCGGGTCTCGATTTCACCCAGCTCGATGCGCAGGCCACGCAGCTTGACCTGATGGTCGAGGCGGCCAAGGTATTCGATCACGCCGTCGGCACGCTGGCGCACGCGATCACCGGTACGGTACAGGCGCTCGCCGGCATGGAACGGGCACGGTACAAAGCGCTCGGCGGTCAATGCCGGGCGCCGGTGATAACCGCGCGCCAACCCCGCCCCGCCCAGGTACAACTCACCGGACACACCCCACGGCACCGGTTTCAGCTGGGCGTCGAGCACATGGGTGCGCAGATTGGCGATCGGCTGCCCGATCGGCACACAATCGGCGTCTTCGTCGACACACGTCCAGTGGGTCACGTCGATTGCCGCTTCGGTCGGACCGTACAGATTGTAGAGCCCGGCGTTCGGCAGCTTGGCGAAGACCTGATGCTGGGCATCCAGGGGCAAGGCTTCACCGCTGCAGACGATGCGCTTGAGCCCGGTACAGGTTTCCACGCCGGGCTCGTGGATAAACGCTTGCAGCATCGACGGCACGAAGTGCAGCGTGCTGATGCCGTGACGGTTGATGCTGTCGATCAGTTGCAGCGGGTCGCGATGGGCTCCCGACGCGGCCATCACCAGCCGGGCGCCGGTCATCAGGGGCCAGAAGAATTCCCATACCGACACGTCGAAACTGAACGGTGTCTTCTGCAACACCGCATCGCTGCCGTCCAGGCTGTAGGCCTGTTGCATCCAGCACAGACGGTTGACCAGCGCGGCATGGCTGTTACCCGCGCCCTTGGGCCGGCCGGTGGAACCGGAGGTATAGATCAAATAGGCCAGGCTCAACGGATCGACCACCACCTCGGGGCGGCGTTCGCTGTAGGCGTCGAGCCAGCCGGCCGGCTGATCAAGCAGGATCACGCTGACGTCATCGGTGGGCAGTGCCGCCGACAGCGAACCCTGGGTCAGCAGCAAGGCGATGCCACTGTCCTGAATCATGTAGGCCAGGCGCTCCTGCGGGTATTCCGGGTCCAGTGGCACATAGGCGCCGCCAGCCTTGTGGATCGCCAGCAGGCCGACAACCATTTCCACCGAGCGCTCGACACAGATCCCCACCAGGCTGTCCGCCTGTACGCCCTGCGCCATCAGCAGGTGGGCCAGTTGGTTGGCACGGGCGTCGAGCTGGGCGTAGGTCAGGCTGTGCTCGCCGCAAGACACCGCCACGGCCTGCGGAGTGCGCGCCACCTGGGCTTCGATCAGCCGATGCATGCACCGGTCGGTGGGGTAGCGCTGGGCAGTGGTGTTCCAGTCGTGCACCAGGACCTGGTGCTCGTCGGCATCGAGCAGGGGCAATTCGCCGATGCGCTGCGATGGATCGACCACCATCGCCGCCAGCAGACGCAGCCAGTGCCGCGCCATGCGCGCGATGGTCGGTGCTTCGAACAGGTCATTGGCGTAGGTCAGCGCGGCGTGCAGCTTGCCGGCCTTCTCGAAGGTGTCCAGGGTCAGGTCGAACTGGGTGGTGCGGCCCTGCCAGTCGATCATGCCCAGCTCCAGCCCGGATGCCGTGCTGATGCGGGTGACGTCGGCCACCTGCGGCTGATGGTTGTACATCACCTGGAACAGTGGCGTATGGCTGAGGCTGCGCTCCAGCTTCAAGGCTTCTACCAGGCGTTCGAACGGCAGGTCCTGATGGGCCTGGGCGCCGAGGGCGGCCTCTTTGACGGCCCGCAGAAGATCGACCACCCGTGTCTGCCCGTCGAGCTCGGTACGCAGCACCTGGGTGTTGACGAAAAAGCCGATCAGGCCTTCGATTTCATCGCGATTGCGATTGGCGATGGGCACGCCGACACGGATATCGCACTGGCCGCTGTAGCGATGCAACAGCACATTGAACGCGCCGAGCAAGAGCATGAACAACGTCACGCCATGCTGCTGGGCTGTGCTGCGCAGCTGCTCGGCCAAGGCGCCGTCGATGGCGAATTCATGACGGCTGCCACGGTAGCTCGGCATGGCCGGGCGGGAGTGATCGGTGGGCAATTCCAGTACCGGATGCTCATCCCCCAGTTGCGCCTGCCAGTATTCCAGTTGCCGTGCCTGTTCGCCCGCTTCGAGCCAGCGGCGCTGCCACAGGGCATAGTCGCTGTACTGGATCGGCAACGGTGCGAGTTGCGGTGGCTGCCCCGCTTCATGCGCGTCATAGCAGCGAATGAATTCATCGATCAGCACGTTCATCGACCAACCGTCGGAGACGATGTGATGCAAGGTCAGCAGCAATACATGCTCCTGCTCGCCAAGCTTGAGCAGCTTGACCCGCAACAGCGGCCCGACCGCCAGATCGAACGGCAGCAGCGACTGTCGTTGCGCCGCCTCGGCCACCGCACGCTCGCGCTCGGCGGTCGCCAACGCGCTGAAATCCTCTTGCTCGATCACCAATGGCGCGGTCATGGGCACTTGCAGGAGGCTGTCGTCGGCCTGGCGCTGGAACACCGTGCGCAGGGTTTCATGACGAGCCATCAGGCTGGCGAAGGCCTGCTCCAGGGCCGACAGGCTCAACGCGCCCTTGAGCCGCACCGCGCCGGGCAGGTTGTAGGCACCGCTGTGAGGGTCCAGCTGCCAGAGAAACCACATGCGCTGCTGGGCATAGGACAAGGCCTGGCGATCTTCGGCCTCGACGCCCTGGGGGATGGGGAAGCCGCTGAACTGCACGCCCTCCTTGTCCAACGCTGCCAGGAACATCCGGCGCTTTTCCAGGGGCAACCCGATAAACCGGCGAGCAAGTTTCAAGGCGTCTTCAGCATTCATTTCTGGGTATCCGGAATCAGTGGGCACAAGGCACAAAGGCAAGTCGTCCCTATAAAACGAATGCAGACCGGAAAAATTAGCGTTTGAGAATTTGTGTCAGGAAGAGCATCCCGACGTGCAATAGACCGCCCACAGTGTGGCGAGGGGATTGATTCCCGCTGGACTGCGCAGCCCAGCGGGAAAATCCCCTCGCCACAAAGCAGGTTATGGGTGCATCAGCGCGTCAGGCGCTGATCGCCAGGCCATGGCGCCGGTGATGCACGCTCAACTGATCCTTGATCAGCCGCAGCACCCGGGCCTCGTGTTCGTGGATGAAGAAGTGGCCGCCGGCCAGCATGTCCACCGAAAAACTGCCCGAGGTTTCCCGGCGCCAGCCGATCAGTTGTTCGGTATTGGCTTTGTCCGTGGTGCCTCCCAGCACATGCACCGGGCAGTTGAGGGGCGGCCGGATCCTGGGCTGGAAATGCCCGCACATGAGGAAGTCCGCGCGCAGGACCGGCAACGTCAGCGCCATCAGCTCTTCGTTGGCCAACACCTCTTCGCTGGTGCCGTTGAGGGTGCGCAGTTGCTCGATCAGCTCGGCATCGGTTTTCGGCTCGGCGAAACCACGATCGTAATCGGCCCGCATCGTTGGCGCGGCAGTGCCCGAGGCAAACAGCGCCACCGGCTCGGCGCAGCCCAGCTCACGCAAGGCGTGGGCGATTTCACAAGCCAGCAGCGCCCCCAGGCTGTGACCGAACAAGGCGTAGGGCGCCTGGAGCGTCGGCAGCAGTTCCCGCGCCAGTTGCAGCGCCAACGGGCCCATGTCGGTGTGCAACGGCTCGTCGAAACGCGCCCCGCGCCCCGGCAGCTCCACCGGCCGCACCTGCAGCCACTGGGGCAACTTGCGTCGCCAGCGGTTGTAAACCATCGCGCTGGCGCCCGAGTAAGGCAGGCACAGCAAGGTCAGTTGGGTCACAGCGGTTTTCTCCGAGCGGTGGTGTATGGAAGATAACGAAGTGGCAAGGCAATGAATTAGTCGAATGCACCGTCGACGCGCCATCTGACTATCGGCTGCCCTTATACTGGCGGGCATCCTGTCCAGGCTCTGTACGAAAAGCCTTGATACTCGTTCAGGCTGCGTTGAGAACAACCTCGCAATGCTCATGCATTCTGCGCTTGCCCGGCTGCTTTCGCCTTGCCTGACCTCCTCTCGAAACTTTCGTACAGAGCCTGGCCCACCGAAAAGGAGCCCGTCATGAGCTGGTCCGCCAAGCAATATGTCACCTTCGAACAGGAACGCACCCGTCCGGCCCGAGACCTGCTGGCCGCCATCGCGAGCATGGCGCCCCGCTCGGTGATCGACCTGGGATGCGGCCCCGGCAATTCCACCGAACTGCTGGTGCAGCAGTTCGACGGCGCGACGGTGCGGGGCCTGGACAGTTCCGCCGACATGATCGCCGCCGCTCGCCAACGCTTGCCCGACGTGGCGTTCGAAGTGGCGGACATCGGTCAATGGCAGGAGCCCGGGCCGTTCGACGTGATCTTCGCCAATGCCGTGCTGCAATGGCTGCCCGACCATGCCCGCCTGCTCCCCGCGCTGGTGGACAAACTGGCGCCCGGAGGCAGCCTGGCGGTCCAGATGCCCGATACCCTGCACCAGCCATCCCACCGCCTGATGCGCGAAATCGCCGCCAGCGGTCCCTGGGCCAGCCAACTGGCCGGGGCGGCCGATACCCGTACCGAGGTGGAAGACGCCAGCACCTACTACTCGATCCTCAAGCCCCACTGCGCCCGTGTCGATGTGTGGCGCACCACCTACCACCATCCGTTGGCCGGCGGTGCCGCCGGGGTGGTGGAATGGTTCAAGGGCAGTGGCTTGCGGCCGTTTCTCGATCCCCTGGACGAAGCCCAGCGCGCCCGATACCTGGAGCAATACCTGAAGGCGATCGAACAGGCCTACCCCGCCCTGGAAGATGGCACGGTGCTGCTGCCGTTCCCCCGGGTCTTCATGGTTGCCACGCGTTAAAACCGTGTGGCTGATTCCCGCAGGCAAATGAACCACACGGGCCACCAGGGCTTGTACGAAAAGTACAAAGCCCTGGGCGCTGGTCGGCGGTGGGGGGCTAAATTTCTGTTCCGGCCCCTCGTTACCTGCCAAGACCAAAACCCACAAGAGTGACCGCCGTGGACCTGCAAACCATCCTGGGCAAACTGTTCGCCAATGCCGGCGCCGTTGGTATCGAAGGCGTTTTCCAATTCGTGTTCGGGCCTCATCAGGCGTACTGGTCCGAGGTCAAGGCCAGCAGTCGCACCCAGGCCGGCCACCACGCCAGTCCCGACGTGACCATCGAGGTCGCGGAAAAAGACTTCCTCGGGATCATGGCCGGCATGGCCAATGTCGAGGAGCTGTTCGCCAGCGGCCGCCTGAAGATCGGCGGCAACATGGGCCTGGCGACCCTGCTGCCGCAGATCATCGACCATGCCCGGCATGGGGGTGGCGTGGTAGAAAAAGTCGACATGAACAAGCGCTATCCCACCCCACCGCGCTTCAGCGAAAAACTCACCGCCAGCCTGCCCACTCAACGCACCGTGGAGCGGCGCCCGCGCAGCGATCTGTCGGTGCAGGAGTTCCAGTCGCGCTACCTGCCCCACGGCATCCCGGTGGTCATCAGCGATGCGTTGCGGGACTGGCCGCTGTTCAAGCTCAGCCGCGAAGAGTCCCTGGTGCACTTCGCCGAGCTGCAAGGCATCACCCGCCACGGCGACTACGTGAAGAAAACCTTTTCCACCGAACGGGACTTTCGCTCCACCTCCATGGCCGATTTCATTGCCTCCCTGGACAACCCGGCCCCCAGGAGCGCCGACGGCGAACCGCCGGCCTACATGGGCAACAACATCCTGCCGGCGCAACTGATGGAGCAGATCAAGTACCCGCCCTACTTCGATTCGTCGCTGTTCATCCCGCCGCGCATCTGGATCGGCCCCAAGGGCACCCTGACGCCCCTGCACCGGGACGACACCGACAACCTGTTCGCCCAGGTCTGGGGTCGCAAGCGCTTCATCCTCGCCGCCCCCCACCATCGCGAGGCCCTGGGCACCTGGTCGACGGCTCCCCAGGGCGGCCTGGACGGCTGTGACTTCAACCCGGATGCGCCAGACTACCAACGTTTTCCCGCCGCCCGGGACGTGACGTTCATGCGGATTACCCTGGAGGCCGGGGACCTGCTGTTCCTGCCCGAGGGCTGGTTCCACCAGGTGGAGTCGGTGTCTACCTCACTGTCGGTGAACTTCTGGGTGAACTCCGGAAGGGGCTGGTAAGGCCGAAGTTGAACACCGTCCTGTGGCGAGGGGATTTATCCCCGTTGGGCTGCCTAGCAGCCCCAGGATCTCCAATCCGACTCTTGCTGATACACCGAGTTGGCTGGTTTTAGGGCCGCTTCGCAAGCCCAGCGGGAATAAATCCCCTCGCCCCCCATTCTTCCGCTCATCAGTGTTTCACGTCATCGTGAAGATCGCGTCACCCAAGTGAACTCTGCACTCCTCCCGTCAGTCAGCAGGTAAGGCCCTCACTTCAAGGTGCTAGACCATGCAGATATCCCTCGCCCGACAAGTCGCCCTCGTCACCGGTGCCAGCTCCGGCATCGGCGCAGGTTCGGCCAGGGCCTTGGCGGCGGCCGGTGCCGCCGTGGTGCTCAATTATCATTCCAGTGCGGGACCGGCCAGGGAACTGGCCGAGGAAATCAACGACAGCGGCGGTCGTGCCATCGCCCTCGGCGCCGACGTGGCGAAAGAGGACCAGGTCGAACGGCTGTTCGCCCAGGCCCTGGAGACGTTCGGTGCCCTGGACATCCTGGTCGCCAATTCCGGCCTGCAGAAAGATGCCGCCGCCGTCGACATGAGCCTTGAGAACTGGAACACCGTGATCGGTGTCAACCTCACCGGCCAGTTCCTCTGCGCCCGCGCCGCCCTGAGGATTTTCAACCGCCAGGGCATTCGCCAGGGCGTGTCCCGCGCCGCCGGCAAGATTATCCACATGAGTTCGGTGCATCAGCGCATCCCCTGGGCCGGGCACGTCAATTACGCAGCCTCCAAGGGCGGCATCGATCAATTGATGCAGACCCTGGCCCAGGAAACCAGCCACCTGCGCATCCGCATCAACGGCATTGCTCCCGGCGCCATCCGCACGGCCATCAACCGTGAAGCCACCGAGGGTGAACAGGAGCAAAGGCTGCTGGAGCTGATTCCCTATGGACGCGTCGGCGAAGTGGACGACGTGGCCAACGCGGTGGTCTGGCTGGCGTCGGACCTGTCCGATTACGTGGTGGGTACCACATTGTTCATCGATGGCGGGATGAGCCTTTATCCGGGGTTCCGTGACAATGGCTGAGCATGACGAACCCCAGAGCCCCATCGAGAATCACGGCATCATCGGCGACATGCGCACCGCCGCGCTGGTCAATGACCGAGGCAGCGTCGATTTTTTCTGTTGGCCGGAATTCGACAGCCCGTCGATCTTCTGCTCGCTGCTGGACACGCCCCAGGCCGGCATCTTCCAGCTCGCTCCGGACCTGCCCCAGGCGCGTCGACAACAGATCTACCTGCCCGACACCAATGTGCTGCAGACCCGTTGGCTGAGCGACGGCGTGGTGGTGGAGATCACCGACGTGCTGCCCATCGCAGACAGCGAAGACGATCTGCCGGTGCTGATGCGCAAGGTCCATATGGCGGTGGGCCGCGCGACGTTTCGCATGCGCTGCGCGGTGCGCCACGACTATGCCCGGGCCGCCACCGAGGCACGCCAGGACGGCCCCCATATCTGTTTCGAGGCGCCGGGACAACCGAGCCTGCGCCTGTGTTCGGACCAGGCCATGGCCCTGGATGGCAACGCAGCGGTGGCCGGGTTCACCCTGCAGGAAGGCCAGAGCGCCGAATTCCTGCTGGGGGGCATCGACGACCCCAGGCTCACCGACGACGTCAGCGCACTGTGCCTGGAACGGACCCTGGCGTTCTGGCGCAGCTGGATCGGCCAATCCAACTATCGAGGGCGCTGGCGAGAGATGGTCAACCGCTCGGCCCTCACCCTCAAGTTGCTGACCTCGCGCAAACATGGCGCCATCCTGGCCGCCGCCACTTTCGGGCTGCCGGAAAGCCGGGGCGGCGAGCGCAATTGGGATTACCGTTACACCTGGATCCGCGACGCCTCGTTCACGGTCTATGCGTTCATGCGCCTGGGCTTCGTCGAAGAAGCCAATGCCTACATGCGTTTCCTGCGAAACCGGGTCAGCGACTGCTGCGAGCAGCCGACCAAACTCAACATCCTCTACGGCCTCGACGGCCGGCAGGAACTGCCGGAAAGTGAACTGCCGCAGCTGAGCGGCTTCGGCCAGGCGCAACCGGTGCGCATTGGCAACCTCGCCTACCAGCAAGTGCAATTGGATATCTTTGGCGAGCTGATGGATGCGGTGTACCTGGTCAACAAATACGGCGAGGCCATTTCCCATGAAGGTTGGAAGCACACCGTCGACGTGATCGACCAGGTGTGCAGCATCTGGCAGGAAAAGGACGTAGGCATCTGGGAGATGCGCGGCGACAAGCAGCATTTCCTGCACTCGCGGCTGATGTGCTGGGTGGCCGTCGACCGCGGCATCCGCCTGGCGGTCAAGCGTTCCCTGCCTGCGCCGTTCAGCCGCTGGGACGAGACTCGCCAAGCCATCTACCAGGACATCTGGACGCATTTCTGGGACGACGAACGCCAGCATTTCGTCCAGCGCCTGGGCAGCACGGCGGTCGATGGTTCAATGCTGCTGATGCCACTGGTGCGTTTCGTCAGCGCCCGCGATCCGCGCTGGCTCGCCACCCTGGACGCCATCGAAAAACACCTGGTGCGCGATGGCATGGTGTATCGCTACCGCAACGACGACCAGCCGATCGACGGTCTCAGCGGCAGCGAAGGTTCATTCGTCGCGTGCTCGTTCTGGTACGTCGAATGCCTGGCCCGCGCCGGCCGCCTGGAAAAAGCCCAGCTGGAATTCGAACAACTGCTGCGCTACGCCAACCCGCTGGGGCTGTACGCCGAGGAGTTCGACAGCCATGGCTATCACCTGGGCAACACACCCCAGGCCCTGAGCCACCTGGCGCTGATCAGCGCGGCCAGTTTCCTGGATCGCCAGTTGAGCGGCGAGAAGCACCACTGGCAGCCGTGAGCGAGGTCGCCAGCACTTTCAAAGTGAGCACACTGTGGCGAGGGGATTCATCCCCTCGCCACAGATCAAGCCCCTTTGTCACAAGACTACGGCGCCAACTGGCTTGTTGGCTCAGCCAATTCGATGTCATCCAGCGCTCGGTCGGCCAGCAATGCACCCAGTTCGATCAATTGCTGAATGCCCAGCGCCACATGCCGCCGAGAGCCCTCCAGCTCGAACGCCAGGTCGCTGACCATGGCATTGGCCGAGGCCAGGGTTTCGCTGAGGCTGGTCAGGACCGATTCGGTGTTGATGCCTGGAACCACCGAAAAGACGCGGCCGTCCTGGGTGTCGGGCTTGGCTGGCGTCGGGGTGGACAGATGGATATTCAGCGCCCGGTCGGCCGCTTCGCGGAGTTTTCTTGAATCGAGGGTGGTGTAGGAAGAGAGGTTTTCGGCGCGTGGGGGGTTGGGGGTGATCTTGACCATGACATAAAGCTCCATTCAAAAGTGGAGTTCGCCATTCCGCGACCAAGCAGAGGGGTGGCGAACTGTGCGCAGGTTGGTCGACCAGGGAATGGAAACCCGGCAGGGCCCGAAGCCCTCCCACGCACAGCCGGCCATAAAGCAGGCAGCCGCTCGCGCGGCATTGTGCGCCATTCTAAACCCGGGCGACCAAGCCCGGTCGCTGATTTTGCAGCGACCGATAAAGCCTATCCCCGCCTCTTCCGAACCGACAACCGCCGCGACTCGTCAGAAAATTCCGGTTCACCTATTTTTTTGTAGGAACACCACACCATTGTGGCGAGGGGATAAATCCCCTCGCCACAAAAGCGATCACCGCCACTTTCCCATTTATCGCCACTGCCCGTTAGAAGTTGCCAGCCCGGAAAACCCCTCCTAAGATCGATGCACTCACGGGTGCAGCGGAGCTGCCCGATAAAAGCCCGACTCAAGGACCTGACATGACTCATATCAAACGCCCCATCACGACCCCACTCCGAACAGGCCTGACCCGGGAGGATCTCTGGGAAAGCCATGACCGGGGCTTGATCAAGTGCTGGGAAATCGGCCGCGACCGCGCGTCGAAGTTTCCGGAACTGGCGCAACGTTGCCTGGCCGGTGAGTTGCCGGTGCTGGGCTGGAAAGGCGGGGTCAGCCGCAGCTTGAAGAAGAACGAAAAATTCGGCTGCCTCAAATACCTCGCCCAATGGCAAGGGCTGCGCGGTGAAGACCTGGACATCGACCTGTCCCAGGAACGCACCCTGACCTGCACCAGCACGAAGATGAACGTGACGTTCACGCCGGATCGGGCCAAATATGTGAATCAGGAGCCCGCCTGAACACAACCGGAGGCCACCATGCACCAGGAACCCAAGGTCGATTTCGCGGTGACGCCGCTGTTGCGCATCGCCTATGAAGAGCATGGCCCAGCCACTGGGGAGCCGGTGATCCTGTTGCACGGTTTTCCCTACGACCCCAGGGCCTTCGATGAAGTCGCCCCGGTGCTCGCCGGTCGCGGTTACCGGGTCATCGTGCCCTATCTGCGCGGCTACGGCCCGACCCGGTTCAACAACCCCGCCATCATCCGTTCCGGCCAGCAAGCGGCGCTGGCCCAGGACCTGCTGGACCTGATGCACGTGCTCCATATTCCCCAAGCGGCACTGTGCGGCTACGACTGGGGCGGCCGGGCGGCATGTATCGTGGCGGCGTTGTGGCCCGAGCGTGTGCGCTGCCTGGTCACCGGGGACGGCTACAATCTGCAGGACATCCCTCGATCGACCCAGCCGCTGGACCCGGCCACCGAACATCGCCTGTGGTACCAGTACTACTTCCACACGCCCCGCGGCGTCGAAGGCCTGACGCAGAATCGACGTGAACTGTGCGCGTTGCTCTGGCGCCTGTGGTCGCCAACCTGGAAGCGCGGCGCCGAGCTGTACCCGCTGAGCGCACCGTCCTTCGACAACCCGGACTTCGTCGACGTGGTGATCCATTCCTATCGGCATCGTTTCATGTATGCACCGGGGGATCCGACCCTGGAAGGGATCGAGGAACAGCTGGCGGCGCAACCGGCCATCCGCGTGCCGAGCATTTCCCTGTGCGGTGCCGACGACGGCGTGGGCCCGGCCCCCGAGCTGGACGAGGACGCCGGACACTTCACCGGCTTCTATGAACGCCGAGTGCTGGCCGGCGTTGGCCACAACATTCCCCAGGAAGCACCCGAAGCCACTGTCAAGGCGCTGCTGGATCTGCTTGAAGGCTGACCGCGAAACGCTCGCGGTACGCCTGGGGCGTCACGCCCATGGCCCGCAGGAAACCGCGTCGCAGGGTTTCCTCGCTGCCAAAGCCGCATTGCGCCGCCACCCGCTTGATCGGCACGACGGTGTCGGCCAGTAGCCGGCGGGCGGTCTCCACGCGGATCAGCTCCACCGCCCGCGCCGGTGTCTGGCCAGTCTCGGCGCGATAGTGACGCACGAAGCTGCGTTCGCTCATGCCTGCCTGAGCGGCCAGGTTGGGCAGGCCAAGGTCGCAGGAAAGGTTTTCGGCGATCCAGGCATGCAATTCATCGAAACGACCACCCTGGTTCTGTAGCGACAAGGTCACGCTGAACTGCGACTGCCCACCCGGCCGCTTGAGAAACACCACCAGTTGCCGGGCGACCTCCAGGGCCACGGCACGTCCCAGGTCGTCCTCCACGAGCGCCAGGGCCAGATCGATGCCAGCCGTGACCCCCGCCGAGGTCCAGACCGGACCGTCGTTGATGAAAATCGGGTTGGGTTCGACCCGCAATTTCGGATGCTGCTCGGCCAACTGCTCGCAGCGTGTCCAGTGCGTGACCACCCGCCGGCCGTCCAGCCAGCCGCTGGCAGCCAGCAGGAACGCGCCGGTGCATACCGACGCCACCCGCCGCGAACGCAGGCCATGATTCTTGACCCAGGCCACCAGCGCAGGGTCCTTCGCCGCCTCGTACACGCCCCAGCCACCCGCGATAAGCAGGGTGTCGCTGCCCTCATCGGGCAACGGCTCGGCCAGCAACGCCAGGCCCGCCGACGACACCACCGCCCCGCCACCGGCCGCCACCACCGTCGGCGCATACGGCAACGGCAAGCCACGCTGGCGGGCCAGGTCGTTGGCCGAGGCGAACACTTGCAAGGGCCCGGTGACATCCAGCACCTGCACATTGGCGAAGGCCAGTACATGAACGGTTTTCGGTGAATGGGACATATTGGCGTAATTCGTGGGGTGATTGGCGTATACGCCAGAGCCTACGGACCTAAAGTAGAACCGTCCACCCCCGGGCACCCTGACAAGGAGAAAGCGACATGACACTGCAGATCGGCTTGCTGTTGTTCCCCCAAGTCCAGCAACTGGACCTGACCGGCCCTTATGACGTGCTGGCCTCGTTGCCGGATGTGAAAGTGCATCTGATCTGGAAAGACCTGGCGCCTGTCACCTCCAGCACCGGGCTGGTACTGTCGCCCACCACCACGTTCGAGGACTGCCCGAAGCTGGACGTCATCTGTGTCCCTGGTGGCAGTGGTGTCGGCCCGTTGATGGAAGACGAACAGACGCTGGCCTTCATCAAGCGCCAGGCCAGCCAAGCGCAGTACATCACCTCGGTGTGCACCGGCGCACTGGTGCTGGGTGCGGCGGGACTGCTGCGAGGGAAGCGGGCTACCACCCACTGGGCCTACCACAGCTTGCTGTCGCCCCTGGGTGCGATCCCGATCAAGGAGCGCGTGGTACGAGACGACAAGCTCATCACCGGCGGTGGCATTACCGCCGGGATCGACTTTGCCTTGACTCTGGCGGCCGAGCTGTTCGACCAGGACACCGCCGAGCTGGTCCAGCTTCAACTCGAATACGCCCCTGCCCCACCGTTCGACGCAGGCCACCCGGACACCGCACCCGCGCAAGTGCTGGAAGAGGCCAATCGGCGCGCGGCGGAGTCGTTCCGGGTGCGCTCGCAGATCACCCAACGTGCCGCGGCGCGAATGACGGTGGCTTGACGGTCAATCCCCAGTCGGCATGAGACCGGCGGCGAGGGGGGTATCCCGCTCGCCGCCGGTTTCAACGAGTACGTCATTCTTCCTGGCGATACAGGACCATACCCGCGTGATAGAGCACACCTTCGCGAAAATCCCCATCGGCGGTGAAACCGGTGTCGTCGTGATATTCGATGTGGTCGCCCTGCAGCCAGTAGTCGCCTTGATAGGCGCTTTCACGTGTACCGCGTGCTTCGTCATAACGCCCCCCGGCAGCAGCCGATGGCGGATCACGCCATCGGCCGTCACCCACAGGCCGACGAATTTGTCCTGGTCTCCAAATGCCTTTCTCATAGGAACGTCTCCTGTCGGTCGAGTCGGTTCAGAACGGACTGGCGGTTGGCCGCACCACCAGCTCGCTGACGTCCACATCTGCCGGTTGCTCGATGGCGTAGGCGATCGCCCGGGCAATCGCCTCGGCGGGGATCGCGATCCTGCGGAACTCGCGCATCTCGGCACGTCCACCTTCATCGGAAATGCTCTCGGCCAATTCCGACTCGGTCACGCCAGGGGAAATGACCGTGACTCGCACATCACCGCCGACCTCCTGCCGCAGCCCCTCGGAAATGGCCCGCACGGCAAACTTGGTGGCGCAATACACCGCGGCGGTCGGGCTGACGGTGTAGGCCCCGATGGATGCGATGTTGATGAACTGGCCGCTGCGCTGACGCTGCATCAAGGGCAAGCCGGCCGCGATGCCATGGAGCACGCCACGGATGTTGACATCGATCATGCGATCCCATTCCTCGACTTTCAGCGCCTCGAGCTTGGAGAGCGGCATGACTCCCGCGTTGTTGATGATCACGTCGACCCGGCCGAAACCCTCGACCGCGAAGTCAATCAAATCCTGGACATCGTCGCGGCGGGTCACGTCCACCGCTTTGCAGACGGCCTGCTGGCCTTTTGTTTCGAGCTCCTGGACCAGCGCCTGCAAACGGTCGACGCGACGTGCACCGAGTACTACGCGGGCGCCTCGTGCCGCCAGCAGACGTGCCGCGGCTTCACCAATCCCGCTGCTGGCACCTGTGATCACCACTACTTTGTTCTGGATATCGGACATGATGGTTTCCTCGTCTGGATGTGTTGGCCCCCGGTGGGAGCGTTTCGACAGGTCCAGATTAGGGAAGCAGTCGATCTCAGGGTTAGCCGGATCCTCCTGCGCACTTGCACGATCCTGTAGCGATAAAACCGACTCTGGTCGCCGGCCGCGCAATCGGCTTTACTAGCGCGATCCATTCATTTGGCCAGGGAGATTGATCGGCATGTCGGTATCCACCTCCATACAGATTGCGCCAGACGACGGCGTCAACCAGCGCCGCGCAGAGCTGGCGGAGCTGATGAAACGTTACGCACCGGAAAATGGGGTCTTCCCCACGGCCATCGAACCCTTGCACCTGATTCGTAGCGACCAGCCGACCGATGCCCTGCATCTCGTGCACAAGCCGGGCCTTTGCGTGATCATCGAAGGACGCAAGGAAGTACGGCTGGCGGATGAATGCTACGTATATGACCCGCTCAATTACCTGGTGGTCTCGGTCACGCTGCCACTGGCCGGCCAGGTCATCGAAGCCAGCCCCGAGCGACCTTATATGTGCATTCGCCTGGACATCGATCCGGCACAGATCTGCCGCCTGATCGCCGACGCCAGCCCCATCGGCGTACCGGCCCAACGGAGCGGGCGTGGATTGTTCCTGGACCGCATCGACGCGCCGCTGCTCGATGCCGTATTGCGACTGTTGCGACTGCTGGAGAGCCCGGACGACATCGCCACCCTGGCTCCTCTGGCCCAGCAGGAGATCTTCTACCGTCTGCTGCGTGGTGCCCAAGGCCAGCGCTTGCATGAAATTGCCATTCCAGACACCCAGGCCCACCGCATCAGCCGCGCTATCGAGTGGCTCAATACCCATTATGCCGAGCCGCTGAGCATCGACAGCCTTGCACAGATGATCAACCTCAGCCCTTCTGCGTTGCATCACCGATTCAAGGCCGTGACCGCCATGAGTCCATTGCAGTATCAAAAGCAGCTGCGCCTGCAGGAAGCCCGACGGTTACTGCTTTCCGAGAACAGCGATGTTTCGTCAATCGGCTACAAGATGGGTTACGAAAGCCCTTCGCAGTTCAGCCGCGAATACAGCCGTCTATTCGGCGCATCTCCGAGCAAGGACATCGCCCGTCTACGTGCCCAGGCGCTGCAAGCCAACACTGCCTGATCCTGCACACAAACAGGATCAGGCAAAACCGGGGCAGTATTCGTCTAACGACCGCACCCATCGCGCCCCTAATCTGAACCCATGCAGCAAGACAACCGTCACGCTGCAACGGGTTCAGCAGATCACGATATCTGAACGACCCGGCACTCAACCTTTGATATGACCGGAGTCTTACCATGAAAACTTTCAACACCCTGATCGCCGCTACTACCTTCGCCCTGAGCGCCAGTGCCTTTGCCCTGCCGAGCCAGCAAGAAGACCGTTTCTTCACCCAGGCCTCGGATTACCAACAGACGATGGCCGCTGATGGCGCGGAGCGGACCCCTGGTGGCCAGGCCCTCGCCGCTGATGGCGCGGATCGGACTTCCGGCGGCCAGGCCCTTGCCGCTGATGGCGCGGATCGGACTCCCGGCGGCCAGGCCCT
>NZ_FMUL01000003.1:407315-409248 GCF_900101215.1 Pseudomonas sp. NFACC32-1
CGGATCGGACTCCCGGCGGCCAGGCCCTCGCCGCTGATGGCGCAGATCGGACTCCCGGCGGCCAGGCCCTCGCCGCTGATGGCGCGGATCGGACCATGGGTCAGCGCCTGGCATGATGGGCCACTTTTACTCAGGCAAAAAAAACCCGCCGAAGCGGGTTTTTGAGGACCAATTTGACTCCTTGTCTGGCATTCCATGCCTGGTCCCATCATCCATGACCCCAAGCACTCCCTGTACTCAGTGGATGGACACAGATTAGGCCCATCGCTGATTTGGCAAAAGACGAGAAAGTAGCACCGATGTGTAAGCCTTTCGCTATACCGCTCAGCACAGTTTTTTATGGGCAAAAAAAACCCGCCTAGGCGGGTTTTTTCCAAGACCATTACGACTCCCTGTCGATAGCCATCCTGGCATGGTCGATCGTCCCTGATCCTGAGCACTCCCTGTGCTTCAGTGGATGAGTACAGATTACGCGTCGGATCCAAAACGAAACAGACGACATAACTACCATCTCGTGTAGGACATTCGCCATAGCCACCTTCCGTAAACCCTTAGGTAACTCAGGTATTGGCCAGAAACTCTTCGATATTGGCCATTTGTTCGTCCCAGCCACGGCTGTCCATGCGAAAAGCCTTGAGTCGACGAGCTTCGGGGATACCACTGAACCCCGACTCCACCACCTTCAGCAAGGTTCCACCGTCCATATCCTCCAGCTCGAATTGAACACGCGTTTCGGGTTCTTGGGAGTAATCGACCTCGGGCTCAATGGCGTAGGGGTGCCACCGAAAGGAGAAGAATCGCTCGGGCTCGACCCGCTCCACCGCCACATCCCAGGTAAGGTGCTCATAACCGGGATAAGTGATCTTTCCTTGGGTACGCTCACCTGCCACAAACCGTTTGCCCTCCAGGGCTACGCCAAACCACTGCCCGAAAGTTTCGGCATTGGCCAGGGCCCGCCAAACCTGGGAGCGCGGCACCTTGAGCAGGATCTTTCTTTCGATGCGATCGGATAGATGCATGGGTCACCTCCTGTGTTCAACAGTAGGCCTGTAAGACCACGAGGCCAACCGGAAAGTTGTATCTGTCTGCGGTTTGACAGTGCGACGGCGTTAAAACGCCTGGGGCGAGGTAAACTCCCCCGGCATTTTTTACCTTCAAGGAGGGATGATCATGTCCTCACGCTTGCTGCTGGCCCTGGCACCGCTGATTCTTGCCAGCGTTGCCCAAGCCGATGATTGCACCAACGCCATGACCCAAGGTGAAATGAATCAATGTGCGGCCCAGGAAAAGAAGGCCGCCGATGACGAACTGAATCGCCTGTACAAGCAAATCACAGCACGCCTGAAGGACAACCCAGAGGCCAAGCAACTGCTGGTCAAGGCACAACGGGCCTGGATCGGCTTCCGTGATGCTGAATGCAATTTCTCAGCGTCCGGGGTCGAGGGTGGCAGTGTTTATCCACTCACTTACGGCAATTGCGTCACCGCCTTGACCAAAGCACGCGTCGAGACCTTCAAGACCTACCTCAAATGCAAGGAAGGTGATCTGAGCTGCCCCGTGCCTGAGGCGTGACTGACCTGATGCAAAAAGGATGAGCTTTCAGCGCATCCTTTTTCTGCACAGGTGATTCAGACCAGAAAAACAAAACCCCTACCTGCATCAGCAGATAGGGGTTTCGGAATTTAATCTTGACGATGACCTACTCTCACATGGGGAAACCCCACACTACCATCGGCGATGCATCGTTTCACTTCTGAGTTCGGGATGGGATCAGGTGGTTCCAACGCTCTATGGTCGTCAAGAAATTCGGTAGCCAGCGCGTGCCTTACGGTCACGTTCCAGCGAATGGGTATGCGATAGTTTGTGTGTTGCCTGCAAGCACGTTCGAACTTTCGGTTCGTTTCGTCTTCACAACACCGCAATCTGGTCTCTG
>NZ_FMUL01000022.1:0-81485 GCF_900101215.1 Pseudomonas sp. NFACC32-1
GATCACGGTGGCCTTGCCCACGTCGGTGCGTTTCTCGGCGCGGGCGGAAAAGATGCTCGCCCCCTCGATGCCGATGAACACCCACACGGTGACCAGCATCATGTTGCGCACCTGGTTCATCACGCTGCCCAGGTCGGGGTTCATCGTGCCCCAGATGTCCCGGGTGAAGATCTCGAGCTTGAAGGCGAACAGCGCGATCAGCACGAACAGCAACAGCGGCACGACCTTGGCGACGGTGGTCACCAGGTTGATGAATGCCGCCTCCTTGATGCCGCGCAGCACCAGCCAATGCACCGCCCACAACAGCACCGAAGCACCGATCACTGCCGCCACGGTGTTGCCCTCGCCGAAAATCGGGAAGAAGTAGCCCAGGGTACTGAACAGCAGGACGAAATAACCGACGTTGCCCAACCAGGCGCTGATCCAGTAGCCCCAGGCCGAGGAGAAGCCCATGTAGTCGCCGAAACCGGCCTTGGCGTAGGCATACACGCCGCCGTCCAGGTCGGGTTTGCGGTTGGCCAGGGTCTGGAAGACGAAGGCCAGGGTCAGCATGCCGACGGCGGTGATGGCCCAACCGATCAGTACCGCTCCGACATCGGCGCTGGCGGCCATGTTCTGCGGCAGGGAAAAGATCCCGCCACCGATCATGGAGCCGACAACCAGTGCAACCAATGCACCCAATCGAAGTTTTCCAGGAGTGTTAGACATTTGTAAGACTCCAATGCAGGAGAAGAGAGTCAACAGGCTAAGTCGATTTGGAAGTTGAATACCTGATCTGGATCAGTGCATGACAACATTCCATTGTTAATGAAGGGGTTAAGTGTTTTGCCTGATGCCCGTGAATGTTCGTGCAAGGCCCGTTCTAGAAGCTTTGGATGGGTTTGAAAGGGACGTATTTTCCTGGCGGGACAATTCACGCTAGTTGATTTTTTTTGGATCGCAACTATTTTGAACCCTGCCTTCATGACAAAAATAATCGGCTGTCCTGGCCTTTCTTTATTGTTGTCCTGAACATACTGGGGTAATGAGTCCCTTGGACTTTTTGCGGGTGACGTTATTCAAGAACGTTATGTCGCATTTATCTACTTAATGGGTCAGAGAAAGATGCCTCAGCCGATTGAAAAGTTACGACTCGGTGCGCTGATCGCGCTGGTGGTGGGGTCGATGATCGGCGGCGGGATATTTTCCCTGCCGCAAAACATGGCCGCCCGGGCCGACGTCGGCGCGGTGCTGATCGGCTGGACCATCACCGCCGTCGGCATGCTGACCCTGGCTTTCGTCTTCCAGACCCTGGCCAACCGCAAACCTGGCCTGGATTCGGGGGTCTACGCCTACGCCAAGGCCGGTTTCGGCGACTACATGGGTTTCTCTTCGGCCTGGGGCTACTGGATCAGTGCGTGGATGGGCAACGTCGGTTATTTCGTCCTGCTGTTCAGCACCCTGGGGTATTTTTATCCGGTGTTCGGCCAGGGCAATACCCCTGTGGCCATCGCCTGCGCATCGCTGCTGCTGTGGGCGGTGCACTTTCTGGTATTGCGCGGCATCAAGGAGGCGGCGTTCATCAACCTGGTGACCACTGTCGCCAAGGTCGTGCCGCTGCTGGTGTTCATCGTCATCGCCGCCGTGGCGTTCGAGGCCGAGGTGTTTACCCGGGATATCTGGGGCACGATGAACCCGGACCTGGGCAGCGTGATGGACCAGGTGCGCCACATGATGCTGGTCACGGTATTCGTGTTCATCGGCATCGAAGGCGCCAGCGTCTATTCGGCACGAGCGGAAAAACGTGCGGACGTCGGCCGCGCCACCGTGATCGGTTTCCTCGGGGTCCTGGCGCTGCTGGTGCTGGTGAACGTGCTGTCGCTGGGCATCATGAGCCAGCCTGCATTGGCGCAACTGCAGAACCCGTCCCTGGCCGGCGTGCTGGAGCATGTGGTCGGCCCCTGGGGCGCCCTGCTGATCAGCGTGGGCCTGACGGTATCGCTGCTGGGGGCGCTGCTGTCCTGGGCGCTGCTGTGCGCCGAGATTCTCTACGCGACCGCCAGGGACAAGACCATGCCGGCGTTCCTCACCAAGGAAAATGCCAACCGTGCGCCGGTCAATGCGCTGTGGTTGACCAATGGCATGATCCAGTTGTTTTTGCTGATCACCCTGTTTTCCGCAGGCACCTACACCAGCCTGATCTACCTCGCGTCGTCGATGATCCTGGTGCCGTACCTGTGGTCGGCGGCCTACGCGCTGCTGCTGGCGGTGCGTGGCGAGACCTACGAGGGCTTCGCGGCCGAGCGGCGCAAGGACCTGGCCATCGGCGCCATCGCCCTGGTCTACGCCGTCTGGCTGCTGTATGCCGGCGGCGTGAAGTACCTGCTGCTGTCGGCGCTGCTGTATGCGCCGGGCGTCATCCTGTTCGCCCAGGCCAAGCGCGAGCAGGGACAGCCGTTGTTCACCCATGTGGAGAAAGGCATTTTCGCCTGCGTGATGGCCGGGGCGGGGTTGGCGGCGTATGGGTTGTACAGTGGATTTTTGGCGTTGTGAGGCGAAGGTTGCCTTTCTGGCAAGTTAGAGACCGTCAGTGTGGTGAGGGGATTTAACGAAGCGTGCACGTTCCAGGGGGAAACCCCCTTGCCACAATGGATCGACACGCTGGCACGGTTCGCTGGCGATTGGGCGGCCATCACCATTGCGGGCGATGGGCACCCAGTTCGGTCGCTGGCGCTGCCCATTGCAAAGGCGTACCGGTGATTCTCAGCGGCACCTGCAACCGATGGGCCGGGCCCCAGGGCGTTTGTTCCACCAGCAACCCCTGGTCGGCGCTGTTCTCGGGTCGTAGCGCGGTCTGGGCGCCCGCGCCGTGTTCGATCAACAGTTTTGCCGTGCGTGCCAGGGACAGGCGTGCCGAGCCGCCTGGGCCGTTCGCCAGGCGACGGGACAAGAGCACGATGGCGCTGGCCGCCATCAGGTATCCCGTGGCGTGATCCAGCGCCTGCACCGGCAAGGGTGTCGGTTTGTCGGCCTGTTTCCAACCCATGCCGGCTTCGGCGATGCCGCTGCTCATCTGCACCAGGCTGTCGAAGCCGCGTCGGTTCTGCCAAGGGCCGCTCCAGCCGTAGGCGTTGAGGCTCACATCGATCAGCCCGGGGGCCAATTGCTGGCGTTGCGCGGCGCCATAACCCAGGCGTTCCAGGGCATCGGCGCGATAGCCGTGCAAGAGGATGTCGGCATCCTTGAGCAAAGTCTCGAACACTGCACGGTCGTCGGCTCGATGCAAGTCGAGGCGGGTGCAGCGTTTGCCCAGGGTCACTTCCGGCACCACGCCAGGCTCGTTCCAGCTCGGTGGATCGATGCGCAGGACATCGGCCCCCAGGCCCGCGAGGAAGCGGCTGGCAATGGGACCGGCCAGCACACGGGTCAGGTCCAGCACCTTGAGTCCCGCCAGTGGTCGCGCCACGGTACCGAGCCAGGGGCCAGGCCGGGCATCGAGGCTGGCGTCGAAGTGCACCAGCGGTTCGGCGTTCACCGCCTTGCCTTGGGGATGGCCCTGCCATGCCTGCCACGGGCGCATTTCGGCGGCGCAACCGCCCGCATTCACCACGGCCTGTTCCAGTTCGGCCTTGTTCCAGAGAGCGACCTTGCTTGCCATGTCGTCGCGATCACGGCAGACGCCCAGGACCTTTTCCGCCGCAAGGCGATGATGCGGCGCGTTGGTGTGCAGGCGGATCCAGCCATCGGCAGTGGCGTAGTCGCCGGCCACCGGGTCCCACATCGGCGGCACGCTCCAGCCAAGGGGGCGCAAGGACGTGGAGAACCAGAACGAGGCCAGTCGCCGGTCGACTTCCAAAGAGGGGCGCCGGCCGGTTTGCTGGTGGAGCAGTTCGGCGGCAGCCTGGCCGGCCGCGGCAATGCTGGCGCAGGCCAGTTCCGTGACGGCGAATGCCGAGGGCAAGGCGCCTTCGTCGGTGAAGGGGATCGGGGTCATGGGCAAGCCAAGGGCGGCTTGCATGGACGTGAGCTGATCGGTCATCGAAGGCCCTGCGCACAATGAAAGGGCGAGCATAGATCAAAAATCCGCAGGGCGGCGCTTCACCGCCCAGCGGGCGCTAGCATCCTTGTCCGGAGGGTGTTCCGGGCGGGACCAGATCCAGAGGTTGCCTAAACCCATTCCCAGCAATGCCAGGTAAACCGGCCAGCGGTGATCGAGCAGCGCCAGCATCAGCCCGGCGCAAAGCAGCATGCTGGCGGTGGCGCCGAACTTGGCCCTGCGCGCGATGACTTTGCCGTTGCGCCAGTTGCGCAGCATCGCTGCGAACCACCGATGATTCTCCAGCCATGCGCTCAGACGCGGCGAGCCACGCGTCGCGGCCCAGGCGGCCAGCAGGATGAACTCGGTGCTCGGCAGGCCAGGCACGACGATGGCGATCAGGCCGATGGCCAGGCTGGCATAGGCCAGGAGCGTGAAGAACAGCCGGGCGGCTTTCGAGGGGCTGCGGTTCGTGTGTCCTGGTTCAAGCATGAACGGTTCCCTCATGGGCGCGAGCCTGCTCGCGATAGCGCTCTGACAGGCGCCCATGTGCCGACTGGGTGGCCGTCACCGCGAGCCGGTTCGCTCCCTGAGGGGATGGCGATGTGTTCAAGCCGGCTCGGCCGCATAGGCGTGTTCCAGCAGCACGGTAAAGCGGTTGAAAGCATCCAGCGCGCCTTTGTCCGCCTCGGCTTCCTGTTGTTCGCTGAAGACCAGGCCGTCGAGGGTTCGGGTGAAGGTTTTCCAGCCTTCGGCGCGACCGCCTGCCGGTTCAGCCAGGTGACGGGCGCCGAAGGTTTCGTTCATGCCCAGGGCCACGGCGCGCTTGATCAGGAACGCAGCCCCCAGTTTCGACCCCTCGGAGACGAACAGCCAGCCCAGGGCCTCGGCCTGGGTCGGGTGCTTCACCGCGCCGGTCACGGGTGCCGGCACCGGCGTGTCCAGGTCCGCCAGGTCGGCCTTGGCCGCTTCGGCGCGGCAGCGGGCCGGCAGGTCGGGGATCAGCGCGGACAACTGCGGGTCGTTGTACAGGGCCACCAGTTCCGACTGGAACAGGTACTGGGCGACGACGAAGCGGGCGAAGCTGGCCGGGGTTTCGAACGGGGCGTGGGCCTTGACCAGTGCGTCGAGTCTGCTGTGGGGCTCGTGGGTGATCTGGTTCAGGCGTTGGGAGCGTGTGATGGGGCGTTCTGTGGTCATGAAAAATTCCTGTGAGTAAGCACATTGATGGCGAGGGGATTTGTCCCCGGGGGGGGCGCATCAGCTCCTAAAACGCCTCCGATCATCTGAAGTGCCAGATAGACATTTCGGGATACTGCGCGCCCAGCGGCGATCAATCCCCTCGCCACGGGAGCTGTGTTGCCTGGGATATCGTCAGATGTCCCAGATCAGGTTCACTGCGAAATTGCGTCCGGGCGCGGTCAGGCGATCGAGGTTGGCGGGGCTCAGCACCGCGGCCTCGCCGACGCTGTCGTAGCCGCGCACGTCATCCCACAGCCAGTACTTCTTGTCGGTAAGGTTGTAGAGCCCGCCACTGACGGTGACGTCGTCGGTCACTTTGTAGAACCCGGTCAGGTCGAGGATGCCGAAGCCTGGGGTCTTGAACTGGCTGCTGACGCCATCGGGGGAGTTGAAGTTGCTGTCGTCGACGCGGTTCTTCTTCCGGACCAGGGTCCAGCTGAGCAGGGTGCCGTAACCGTCCTGGTCATAACCAAGGCCGAACACCCCGGTCAGTGGGTTGACGCTGTTGATCGGCTGGCCGGTATCGTCGTTGCGACCATAGGCATAGGCCACCGAGCCCTGGGTATACAGGCCCTGCGGCGCGCCGAACACGTCCAGGTCCAGGCGCCCCTTGACCTCGGCGCCCTTGATGGTGGCGTGCTTGATGTTATTGCTCTGGAAGGTCAGCTGGTCCGCCCCGGGCGTGATCGCGTCTTCGTTGATGAAATCGCGATACTTGTTGTAGAACACTGCCACATCGAAGGAGCCGGCATCGAAACGCCCCCGCAGGCCGGTCTCGTAGCTCTTGCTTTTTTCCGGTTCCAGGTCGGGGTTGGGTTCCACGCTATAGCCGGCACCGGGGTTGTCGAAGCGCCCGTACAGGGCCTTGGCGGTCGGGGTTCGGAACCCTTCGGCGTACTGGCCGTACCAGGTGTACTGATCGGTGAACGCGTAGGTCAGGCCGAACTTGGGCGAAACGCGATGCCAGGTCTTGTTGCTGTCACTGACTTCGCCGCCGCTGGTGGGGTCGACGGTGTTGAGGAATTCCTCGGTGAGGTGCGGCTTGAGTCGGGTGTGGTCGTAGCGCAGGCCCGGGGTGAAGGTCCACTTTTCCCAGCTGATCTGGTCCTGGGCGAACAGACTGTAGGTATTGATGGTCGGGTCCGGGAAATCGCTGGCTTTTGCCAGCACGTCACGGGTACTGATGGCACCGACGGTCGGGCAGCCCACGCCGACCGCCAGGCAGACGCCATTGCCGCTACGCGAACCGGTCACCTTCTGCTGCTTGAGGGTGGTGCCGTAGGTCAGCGCGTGGTCGGTCTCGGCGATGCTGAAGGCTTTTTCCAGCTGCGCGTCGAATACCCACTGTTTTTCTTCATAGAGGGTATCCCGGGTGCGTAGCACCTGGCGGGTGATGGGGAAATAGAACTCGGCGGTGCTCTGGTCGGTCTTGGCGACCTGGTGGTTCAGGCTCCACTTCACGCGGTCGGCCAGCAGGCTGTCGAGGGCGAAGCTGTGTTCCAGGCCGAAGCGCTCGCGACTGATGGTGTCGTTGCCGGTGCGCCACTGGTACATGCCACCGGGCAGCACGGCGGGAGGAATGGCCGGCTGGCCATTGGCATACGGGCCGCCATAGGCGCTTTTCAGATCGCTGTCGCGGTCATCCTTGTACTTCTCGTAGACCAGCCCCAGGCGCGCATCATCGTCGTAGTTCCAGCCCAGCTTGGCCAGGACGTTGTGGGTGCGTACATCCTCCGGGTTGGCCGCGGTGCGGTCCAGGCCGGTGCCATTGTGGCTGCCATAGGATTCGGTTTCGTGGCCGTCGCGCTGGCTGTAGTGCAGCAGGCCATCGAATGCGCCGCTGCGGCCGGCGACGGTGGCGGACTTGAGCCAGCTCTCGTCGGCGGAGCTGTAGCCGGTTTTCAGCCGGGCGCCGACGTCGCTGCCGGGCTTGATGATGTCGTCCGGGTCCAGGGTGAAGTAACTGACGGCACCGCCGATGGCATTGCTGCCGTACAGCACCGAGGCCGGGCCGCGCAGGATCTCCACGCGCTTGACGATTTCCGGGTCGACATAGTTGCGCTGGGTCTTGGCATAGGGGCCGTTGAAGAAACTGTCGGGTATTTCCACACCATCGACCTGGGTCAGGATCCGGTTGCCGTCGATGCCGCGGATGTTATAGCCACTGATGCCGCCACGCTGGCCGGCACCCCCCGCCGAGACACCGGGTTCGTAACGCACCAGGTCCTTGAGGGTGTTGACGTTGTTGCGGTCCAGGGCCTGGCGGTCATGGGCCGTGACGGTGCTGGGCACGCTGGCGATGGGTTGTTCCTGGCGGGTGGCGCTGATAGTCACCTGTTGCAGGTTCAGTACGCTGCCGGCGCTGCTCTTTTCCAGAACCACGTTGTCGCTGCCCAGTTTGCGATAGCTCAGGTTGGTCCCCACCAACAGGCGCTCGAGGGCTTTTTCCGGCGATAGCGAACCGTTCACGCCGGGCGAGGCGACCCCGTCGGCCAGTTCGGCCGGCAGGCCCACCTGCCATCCAGTGACGGCGGTAAAGGCATTCAGGGCAGAGACCAGCGGTTGCTGGGCGATGGCGAAGGTGTAGTCGCCCATGTTGTGAGTCGACGAACGCGTGGCGGTGGCGGCCAGGGCGGCCGGGACGCTGCCGGCCATCAGGATGGCGGCGGTCAGCAATGACAACGTGCGGGTAGGGGCAAGGAACCGGCAAGTAAGGCGAGAGGACATCGATAGCGCTCCGTGTCGCATCTGTTATAGGTGCAGATCGGCATCTGTAGATGCGAATCAATTGCATTGGCTATAACGAGACGAACCAGCTCACGCTATCGAGTAAAAATAATGCTCGTTCAGTTGAGAATGACCAGGGCCGGGAACTCCTGGACCCGCGCCGAGGTGATATGGGCCAGCGAGCGCACCACGTCCAGCGGCTGGTCTAGGCGGTAGTTGCCGGTCACCGCGATGTGGGCCAACTGCTCGTTGCGATTGATGATCCAGCCGGGGTAATAGCGTTGCAGTTCGGCCAGTACCTGGTCCAGCGGTCGATTTTCGAACACCAGCCGGCCCTGGACCCACGCCAGGTCGGTGCTGGCATCGAGCCTTGCCGGGCGATCGAAGCCGTTGGGGCCGATGCGAATGCTTTCTCCGGCCGAGAGCCGGACACGCGTGTCGTTGCGGTTGGCCCGCAGGTCCACATCGCCGCGCTGCACCTGGACCTGCGCCACGCCGTCGAGGTAGCGCACGGCGAACGTGGTGTCGCTGACACTGGCGGTAACCGGGCCGGCTTCGATTTCCAGCGGCAGGTTGCGATCGCCGGGGACCTCGAAGAACGCTTCGCCCTTGTACAGCCGGGCCATGTGTCGCTGTTCATTGAACGTGCTGGAGAAGGCCGAATCGGTGTTGAGCAGGACCCTGGAGCCGTCCTCCAGTTGCAGGCGCTGGCGCTCGCCGACCACGGTCAGGTGGTCGGCCTGCAAGTGCAGGGGCAAGTCGCTGAAGTTGAACAGGCCCAGGAACAGCACGGCGGCGGTGGCCAGCGGTTTCCAATGGGCACGCAGGCGTGACAGCGCCGTGGCTTTCGGCGCCGCCTGGAGCTGCCGGGCACTTTCCAGTACCTGCGGGCCGTTCCAGATGGTCTGGGCCCTGACGAACGCTTCGCCATGACGCGGGTCGGCCGCCAGCCAGGCCTGGAACTGCCGGGTCTGCTCCTGGCTGGGGTTGTCCAGCAGGATCAGCCAGTCCAGCGCCTGCTCCATGGCATGGGCGGTGTCTGTGGCTGGAGCTGGCCCGGGGGCGCGATGGGTGTCCGTCACGGTGCTTCCTCGGCGGTGTCTATGCACTGCTGTTCGTATCAGGCTTGAGGGCGGCAAGATTAGCAGGGCCGCCGGCCAACGCAATCGGCGGCGGCCTCGAATGGAAAGTTCCTACAGGCTCAGTCGGCGTCGAGACGTTCAGCCACGCCGATACAGATTGCCATGATCAACTTCAGTTCCTTTTGCACCGTACTCGGCGAGACACCCAGGCGCTCGGCAATCTCTTGATAAGCGTGACCTTGCAGGCGGCTGAGCATGAAGATCTGTTGTTGGCGTGAGCTCAAGGCCTGCAGGCTGACGTTGAGGCGTTCGAGCATGCGTCCGGCATGGGCGGCGTCTTCGGCGCTGCTCTGGGGGGCCACCACATTGTTCACGACGTCCACCGGGACGTCCTCCAGCAATGTCCGCGACTGGATACGCCGGGCGCGCAGATGATCCAGTGCCAGGTTGCGCGCGGTCTGGAAGACGAAGGGTTCAAGATGATCGACCGTACGCTCGTTCAGGGCACGGGTCACGCGCAGGTACGTTTCCTGAAGCAGGTCTTCGGCAGTGCTGGGGTTGTTGACCATACGTTCAAGGGTGCGCAGCAGCGGTGTACGCTGGGCGAGGAAGACGTGGTGAAAGCGCGATTGACTCACGGCAGGGCTCGATCCGATTTGAGTAGATGATAATGATTATTATCTACTTGGCAGGTCAAGCCTTGATTTCGTGACCCTACCGATCCCATGCCCCCATCCCCTGCGGGAGCGAGCTGCGCGCGATGCCGTTCGGCCAGGTCGCATCATTGTCGATTGACCCTGACCCATCGCTATCGCGTGCAAGCTCGTCTCTACAAGCTCGCCGCTACACAAAAGCTGGACTGAGCGTGTGGATCACTCCGCGTTGCACAGCGCCAGGCAGTTATCCAGCATGCGGTTGGAGAAGCCCCACTCGTTGTCATACCAGGCCAGTACCTTGAGCAGCTTGCCGCTGACCTTGGTGTGGTTGGCGTCGAAGATCGACGACAGCGGGTTGTGGTTGAAGTCACTGGAAACCAGGGGCAGGGTGTTATAGCCCAGGATCTTCGAATGCTGGCTGGCCTGGCGCAGCAGCGCATTGACTTCGTCGGCCGAGGTCTCGCGCTTGAGCTGCACGGTCAGGTCTACCAGGGAAACGTTGATCACCGGCACGCGCACGGCCATGCCGGTCAGCTTGCCTGCCAGTTCCGGCAGCACCAGGCCCACCGCCTCGGCGGCGCCGGTCTTGCTCGGGATCATGTTCTGGGTGGCGGAACGGGCGCGATACGGGTCGCTGTGGTAGACGTCCGTCAGGTTCTGGTCGTTGGTGTAGGCATGGATGGTGGTCATCAGGCCACTTTCGATGCCCAGCTCGCGGTGCAGCACCTGGGCCACCGGGGCCAGGCAGTTGGTGGTGCAAGAGGCGTTGGAAATGACCTGGTGGGACTGGCGCAGAATGTCGTGGTTCACGCCATACACCACGGTGGCGTCGGCCCCCTTGGCCGGAGCCGAGATGATCACCTTGCGGGCGCCGGCGCTGATATGCGCGGCGGCCTTGGCGCGGTCGGTGAACAGCCCGGTGCATTCGAAGACCACGTCGATCTTCTCGGCGGCCCAGGGCAGGTCGGCCGGATTGCGGATGGCGCTGACCGAGATGCGGTCGCCATTGACCGTCAGGCTTTCGTGATCGTGCTGGACATCGGCATCGAACGTGCCGTGGACGGTGTCGAACTTGAGCAGATGAGCATTGATCGCACTGTCACCCAGGTCGTTGATGGCGACGATCTGCAAGTCGCGACGATAGCCTTGGGTATAAAGTGCACGGAGGACGTTGCGGCCGATGCGGCCAAAACCATTGATTGCGATTCGAAGAGTCATTAACTGCGCCGCCGTCGATTTGTTGTTGGAATTACAAGATTATTCGCATAAAAATAGAAAACAAGCCTTTTTGATGGCAATATTTTGTTTTATCTACAACGAGTGACCTGCATCAACTGGTCCGAATGGTCGACAAGCCGCCTGCCGCCCCCTGTGGGCGGGGCTTTTGACCAGCATAGACAATCAGGTCGCCATACCCGTTAGCCTGGAGTTCTACACATGCATCCCCGCGTACTTGAGGTCACCGAACGGCTTATCGCCCGCAGCCGCGCCACGCGTCAGGCTTACCTTGCACTGATTCGCGGCGCCGCCAGCGACGGGCCGATGCGCGGTAAATTGCAGTGCGCCAATTTCGCCCACGGCGTCGCCGGTTGCGGCAGCGAAGACAAGCACCACCTGCGGATGATGAACGCCGCCAACATCGCCATCGTGTCTTCCTATAACGACATGCTGTCGGCCCACCAGCCTTACGAAACCTTTCCGGAACAGATCAAGAAAGCCCTGCGCGAAATCGGCTCGGTCGGCCAGTTCGCCGGCGGTACTCCCGCCATGTGCGATGGCGTGACCCAGGGCGAGGCGGGGATGGAGCTGAGCCTGCCGAGCCGCGAAGTGATCGCCCTGTCCACGGCCGTGGCGCTGTCCCACAACATGTTCGACGGCGCGCTGATGCTCGGCATCTGCGACAAGATCGTCCCGGGCCTGATGATGGGCGCGTTGCGCTTCGGTCACTTGCCGACGATCTTCGTGCCCGGCGGGCCGATGGTCTCGGGCATTTCCAACAAGGAAAAGGCTGACGTTCGCCAGCGCTACGCCGAGGGCAAGGCCACTCGCGAAGAGCTGCTGGAATCGGAGATGAAGTCCTATCACAGCCCCGGTACCTGCACCTTCTACGGCACCGCCAACACCAACCAGTTGCTCATGGAAGTGATGGGCCTGCACCTGCCGGGCGCTTCGTTCGTCAACCCGAACACCCCGCTGCGCGATGCCCTGACTCGCGAGGCGGCCTTCCAGGTGACGCGCCTGACCAAGCAGAGCGGCAACTTCATGCCCATCGGCGAAATCGTCGACGAGCGGGCGCTGGTCAACTCCATCGTCGCGCTGCACGCCACTGGCGGCTCCACCAACCACACGCTGCACATGCCGGCCATCGCCATGGCGGCCGGGATCCAGTTGACCTGGCAGGACATGGCCGACCTCTCCGAGGTGGTGCCGACCCTTAGCCACGTCTACCCGAACGGCAAGGCCGACATCAACCACTTCCAGGCGGCGGGTGGCATGTCCTTCCTGATCCGCGAACTGCTGGAAGCCGGTCTGCTGCATGAGGACGTCAACACCGTGCTCGGCCATGGCCTGAGCCGCTATACCCAGGAGCCGTTCCTCGAAGACGGCGAGCTGGTATGGCGCGACGGCCCGACCGAAAGCCTCGACGAAAACATCCTGCGCCCGGTGGCCCGGGCATTCTCTGCCGAGGGTGGCCTGCGAGTCATGGAGGGCAATCTGGGGCGCGGGGTGATGAAGGTCTCGGCCGTGGCCCTGGAAAACCAGATCGTCGAAGCGCCGGCCATGGTGTTCCAGGATCAGCAGGACCTGGCCGATGCGTTCAAGGCCGGTCTGCTGGAGAAGGATTTCGTCGCAGTCATGCGCTTCCAGGGGCCTCGCTCCAATGGCATGCCGGAGCTGCACAAGATGACGCCGTTCCTCGGCGTGCTGCAGGATCGCGGCTTCAAGGTGGCGTTGGTGACGGACGGTCGCATGTCCGGCGCGTCGGGGAAAATCCCGGCGGCGATTCATGTCAGCCCCGAAGCTTATGTCGGTGGTCCGTTGGCCCGGGTGCAGGAGGGCGATATCATCCGCGTGGACGGCGTCAAAGGCACCTTGGAACTGAAGGTGGACGCCGAGGAATTCGCCGCGCGCGAACCGGCCAAGGGCCTGTTGGGCAACAACATCGGTACCGGTCGCGAGCTGTTCGGCTTCATGCGCATGGCCTTCAGCTCGGCAGAGCAGGGCGCCAGCGCCTTCACTTCTGCCCTGGAGACGCTTAATTGAAACTGGCTTTGGTCGGTGACATCGGTGGGACCAACGCACGTTTCGCGTTGTGGAAGAACCACAACCTGGAGAATATCCAGGTGCTGGCGACGGCGGACTACGCCTGCCCCGAAGATGCCATCAAGGTTTACCTGAGCGGCATGGGCATGGAGCCGGGCGCCATTGGCTCGGTGTGCCTCTCCGTGGCGGGGCCGGTGAGCGGCGATGAGTTTCGCTTCACCAACAACCATTGGCGCTTGAGCAATCTGGCGTTCTGCCGGACCTTGCAGGTGGAGCAACTGCTGCTGGTCAACGACTTTTCGGCCATGGCCCTGGGCATGACCTGCCTGCGTCCCGGCGAATATCGGGTCGTCTGCCAGGGCACTCCCGAGCCGATGCGTCCGGCGGTGGTGATCGGGCCGGGCACCGGGCTGGGTGTCGGTACGCTGCTGAACCTGGGCGAGGGGCGTTTCGCGGCCTTGCCGGGTGAGGGCGGTCATGTCGACCTGCCGATGAGCAGTCCGCGGGAAACCCAGCTGTGGCAACACATCTACAACGAGATCGGCCACGTCAGCGCCGAGACCGCCCTGAGTGGCAGTGGCTTGCCCAGGGTGTACCGGGCGATCTGCGCGGTGGACGGCCACGTGCCGGTACTCGACACCCCGGAATCCATCACCGCCGCCGGCCTGGCCGGCGACCCCATCGCCCTGGAAGTGCTCGAGCAGTTCTGTCGCTGGTTGGGGCGCGTGGCGGGTAACAATGTGTTGACGGTGGGAGGGCGAGGCGGTGTCTACATCGTCGGTGGCGTGGTCCCGCGGTTTGCCGATTTTTTCATCGAGAGCGGTTTCGCCCGTTGTTTCGCCGACAAGGGCTGCATGAGCGATTACTTCAAGGGTATCCCGGTCTGGCTGGTGACGGCGCCGTATCCCGGGCTCATGGGCGCGGGTGTGGCGTTGGAGCAATCTGCACAAGCTTGAAGTTCGAACCGCGTACCTTGTGGGAGCGAGCTTGCTCGCGATAGCGGTGTAACAGTCAACTCAAGGATGACTGACACTCCGTTATCGCGAGCAAGCTCGCTCCCGCAGTGTGTCTGTAGTCCTCATCCATCAGGCATAATCCGCCCCAATCCAAACAACAAGGACGAGGCCCGTGAGTTCAGTGAACAAATCGATTTTGTTGGTCGACGACGACCAGGAGATTCGCGAGCTGCTGGACACCTACCTCAGTCGTGCGGGTTTTCAGGTGCGCACCACCCCGGATGGCGCCGGGTTTCGCCAGGCGTTCAACGAAGCGCCGAGCGACCTGGTGATCCTCGATGTGATGCTGCCCGACGAGGACGGCTTCAGCCTGTGTCGTTGGGTTCGCCAGCACCCGCGCCAGGCGCACGTGCCGATCATCATGCTGACCGCCAGCTCCGACGAAGCCGACCGGGTCATCGGCCTGGAACTGGGGGCCGACGACTACCTGGGCAAGCCCTTCAGCCCCCGGGAACTCCAGGCCCGCATCAAGGCCCTGCTGCGCCGGGCCCAGTTCGGCCAGGAACGCTCCGGCGGCGAAGTGCTGGCCTTCGACGAGTGGCGGCTGGATATGATCAGCCACCGCCTGTTTCACGCCGATGGCGAAGAAGTCATCCTGTCCGGCGCCGACTTCGCCCTGCTCAAGCTGTTCCTCGATCATCCCCAGGAAATCCTCGACCGCGACACCATCGGCAACGCCACCCGTGGCCGAGAATTGATGCCCCTGGACCGGATCGTCGACATGGCGGTCAGTCGCCTGCGCCAACGCTTGCGCGATACGGAAAAACCGCCGCGGCTGATCCGTACGGTGCGCGGCAGCGGCTATCAGTTGGCGGCCAATGTGGTTGCCTGCAATGGGCACTGACTGGATCAGGAAGATCGCCCAGCGGGTGCCGGTGCCACGTTCGTTGCTGGGACGGATGTTGCTGCTCACGCTGTTGGTGGTGTTGTTCGCCCAGACCTTGTCCAGCCTGATCTGGGTATCGCAACTGCGTGCCACCCAGCTCGAGGGCCTGGTGACCAGTGCCCGCAGCCTCGCCCATTCAATGACCGCCAGTGTCAGCTACCTGCGTTCGCTGCCGGTGGCCTATCGGCCGCTGGTGCTGGATCAACTGCGCAGCATGGGCGGCACGCGGTTCGTCGTGACCCTCAACGACAAGCCCCTGGGCATGGATGTGCTCCCCAACACGCCGCGTAAACTGGCGGTGCTCAAGGCGGTGGATGAGGTATTGCGCCGCTCCCTGGGCAATAACGCCGATATCTCCGTCAAGTTTGTCAGTCCCGAGGACCTGCGGATCTTCAACGGCGGCCTCAAGCTCGATGAGTTGCCCCGTTCATGGGCTCATTACGCCCTGACCCTGGAGCCGGTGAACCCGCCTGTCCTGGTCACGCAGATCCAGATGGCGCCGGGCGAATGGTTGTACATCGCCTCGCTGCTGCCCGAACCCTATACCAGTCTCGAAGAGCAGGACCTGCCCAAGCAGCAGGTCGGCTTCATCGTGCTGACCAGCTCCCTGCTGTTGCTGTTCATCGGTTTGCTGGTGCATTGGCAGAGCCGGCCGCTCAAGCGTCTGGCCCGGGCGGCGCGGGACATGTCGCTGGGCGCCGAGGTGGAGCCCGTGGCCGAGGGTGGGGGCAGCGAAGTGGTGGAAGTGGGGCGGGCCTTCAATGCGATGCGCGAACGGATCAGCCGCTACCTGACCGAGCGCAGCCAGTTGTTCAGCGCGATTTCCCATGACCTGCGCACGCCCATTACCCGCTTGCGGCTGCGGGTCGAGCTGTTGGAAGACGAGAACCTGCAGGCCAAGTTCGGCCGCGACCTGGACGAGCTGGAACTGCTGGTCAAAGGCGCCCTGCAATGCGTCAAGGACACGGATATCCACGAGAACATCGAGCCGGTGGACCTCAACCATGTGCTCGACTGCCTGGTGGAGCCTTACCTGGCACCCAACGGCAATGGTCGCGTCACCCAGGATGGCCGGGCACTGGCGCCTTATCCGGGCAAGCCGCTGGCCCTCAAGCGCTGCATCGGCAACCTGATCGACAATGCCTTGAAATACGGGCAGAACGCTCATTTGCATATCGATGACGACGAAACCGCGTTCATCCTGCACGTCGACGACGAAGGCCCGGGTGTGCCGGAGCAGCGCCTTGAGCAAGTCTTCGAGCCGCATTTCCGCCTGGCCGGACAGCAGCAGGGCTACGGCCTGGGCCTGGGCATCGCCCGCAACATCGCCCATAGCCATGGCGGCGAGGTCAGCCTGCAGAACCTGCGCGAAGGCGGGTTGCGGGTGACCTTGCAGTTGCCTCGCAGTGTGGATTGATCGGGCCGCGTAATCGTTACATCGCAAGCGAGCTTGCTCGCGATGGCGCCAGTCGTCTCGATCCATCTCTCCCGGTCAAATGTCACAAGTCGGTGACATAACTCGTCCCTTTCGTTACCTGGCCCATCCCCTCCCTTGTTTAGACTCCCTGCGTTAAAACAACAAAAAAGGTACTGCGATGGACACCTTCCACCCGGCCTTCAGCAGTTGGCTGAATGCTCCTGCCCACCAGCAATGGCTTGCCGCCGAAGGCTTGCGGCTGCTGGCGTTCGCCAGGGCCTCGAAGTTGCCGGACGGCTTCGGCAATCTCGACGAGCTAGGCAGCCTGCCGGCTGACGCGCGGGCCGAAACCATGAACACCGCTCGCATGACCCATAGCTTCGCCATGGCACATATCCAGGGCCTGCCCGGTTTCGCCGAATTGGTGGACCATGGGATCCAGGCCCTCAGCGGCCCGCTGCGCGACGCCGAGCACGGTGGTTGGTTCGCGGTGGCCAATCCGGATGACAACGACACGGGCAAAGCCGCCTACCTGCATGCCTTCGTTGCCCTGGCCGCCAGTTCCGCTGCAGTAGCCCAGCGCCCCGGTGCCGAGGCCTTGCTCAAGGAGGCGGTGCGGGTCATCGACGAACATTTCTGGTGTGAAGAAGAGGGGGCCTTGCGCGAGTCCTTCAACCGCGACTGGCGTGAAGAGGAAGCCTATCGCGGCGCCAACAGCAACATGCACGCCACGGAGGCTTTCCTGGCCCTGGCCGATGCCACGGACGACCCGCGCTGGCTGGCCCGCGCGCTGCGGATCGTCGAACGCGTCATCCACGGCCATGCGGCCGCCAACGATTACATGGTCGTGGAGCATTTCGATCGCGACTGGCAACCGCTGCGCGAATACAACCACGACAATCCCGCCGACGGTTTCCGCCCCTATGGCACTACTCCCGGCCATGGTTTCGAATGGGCGCGCCTGCTGCTGCACCTCGAGGCCGCGCGTGTACGGATCGGCATGCTGACGCCGGGCTGGCTGGTCCAGGATGCGCAAAGACTCTTCGAGCACAATTGCCGTCATGGTTGGGATGTCGATGGTGCCCCCGGCATCGTCTACACCCTGGACTGGGACAACCGCGCCGTGGTCCGTCATCGCCTGCACTGGGTGCATGCCGAAGCGGCAGCGGCGGCCAGCGCCTTGCTCAAGCGCACCGACGAAGCGCAATACGAGACCTGGTACCGACGTTTCTGGGAGTTCTGTGACAAGCATTTCATCGACCGCTGCAACGGCAGCTGGCATCACGAACTCGACCCGCAGAACCGTCCCAGCGCCGACATCTGGCCGGGCAAGCCGGACCTTTATCATGCCTGGCAGGCCGTGCTGATACCGCGCCTGCCGCTGGCACCCAGCATGGCATCGGCCCTGGCGCGGTTGTCCGCGCCGGTACCTGTGTAACCATGTCGTGACATACGCGCGTCCCTTCGTTACCTGCGAAGGGATTGCCCCTGATTAGAATCCATGCAGCGCAAGCACCAGACTTGCATGCATAACAAAAAGAAAGGTACTTCTAGATGAATGCGATTTCTCGCCTCGCTACTGTCATTTCTCTTGCTTCCCTGCTTCCCGTCGCAGCATTCCCCGTCAGCACCCTGGCCGCCGAATCGAAAGGTTCCGTGGAAGTCGTTCACTGGTGGACGTCGGGTGGTGAAAAAGCCGCGGTCGATGTGCTCAAGGCCCAGGTAGAAAAAGACGGCTTTACCTGGAAGGACGGCGCTGTCGCCGGTGGCGGCGGTTCCACCGCCATGACCGTACTCAAGAGCCGCGCCGTGGCCGGCAACCCTCCGGGCGTAGCCCAGATCAAGGGCCCGGACATCCAGGAATGGGCGACCACCGGCCTGCTCGATACCGATGTCCTGAAGGACGTCGCCAAGCAGGAGAAGTGGGACAGCCTGCTGGACAAGAAAGTCTCCGACACCGTGAAGTACGACGGTGACTACGTCGCCGTGCCGGTGAACATCCACCGCGTCAACTGGCTGTGGATCAACCCGGAAGTCTTCAAGAAAGCCGGTATCACCAAGAACCCGACCACCCTCGAAGAGTTCTACGCCGCCGGTGACAAGCTCAAGGCCGCGGGCTTCATTCCCCTGGCCCACGGCGGCCAGCCTTGGCAGGACAGCACCGTGTTCGAAGCCGTGGTGCTCTCGGTCATGGGAGCCGATGGCTACAAGAAGGCACTGGTCGACCTGGACAACAAGGCGCTGACCGGTCCGGAAATGATCAAGGCACTGACCGAGCTGAAGAAAGTCGCGACCTACATGGACGCCGATGGCAAGGGGCAGGACTGGAACCTGGAAGCGGCCAAGGTCATCAACGGCAAGGCCGGCATGCAGATCATGGGTGACTGGGCCAAGAGCGAATGGACCGCGGCCAAGAAAGTCGCCGGCAAGGACTACGAGTGCGTAGCCTTCCCGGGCACCGACAAGGCCTTCACCTACAACATCGACTCCCTCGCGGTGTTCAAGCAGAAAGACGAAGGCACCGCGGCCGGTCAGCAGGACATCGCCAAGGTCGTCCTGGGTGAAAACTTCCAGAAGGTCTTCAGCATCAACAAGGGTTCGATCCCGGTGCGTAACGACATGCTGGCCGACATGGCCAAGTACGGTTTCGACTCCTGTGCCCAGACCGCCGCCAAGGACTTCCTGGCAGACGCCAAGAATGGCGGCCTGCAGCCAAGCATGGCGCACAACATGGCGACCACGCTGGCGGTACAGGGGGCGTTCTTCGACGTAGTGACCAACTACATCAACGACCCGAAAGCCGACCCGGCCGATGCTGCGAAGAAGCTTGGCGCGGCGGTTCAGTCGGCCAAGTAACTGCGCCGCGGTCCCTTGTGGGAACGGGCCTTTGTGGTGAGAGGATTTAGCGAAACGTTGCACCGCCCCGATGGGTCGCACAGCGGCCTCGAAAAAGTTGCCATGTCGGAGTATTGGAAACACCGCATGCAATGGCTTTGCGGCTGCTTCGCAGCCGATCGGGGATAAATCCCCTCGCCACAGAACTCGCCCCACAAGGAAATGTTTGTAGTCTTTCTCTGTTTTGGATTTTCCCCATGAGTTCTGTTGCTGTGTTCAGCAAGGCCTCGCCATTCGATGCATTGCAGCGCTGGCTACCGAAACTGGTACTGGCGCCGAGCATGTTCATCGTGCTGGTGGGGTTCTATGGCTACATCTTGTGGACGTTCGTTCTGTCGTTCACCACTTCTACCTTCCTGCCAACCTACAAGTGGGCGGGCCTGGCTCAATACGCACGGCTGTGGGACAACGACCGCTGGTGGGTGGCGAGCAAGAACCTCGCGGTCTTCGGCGGCATGTTCATCGGCATCACCCTGGTGATCGGCGTGTTGCTGGCGGTGTTCCTCGACCAGCGCATCCGTCGCGAAGGTTTCATCCGCACCATTTACCTGTACCCGATGGCGCTCTCCATGATCGTCACCGGTACTGCCTGGAAATGGTTGCTCAACCCGGGCATGGGCCTGGACAAACTGCTGCGTGACTGGGGCTGGGAAGGCTTTCGCCTGGACTGGCTGATCGATCCGGATCGCGTGGTCTATTGCCTGGTCATCGCTGCCGTCTGGCAGGCCTCGGGCTTCATCATGGCGATGTTCCTGGCCGGCCTGCGAGGTGTCGATCAGTCGATCATTCGCGCTGCCCAGATCGATGGCGCGAGCATGCCGCGCATCTACTGGAAAGTGGTGCTGCCCAGCCTGCGTCCGGTGTTCTTCAGTGCCGTGATGATCCTGGCGCACATCGCGATCAAGAGTTTCGACCTGGTGGCGGCGATGACGGCCGGTGGTCCGGGTTACTCGTCCGACCTGCCTGCCATGTTCATGTATTCCTTCACCTTCAGTCGTGGCCAGATGGGCATGGGCTCGGCCAGTGCGATCCTGATGCTCGGCGCGATCCTCGCGATCATCGTGCCTTACCTGTATTCCGAGCTGAGGACCAAGCGTCATGACTAGTCTCGCCGCCAAACCTGCCATCAGCTTCAGCCGCATCGCGATCTACGCGGTACTGATCCTGGCCGTGCTGCTTTACCTGGTGCCGCTGGTGGTCATGCTGTTGACCAGCTTCAAGACGCCCGAAGACATCAGCACCGGTAACCTGTTGAGCTGGCCTGCCGAGGTCAGCGGCATCGGCTGGGTCAAGGCCTGGGCCACGGTGAACGGGTATTTCTGGAACTCGATCATGATCACTGTCCCGGCGGTGCTGATCTCCACCGCCATCGGTGCGCTGAACGGCTACGTGCTGTCGATGTGGCGCTTCCGCGGGTCGCAGCTGTTCTTCGGCCTGCTGCTGTTCGGCTGCTTCCTGCCGTTCCAGACCGTGCTGCTGCCGGCCTCGTTCACCCTCGGCAAGATGGGCCTGGCCAGCACCACCACCGGCCTGGTGTTCGTGCACGTGGTGTACGGCCTGGCATTCACCACGCTGTTCTTCCGCAACTACTACGTCAGCATTCCCGGTGCGCTGGTGAAGGCGGCGCGCCTGGACGGGGCGGGCTTCTTCACCATCTTCCGGCGGATCATCCTGCCGATGTCGACTCCGATCATCATGGTCTGCCTGATCTGGCAGTTCACGCAGATCTGGAACGACTTCCTGTTCGGCGTGGTGTTCTCCAGCGGCGATTCGCAGCCCATCACGGTGGCGCTGAACAACCTGGTCAACACCAGCACCGGGGCCAAGGAATATAACGTTGATATGGCGGCGGCGATGATCGCCGGGCTGCCGACCCTGCTGGTCTATGTGGTCGCAGGCAAGTATTTCGTGCGCGGGCTGACGGCCGGCGCGGTCAAGGGGTAATCATGGCAACGCTTGAACTTCGCAATGTAAACAAGACTTACGGCGCCGGCCTGCCCGACACCTTGAAGAACATCGAACTGTCCATCAAGGATGGTGAGTTCCTGATTCTCGTAGGGCCTTCGGGTTGCGGCAAGTCGACCTTGATGAACTGCATCGCCGGCCTGGAAACCATCACCGGTGGCGCGATCATGATCGGCGACCAGGACGTCAGCGGCATGAGTCCCAAGGATCGCGACATCGCGATGGTGTTCCAGTCCTACGCGCTGTACCCGACCATGAGCGTGCGGGAGAACATCGAGTTCGGCCTGAAGATCCGCAAGATGCCGCAATCGGCCATCGACGAGGAGGTCTCTCGCGTCGCCAAGTTGCTGCAGATCGAACATCTGCTCAACCGCAAGCCCGGCCAGCTCTCCGGTGGCCAGCAACAGCGGGTGGCCATGGGCCGGGCGCTGGCGCGGCGGCCAAAGATCTACCTGTTCGACGAACCGCTGTCCAACCTCGACGCCAAGCTGCGGGTCGAGATGCGCACCGAAATGAAACTGATGCATCAGCGCCTCAAGACCACCACCGTCTACGTGACCCACGACCAGATCGAGGCCATGACCCTGGGCGACAAAGTGGCGGTGATGAAGGACGGGATCATCCAGCAGTTCGGCACCCCGAAGGACATCTACAACAACCCGGCCAACCTGTTCGTGGCCAGTTTCATCGGTTCGCCACCGATGAACTTCATCCCCCTGCGCCTGCAGCGCAAGGATGGCCGCCTGCTGGCGCTGCTCGACAGCGGCCAGGCCCGGTGCGAGCTGCCGCTGGGGATGCAGGACGCCGGCCTGGAGGATCGGGAAGTGATCCTCGGCCTGCGTCCGGAGCAGATTGCATTGGCCGGCACCGAGCCCAACGGCTTGCCGACCATTCGCGCCGAAGTCCAGGTCACCGAGCCCACCGGCCCGGACACCCTGGTGTTCGTCAACCTCAACGACACCAAGGTCTGCTGCCGCCTGGCACCGGACGTCGCGCCACAGCCGGGGGAAAACCTGACGCTGCAATTCGATCCATCGAAAGTGCTGCTGTTCGATGCCCAGTCCGGCGAACGCCTGGGCGTGGCCGCCCAGCCGCAGGCCGATGCCCGGACCGCCAACGTGGCGCAGTTCAAGGGGCGATGAGGCATCAAGGTGGGAGGGGCTTGTTCGTGAGGGCGGTGGGTCAGTTGCCTGAGCTGTTGAATGGCATGCCGTCATCGTGGGCCGGGCCTTTCCCACAGGGATATGTGGCGGGCGGGAAACCGTCGGCCGCAATTGTTGTAAACCGCGTTAGATAAAAACAGTTAATAACAATAAAGACGAGGAATGTAGGGATGAAAAAGAAGAATAACGCCCAGCTTATCTGCCAGCTATCAGCCGTTGCGGCGATGATGCTGGCCGGTAGCGCCCAGGCTGCCGAGGCGTTCAGCGCCGATTCGAAGTGGATGACGGGTGACTGGGGCGGCGAGCGGACCCGGCTGCTCGAGCAAGGTATCGATATCAAGGCCGATTACGTCGGTGAAATGGGCGCCAATCTCCATGGCGGCTACAACGACGACAAGACCGCGCGCTGGTCGGGACAGTTTGGCCTGGGCGTGGCGCTGGATCTTGAAAAGCTGGCAGGCTGGGACGACACGGAAGCCAAGATCCAATTCACTCGCCGGGACGGTCGCAACATTTCCAACGACCGTATCGGTGATCCACGTGCCGGTACCCTCAGTTCTTCCCAGGAAGTCTGGGGCCGTGGGCAAACCACCCGTCTGACCCAGTTGTGGATCAAGCAGAAATACTTCGACAGCAAACTGGACGTCAAGGCCGGTTACTACGGCGTGGGTGAAGACTTCAACACCTTCCCCTGCGAGTTCCAGAACCTGGCGTTCTGCGGTTCGCAAGCGGGCAACTGGGCGACCAACATCTGGTACAACTGGCCAATCATGCAGGCGGCCATCCGGTTCAAGTACAACATCACGCCTGAGCTTTATGCACAGATCGGCGCCTACAACCAGAACCCTTCGCAACTGGAAAACAACAACCGCTACAAGCTCAGCGGCAGTGGCACTGAAGGTACCCTGATTCCGGTGGAGTTGGTCTGGACGCCTAAACTCAATAACCTGCCAGGCGAATACCGCGTGGGTTACTACAAGAGCACGGCCAAGGCCGACGATGTGCGCGAGGACGAAAACGGCAACGATGCCGCCACCACCGGTCTCGCCTATCGCAGCCACAGCAGCAAGCACGGCTACTGGCTCGTGGTGCAGCAGCAGCTCACCACCCACAACGGCGATGCTTCCCGCGGCCTGAACATCGCGGCCAACGCGACTTTCCACGACAAGGACACCAACGTCGTCGACAACTACCAGTCGCTGATGTTCGTGTACAAGGGGCCATTCGACGCGCGTCCGAAAGATGACGTCGGCATCGGCTTCGCTCGTATCCATGTCAACGATGACGTGAAGAAAAACGCCGAGCTGACCAACGTGGCCAACGGTGTCAGCGACTACGACGATCCGCTGTTCTCGCCGTTGCGCAACACCGAATACAACTATGAAATCAACTACGGCTTCCATGTCACCAACTGGCTGACCGTGCGTCCCAACCTGCAATACGTCACTCACCCGGGCGGTGTCGATGAAGTCGATAACGCGCTGGTGGCCGGCCTGAAAATTCAGTCGGTGTTCTAACGTTGTTGCGATAAGCTCCTCTCTATGTGCGCATATTTGCGGACGGCCAAGGCTGTCCGCTTTTTTTTGCGCAGCATGGTCAACGCGCAACCTGGGTCAGGGGATTTAGCGAAACGTCGCATCGCCCGCTGGGGCGCGCAGCGGCCCTGCAACAGGCACCTCGGTATTTTGGTTGACTGCTTTGGGACTGCTCCGAGTCCAGTGGGGTAGAGGCTTTGCCACAAAAACTGTCGCATCAATTGTGAGTTCAATGATTTCCAGGATCGCGGCATATGCATGAGCATCCGCTACAACGCTTCTTCAGATCCTTGCGCGAGCGGCCGGTGTTTGCGTGGGAACGCTATCGGCAGCGCGACGTGCTGGTGATCGACCACCCGTTGTGCCAGGCGGTGTTCAGTCGCCAGGGGGCGCAATTGCTGCACTTCCAGCCGCGTGGGCAAAAGCCCTGGTTGTGGTGTGCGGCCAAGTGGCCCCATGTCGGGGCGATACGCGGAGGGGTGCCGGTGTGCTGGCCGTGGTATGGCCGTCATCCGAGCGAGAATGCCTGGCCGTCCCACGGCTGGGCGCGGTTGATCGACTGGAAACTGTTGGACAGCCGCAGTGACGACGACGGTGTGCACCTGCATTGGCAGTTACGGTTGTGTGATTGGCAAGTGGACCTGCATGCAGACCTGGGCGAACGCATGGAGCTGCGCCTGAGCACCGAGCACCAGGACAGCCTGCCTTGCCAGTTGAGCCAGGCGTTGCACGCCTATTGGCGTATTGGCGACGTGGGTGAGGTAGCGCTGTCTGGGCTCGAAGGCGCTCAAGGTTATGATCATCTGAACCGTGCGGCCTGCCGACAGGAAGGCGAGTTGCGGGTCGAGGGGGGCTGCCAGCGGGTGTTCCAGCACGGGGGAGAGTTGCAGCTCAAGGACCATGCCTGGCAGCGTGAGCTGTGCATCGATACCGGCGACAGCGCCGATACCGTGGTGTGGCATCCCGGCGCCCGACCGTTGCTGGGGGTGAGCTGGGACGAGGTCAATGAGTTCGTCTGCGTCGAAGCAGCCAGTGGCGGCACCGACAGCCTGTGCCTGGCGCCGGGGGAGCGGGCGCATTTGAGTTTGCAGGCTTGGGTGGGGGCTTGATGCAGGGGGCAGGGTGGTGGGTGAGGCTGCTGGCCCCATGGCGAGCAAGCTCGCTCCCACACTGGACCTTCACATTCACAAGACCCTGGTGGGAGCGAGCTTGCTCGCGATAACGGCCTGTCAGGCAGTAAGGCTCTCAGGCTCGGTCAGTTGAACTCATCCCCCACCGGATACCGGCTGGCATTCAGGCTTTCCTTGATCTTGCGCAGATGCGGCTGGAAATCCACGCCCCGGCGCAGAGTCATGCCCGTGGCGAGCACGTCCAGCACGGTGAGCTGGATGATCCGCGAGGTCATCGGCATGTAGATGTCGGTGTCTTCGGGCAGCGGGATGTTCAGGCTCAGGGTGCTGGCCTTGGCCAGGGGCGAGTTCTCGGCGGTCAGGCCCAGCACCGATGCGCCGTTTTCCCGGGCGATGCGGGCGACTTCCACCAGTTCGCGGGTGCGACCAGTGTAGGAAATGATCACGAACAGCTCGCCGGTGTGGGCTACTGAAGCGATCATGCGCTGCATCAGCACATCGGCATGGGCGGTGACCGCCAGGTTGAAGCGGAAAAACTTGTGCTGGGCGTCCAGTGCCACCGGGGCCGATGCGCCGAGGCCGAAGAAGTGGATCTGCCGGGCCTGGATCAGCAGGTCCACGGCCCGGCTGATCAAATTTGGATCGAGTGCCTGGCAGGCGCTGTCCAAGGAGGCGATGGCACTGCCAAAGATCTTCTGGGTATAGGCTTGCGGATTGTCGTCGGCCTCTACCGCACGGCTGACGTATGCGGCGCCGCTGGCCAGGCTCTGGGCCAGTTGCAGCTTCAGTTCAGGGTAGCCGCTGACGCCGAATGAACGGCAGAAGCGGTTGACGGTTGGTTCGCTGACCGACGCGGCCTGGGCGAGGGCGGCGATGCTGAAACGGGTGGCCTGCTGTGGGTTGAGCAGGATCACCTCGGCCACCTTGCGCTCAGCCTTGTTGAGGTCTTCAAGGCGACTCTGGATCTGCTCCAGTAGATTTCGCACGCGGTCCATAAAAGATTCCTAGAAAGACGGGTCTTTGAAACGACCCTTTGCGGTGGCCTATCCTACTGTTGGCTCCGACGGACCACCACTCGGAATCGATATTTTCGGAAAATGTTGTGGTTATTACTACATTTTTCCTTGAGTGATGCCTTGAAAAAAGGTATTTGTAGCCTAACTTGATAAAAGAACAAACATCATGCCTCCGATTACGGTTGAACCGTGCACCTTTGCCTTGTTCGGCGCGCTGGGCGATCTGGCCTTGCGCAAGCTGTTTCCTGCCCTTTATCAACTCGATGCGGCGGGCCTGCTGCACGAGGACACGCGCATCCTCGCCCTGGCGCGTGAGCCGGGCAGCGAGCAGCAGCACCTGGCATTCATCGGCACCGAACTGCGCCGCTACGTGGGCGACAAGGACCTGAGCGAAACCGTCGTCGAGCGCTTCATGGCGCGTTTGACCTACCTGCACGTGGATTTCCTCAAGGCCGACGATTACGTCGCCTTGGCCGAGCAGGCCGGTTCCGCTCAACAGGTCATCGCCTATTTCGCCACGCCGGCAGCAGTGTACGGCGCCATCTGCGAGAACCTGGCGAAGGTCGGCCTGAGCGAGAACACCCGCGTCGTGCTGGAGAAACCCATCGGCTCGGACCTGGAATCGTCGCGCAAGGTAAACGACGCTGTGGCGCAGTTCTTCCCCGAGAACCGCACCTATCGCATCGACCACTACCTGGGCAAGGAGACGGTACAGAACTTGATCGCGCTGCGTTTCGCCAACAGCCTGTTCGAAACCCAGTGGAACCAGAACTACATCTCCCACGTGGAAATCACCGTGGCCGAGAAGGTCGGCATCGAGGGCCGCTGGGGTTATTTCGACAAGGCCGGCCAACTGCGGGACATGATCCAGAACCACCTGCTCCAGTTATTGTGCCTGATTGCCATGGACCCGCCGGCCGACCTGTCCGCCGACAGTATCCGCGACGAGAAGGTCAAGGTGCTCAAGGCCCTGGCGCCGATCAGCCCGGAAGGCCTGACCACCCAGGTGGTGCGTGGCCAGTACATCGCCGGCCACAGCGAGGGCAAGGCGGTACCCGGTTATCTGGAAGAACCCAATTCCAATACCCAGAGCGATACCGAAACCTTCGTCGCCCTGCGCGCCGACATTCGCAACTGGCGCTGGGCCGGGGTTCCGTTCTACCTGCGTACCGGCAAGCGCATGCCGCAGAAGCTGTCGCAGATCGTCATCCACTTCAAGGAACCGTCCCACTACATCTTCGCCCCCGAGCAGCGCTTGCAGATCAGCAACAAGTTGATCATCCGCCTGCAGCCGGACGAAGGAATTTCCCTGCGAGTGATGACCAAGGAGCAGGGCCTGGACAAGGGCATGCAACTGCGCAGCGGTCCGCTGCAACTCAACTTTTCCGACACCTGGCGCAGCGCACGGATTCCCGATGCCTACGAACGGTTGTTACTGGAAGTCATGAACGGCAATCAGAACCTGTTTGTCCGTAAAGATGAAATCGAAGCCGCGTGGACGTGGTGCGACCAGTTGATTGCCGGATGGAAGAAATCCGGTGATGCGCCCAAGCCGTATGCAGCCGGCTCCTGGGGACCGATGAGCTCCATCGCACTGATCACGCGGGATGGGAGGTCGTGGTATGGCGATATCTGAAGTGAAACTGCCTGAGGGCGTCAGCGCCCTGGCATTCAAGAGCCCGGTGCTGCTGGCCGAGGAGCTGGCGCTGACGGTGGCCGGGCAACTGCGCGCCGCGATCGATGCCCGTGGCCTGGCGGTGTTGGTGGTCTCCGGCGGACGCAGTCCGGTAGCGTTCTTCCAGAACCTGGCCAAACAGGACCTGGACTGGTCGAAGGTGGTGGTGAGCCTGGCCGACGAGCGTTGGGTGCCGACCGAACATGCCGACAGCAATGCCGGTTTGCTCAAGCGTTACCTGTTGCAGGGAGCCGCGGCCAAGGCCCGGTTCCTGAGCCTCTACAGTGCCAGTGCCAACCTGGAGGCCGCTGCCGAACAGGCGGATCGCCTGCTGGCCGAGTTGCCGCCCATCGACGTGCTGGTATTGGGCATGGGAGATGACGGGCACACCGCTTCCCTGTTCCCCGACAGCCCGAACCTGGCCGAAGCCCTGGACAGCGAAGGATCCCGTCGTTGCTGGCCGATGCTGGCACCGACAGTGCCGCGCCAGCGCCTGACCATGAGCCGCGCGCTGCTGGCTTCGGCGCAGCACAAGATACTGTCGATTTCCGGTCAATCGAAGTTGACCACCCTGAACGCCGCGGTGGCCGGCGGCGATGTCGCCGAAATGCCGATCCGCGCGTTTCTGCAACCTACGTTAGAGATTTACTGGTGCCCATGAACCAAGGATCAGCCGCTATGAAAAACCCATCCCCGACCGTTTCCATGGCGGACAAAGTTACCCTGATCGACAACCTCTGTGCCAAGGCGCGGATCCTGCCGGTCATCACCATCGCCCGTGAGCAGGACATCCTGCCGCTGGCCGATGCGTTGGCCGCCGGTGGCCTGACGGCGCTGGAGGTGACCTTGCGTTCCCAGTACGGCCTCAAGGCCATCCAGGTGCTGCGCGAGCAGCGGCCGGAGCTGGTGACCGGTGCTGGCACCGTGCTCGATCGCCACATGCTGGCGGCTGCCGAAGCGGCCGGCTCGCAGTTCATCGTGACCCCGGGCATCACCCGCGATCTGCTCGAAGCCAGCGTCCAGAGCCCGATTCCGTTGCTGCCGGGCATCAGCAACGCCTCCGGCATCATGGAAGGCTACAGCCTGGGCTACCGCCGCTTCAAATTGTTCCCGGCGGAAGTCAGCGGCGGTGTCGCGGCCCTCAAGGCGCTGGGCGGTCCGTTTGGCGAAGTGAAATTCTGCCCTACCGGCGGTGTGGGGCCGGCCAATATCAAGAGCTACATGGCGTTGAAAAACGTGATGTGCGTGGGCGGCAGCTGGATGCTCGATCCGGAGTGGATCAAGAACGGCGACTGGGCCCGCATCCAGGAATGCACTGCCGAGGCATTGGCGCTGCTGGATTGAATCTGACCTGATTTCGTTGGGTGTTCTACGGCTTTACGGTGCGCTTGGTCGGCGCACCGTTTTTTTTTGCCCGAACTCTCTGAACAGGCACAGTCTTCTGTGGCAAGGGGATCAGTCCCCTCGCCACAAAAGACGGCGCGAGTCGTTAAATAGGGTTCAGCTCGATCAAGGCCTGGGTCAACCGCTCGATGTCGCTCGCCAGCGTGATCAGGCCAGGAGTGATGCGGATGCAGGGGCCGACGCTGGTGTTGCGCACCACGGTGAAGATCCCGTAGTCGTTGAGCAGTCGATCGGCCATCGCCTGTTGGTCTGCCCGGGCGGTAAAGCGCATCGAGGTGATGCCGCAGTAGAGGCGTCGGTCATCCGGAGTCATGACTTCGATACCCGGTAGATCGCGCACGGCATTCACCCACAGGTTGCGCAGGTAACCGAGCCGCGCGCCCTTGGCCAGGGCTCCGCCCAGGGCATAGTGCTCTTCGAACACCAGGGGCAGGGTCATCAGGGCCGGGATGTTGGGCGTGCTGTGCGGGGTACGGGCACGGATGTCGGTCGCCGGGTGGCTTTCATCGTCCATATCCGGGTCGATATCGGCCAGCCGATGTGGGGCAATGTACAGGAAGCCCAAGGCCAGGGGCGCGCCGATCCATTTCTGCAGATTGAATCCGGCGAAGTGGATGCCCAGCTTCTTGATGTCGAAATCGATCTGGCCCAAGGCATGGGCGCCGTCGAGAATGACGTCGACGTCGAACTCCCGGGCCGCCTCGGCGATTGCCTGGACCGGCATCACCAGCCCGGTCAGGTGGTTCACGTAGGTCAGCGTCATCAGCTTCAGGCGCGGGTAGCGGATGAACGCTTCGCGATAGGTTCCCACCAGGCTCTCGAAACTGGCGGGATGCTGGTGCACCAGTTCGATGACCTCCACGCCACGCTGGCGAGCCAGCCAGCGCATCGCGCTCTTGACCGATGGATATTCCAGGTCGCAGATCAGGATCTGGTCGCCCGGCACCAGTCGGTTGTAGTTGCGTATCAACGATTGCAGGGCATCCACTGCGCTGCGGGTCAGCGCCACGGTTTGCGGGGCGACGTCGATCAGCTCCGCCACCTGGCGGCGTATCGCATCGCCATGTTCCTGGTCGAAATACTGCCGCACATAGAGCGAGTTGCTGCGGTTGATGAATTCGATATTGCGCTGGTATTCCTCCACCACGGTTCGCGACATGCGACCGAAGTAGCCGTTCTCCAGGTTCAGCGGCCCGTTGGGGTCGACATCGTAGCGGCCGACAAAGGTCTGCCAGAATGCTTCATCGTGGGCGCGTAGCGTGTTCTCGGGCATGGCGGGCTCTTTCAGGGGCGGGGCTTGGGCTTGCCGTGTTTGATGCGCAACGGATCGAGCAAGTCCGACAGACCGTTGTGATCGATCTCCTGCATCAGCGCCAGCAAGGCACCCAATTCACCGTGGGGAAAACCTTCCCGGGCGAACCAGTTCAGGTATTGGCCAGGCAGGTCAGCCAGGATTCGACCCTTGTATTTGCCGTAGGGCATCTGGCGCGTGACCAGCAGTTCCAGGTTTTGCGGATTCATGGCAGTCGTCTTGATTCGGGCAGGTTTGAAAATACAGGCATTCTGCATGCAGGCCAAATGACAGATCATGCAAATAACGCGGATACAGATTTGAGGGTTTTTGCTAACTGATTGATTTTAAATGGAGATTTCTTTGGTTTAGGGCTGGCATGGCCGATGCAACAGTCCTTGCAGGTTTTTTATTAACCAAGCAAAGGAATTGAAAAATGACTGACATGAACAAAGAAGCCATCTCCGTCCTGAATGACCTGATCCAGACCAGCAAGGACGGTCAGGAAGGCTTCAAGACCTGCGCTGAAGACATCAAGCACCCACAACTCAAGGCCCTGTTCGTCCAGCGCGCCGCCGATTGCGCCACTGCCGCGACCGAGCTGCAAGCGGCCGTTCGTTCCCTGGGCGGCGACCCGGAAACTTCCACCAGCGTGGCCGGTGACTTGCACCGCCGTTGGGTGGACGTGAAATCCATGTTCACCGGCAAGGACGAAGAGGCCGTGCTCAACGAAGCCGAACGCGGCGAAGACCATGCCCTCAAGGCCTACAGGGAAGCCATGGAGAAGATCAACAAGCATAACCTGGTGGGCATCCGTGATCTGGTGGAGCGTCAGTACCACGGTGTGCAACGCAACCATGACCAGGTCAAGGCGCTGCGTAACCAGGCGAAAGCCAGCTAAGTCCGCGCCCTGATAAAAAAACGCCAGCTTGCCTGGCGTTTTTTTATGGCGGGTACGACCGCCAACGGTTTGGCGAAGCGCGTCCCGGGGTTTTGGGAACCGTCGTGTAACGGTGTGTTGTCCAATATCGAGTCAATAGCCTATGGACTGATATAGGTAGCTAGCTAATAATTACGCCTGCTGTCTTCCATCCTTGCACTATTGTTATCGCAAACCCTGAAGAGTTTCCTGCGTGCCCATTACCCTACAGGCCTTGTTCGCCCCGGACCGTCTCGCTCTGCAGTTCGCCATCAAAACCGTATTGGGCGGCGGACTGGCGCTATGGCTGGCGTTGCGCTGGGGCCTGGAACAGCCTTCGTGGGCCTTGATGACTGCGTTCATCGTGGCGCAGCCGTTGTCCGGGATGGTGGTGCAGAAGGGCCTGGCACGGCTGCTCGGGACCTTGGTGGGCACCGCGATGTCGGTGGTGTTCATGGGCCTGTTCGCCCAGGCCCCCTGGCTGTTCCTGCTGGCGCTCGCGTTATGGCTGGGCCTGTGCACGGCCTGTTCGACGCTGCTGCGCAGCGCCTGGTCTTATTCGTTCGTGCTGGCCGGTTATACGGTCGCGATCATCGCCTTGCCCGCCATCTCCCATCCGCTGACGGTGTTCGACCAGGCCGTGGCGCGCTGTACCGAGATCAGCCTGGGCATTGTCTGTGCCACGGCCACCAGTGCGTTGCTCTGGCCGCTGCGGGTCGAGCAGCAACTGGCGGTCCAGGCCCGTACCGCCTGGCAGAGTGGCATGCAGGCGGCACGGGCCACCTTGGCCGGTGACGCCCAGGCGCGAAAAGGCTTGCTGGAGATCCTCGGCAAGATCGTCGCGGTGGATGCCCAGCGTGAGCACGCCTGGTTCGAAGGTCGCCTTGGCCGTCAGCGGGCCCGGGCCATCAGCGGCTTGAGCCAGAAATTGCTGATGCTGCTGCGCATGTCCCGTTCGGTGCGCCGGCAGTGGAAGCAGCTCGAGCCGCAGGAGGCCGAGGCCCTGCAGCCCTGGATGAATGAAGTGCGCCAAGCCCTCGATGCCGACAGCTCGACGTTGCGGGCGTTGCGGCCGCGGGTCATGGATGCCTCGAATGATCCGGGCATCAGTCCGGCGCAGAGCTATTGCCTGGCCCGTTTCGCCCTGCTGCTGGACACCGCCCTGGCCGCTTGCGCCGCGCTGAAGGCGGTAGAGGAGGGCAGGGAGGCGGCCGATCCACCGCGAACCCTCGCACCCCATCGCGACCTGTCCCTGGCCATGGTATTCGGGGCCCGCAGTGCCCTGGCGTTCCTGACGGTCGCCAGTTTCTGGCTGGCGACCGCCTGGCCGGCCGCATCCGGCGCACTCTTGCTCACTTGCGTGGTTTGCAGCCTGTTCGCCAGTCGCGAAAACGGCGCGCAGATCGGCATGAGTTTCCTGCGGGGAATCCTGCTGGCCGTGCCGACGGCCTTCGTGATCGGCGAGATCCTGCTGCCGCAATGGAGCAGTTTCGCCATGCTCTGCCTGGCCATGGGCGTTCCGCTGTTCCTGGGGGCGCTGGGCATGGCCAAGCCACCGATATTCGCCACGGCCACCTCGTTCTGCCTGCACTTTATCGTGCTGGTGTCGCCGCTCAACGCCATGAAGTACGACGTGGCGGCGTTCTTCAACAGTGCCCAGGCGATGATGATCGGCGTGGGCGCGGCGGTGCTGGCCTTCAAGCTGCTGATCCTGCGTGACCCGGCCTGGCATAGCCGGCGCTTGCTGGCGGCGACCCTGGACGATCTGGTGCGCCTGACCCACCGCAACCTGCGTGGTGCCGAGAGCTGGTTTGGCGGGCGCATGGCCGATCGACTGTTGCAACTGGCCAGGCATTATCCGGAATTGCCGGTGCCGGCGCGCAGCCGCTGGGACGACGGCCTGCTGGGCCTGGACATCGGCGATGAGCTGCTGCATCTGCGATTGAGCCTGGCGGTGGCCCAGATCCCGGACAATCTGGCGCAGACCCGTTACTTGGACGCACTTGAGCAGGTACTTGAGCGCGGCCCGTCCGGTGATCGGGCCGAAGCGCTGGCACCAGCGAGCGCCGAGTTCCTGCAAGCGCTGGCGAGCCAACCGCCTGGTGATGCGTTGAAGCTGGCCCAAGGGGCGGTGGTGCAACTTCAAAACAGCTGGCGCGCCTGGTGCCGCCAGCACGAATCCCAAAGCCAGGAGCACAGCCATGGGCTTGCGTGAATGGTCGATCGGCGGGGTGTTGCTCAGCCCGTTCCTGATTTATGTGGTGCTGGCGCTGCTGGTGACCGGTGCGTTGCGCCTGTTGCTCAGCCTCGTGCCGGCCGGGCGCTGGATCTGGCATGAGGCGCTGTTCGACTGCGCCCTGTATGTCTGCGTCCTGACTGTCATTACTGTGGTCCTCGGGCCGTTATAAGGAGTTGAACATGCGGACCTCCGTACGAGTCGCCGTCACGTTGAGCGTGGTGGCGGTGGCGATCTTCGCCGGGTTTCACCTGTGGCAGTACTACATGCTCACGCCCTGGACCCGGGATGCGCGAATCCGTGCCGACGTGGTGGTGATCGCTCCCGACGTGTCCGGCTGGGTGCGCGAACTCAAGGCTGTGGATAACCAGCAGGTCAAGGCTGGCGACCTGCTGTTGAGCATCGACCGCGAGCGGTTCGAGGCTGCGGTAGAGAAGGCCCGGGCCGTGGTCCAGACCCGCCAGCAGCAATTGAACCTGCGCGAGCACGAAGCCAGTCGTCGCGCGGCCCTGGGGCCACAGGCCATCAGTGCCGAACTGCGTGAAAATGCCCAGATCAACGCAGGCATCGCCCGGGGCGAGCTGCGTGAGGCCCAGGCCGAAGCCAAGGTCGCCGAACTCAACCTGGCCCGCAGCCAGGTCCTGGCGCCTCGCAGCGGCCATATCACCAACCTGCGGCTGGCCGAAGGCAACTATGTGAACGCCGGGCAGCCGGTCATGGCGCTGATCGACGACTCGACGTTCTATGTGCAGGCCTATTTCGAGGAAACCAAATTGCCGAGGATTCGCGTGGGCGATCCGGTCAAGGTCTGGCTGATGAGCGCAGGCCATGCGCTGGAAGGCCACGTGGAAAGCATCAGTCGCGGCATCACCGACCGCAATACCAATCCGGACACACAACTGCTGGCGGAGGTCGAGCCGACCTTCAACTGGGTGCGCCTGGCCCAGCGGATTCCGGTGCGGATCAAGCTGGACAAGGTCCCGGAAGGCGTGACACTGAGCGCCGGGATGACGGCGAGCGTGCAGGTGCGCGAAGACCAGCCATAGCTCATCGCACAACGGTCATTTGTGGCGAGGAGACAAATCCCCTCGCCACCTGTCATTCACTTTGGATCGTGGTAATCAACCGATGCTGATCGCCGGCAATGTCGGCAGCGTCACGGTCTGTTGCTTGCGCGGCGCGAGGATCTCGGCCTCGCCGTCCACCACCAGTTCGTCGCGCTGGTTGAACACGCGAGTGGCGATGCGCACGCGGAATTTCGGCAGCTTTTCCAGGATTTCCAGGCGCACGGTCAGGGTGTCGCCGATTTTCACCGGCTTCTGGAAGCTCATCTGCTGGCCGATGTAAATGGTGCCTGGTCCTGGCAACTCGCACGCCACCGCCGCGCTGATCAATGCCCCGCTGAACATGCCATGGGCAATGCGCTCCTTGAACATGCTCGCTGCCGCGAACTCGGCGTCCAGGTGCACCGGGTTGTGATCGCCCGACATCGCAGCGAACAGCTGGATGTCACGCTCCTCGACGGTCTTGCTGTAGCTGGCGGTCTGGCCAACTTCGAGGGCTTCGTAAGGGATGTTGGTAACCTGGGTCATCTGTCTGAAATCCTGAGATGGGTAAAAAGAAACACAGCCTACAGGCTGTATGAAAAACTATTCGCTTCGTTGCGGGCGTTTATGACTCAGCGCCTGGGCAACCCAGGCCAGCACATCGGCCGTCACTTCATCGCGGTTGGTTTCGTTGAACAATTCGTGCCGGGCCTGGGGGTAGATCTTCAATTGCAGGTTCCGGCTGCCGGCGTCGCGCAGGACATCGGCCAGATCCTTCAGACGCTTGCCTTCGCTCACCGGATCACATTCGCCGCCCATTATCAGCAGTGGCAGGCCCGGATCGATCTGGGCGAGATTGGACGCCTTGCTGATCTGCTGCAGCCCGCCGAGCAGATCCACCCACAATTGGTTGGTGCAGCGAAAGCCGCACAACGGGTCCTGGATGTATTTGTCCACCTCGCTCGGATCCCGGCTGAGCCAGTCGAAAGGGGTACGGGCCGGCTTGAATTTCTTGTTGAAACTGCCGAACGACAGCCATTCGATCAGGGCGCTGCGCCCGGCCGCCCCCTGGCGCCAGCGTTCGAAACGGGCGATCTGGCGGGCGGCGCGGTAAAGCGCCACGGGTTGGAAGTTGGAACCGCTGAGGATCGCGCCATGCAGGCTCGCGCTGTGATGCAGCAGATAGGCCTGGGCAATATAGCTGCCCATGCTGTGGCCGAGCAGCAGTAGGGGGGTGTCGGGGTGCTGCTGGCCGATGTGCTGGTTGAGACTGGCCAGGTCGCCGACCACTTTGGCCCAGCCATCCTGGTCGGCGTAATGACCCAGGATCCCGCCCTCCGCGGTGCGCCCGTGGCCACGCAGGTCCGGTGCGTACACGCCATAGCCTTCGTTGCACAGGGCCTGGGCCAGGCGTGCATAGCGACCGCTGTGCTCGGCCATGCCGTGGGCCACCATGACCACCGCCCGGGGTGCGCCTTCGGGCAGCCACTGGTTGACGAACAGGTGGCTATGGTCAGTCGCGGGCAGCCAGAACGTTTGGTGGATCATGGCGCTTCCTTTACACGAGGGGTCATACACAGGGACATGCACTGAATCACACAGGCGTCGCTGCATTGTATAGCGCATCCGTTGCGTCTCGCCTGATCAGTGTCCACGCTCAGGCTCTGTGTGGCCCGTCCTGTCAGTCAACTTCGGATGCCTGGCCACCTCCACATCCCGCGTTGCCTTGGCCAAGGGCGTCCGGCATCCGAATTTGAACTGACGACTAACCACACAAACCACGAGGCAGGAAGATTCACACAATCTATGACGCAAGTTGCCATATTTGCCTGATTGGCCATAGCTGCTAGTGTCCCAAGAGCTCCGCTTCGCCCGATAGGCAAGCGGCCCCGGGATAGGTTCAGGTAAAGAGGACAAAAACAATGCAGCCTGATTTCTGGAATGACAAGCGCCCGGCCGGCGTGCCCTCGGACATCGACCTGGGGGCCTACAAATCGGTCATCGAGGTGTTCGAGCGTTCCTGCAAGAAGTTCGCCGACCGTCCGGCGTTCAGCAACATGGGCGTGACCCTGACCTATGCCGAGCTGGAGCGCTACAGTGCGGCGTTCGCCGGCTACCTGCAGGCCCACACCGACCTGGCCCCAGGCGATCGTATCGCGGTGCAGATGCCCAACGTCCTGCAATATCCGATCGCTGTGTTCGGCGCCTTGCGCGCCGGGCTGATCGTGGTCAACACCAACCCGCTGTACACCCCGCGGGAAATGCGTCACCAGTTCAAGGATTCCGGTGCCCGGGCGCTGGTGTATATGAACCTGTTCGGCCAGAAGGTCCAGGAGGTGCTGCCCGACACCGACCTGCAATACCTGATCGAGGCGAAGATGGGCGACCTGATGCCCGCCGCCAAGGGGTGGCTGGTCAATACCGTGGTGAGCAAGGTCAAGAAGATGGTGCCGGCCTATTCGCTGCCCCAGGCCATTTCCTTCAAGAGCGCCTTGCGCCTGGGGCGCGGCCAGGGCATCAGGCCGCTGAAGGTCAGCCTCGATGACATCGCGGTGCTGCAATACACCGGCGGTACGACCGGGCTGGCGAAAGGCGCGATGCTGACCCACGGCAACCTGGTGGCCAACATGCAACAGGCGCGGGCGTGCCTGGGGCAGTTCGGCGACGATGGCCATCCGCTGCTGCGCGAAGGTCAGGAGGTAATGATCGCGCCATTGCCGCTGTACCACATCTATGCCTTCACCGCGAATTGCATGTGCATGATGGTCACCGGCAACCACAACGTGCTGATCACCAATCCACGGGACATCGGCGGCTTCATCAAGGAACTGAAGAACTGGCGTTTCTCGGCATTGCTGGGGCTCAACACCCTGTTCGTGGCGCTGATGGACCACCCGGATTTCAAGAGCCTGGATTTCTCCAGCCTCAAGCTCACCAATTCCGGCGGCACCGCCCTGGTCAAGGCCACCGCCGAGCGCTGGGAACAGCTGACCGGCTGCCGTATCACCGAAGGCTATGGCCTGACCGAAACCTCTCCCGTGGCCTGCACCAACCCCTATGGCTCCAAATCCCGCCTGGGTACGGTAGGGTTGCCAGTGCCCGGCACCCTCATGAAGGTCATCAGCGACGAGGGTGTCGAACAACCCCTGGGCGAACGCGGCGAGCTGTGCATCAAGGGCCCGCAGATCATGAAGGGCTACTGGAACAAACCCGAGGCCACCGCCGAGGTGCTGGACGACGAAGGCTGGTTCAAGTCCGGCGACATTGCGGTCATCGACCCGGACGGCTTCGTGCGTATCGTCGATCGCAAGAAGGACATGATCATCGTCTCGGGTTTCAACGTATACCCCAACGAAATCGAAGACGTGGTGATGGCCCACCCGAAGGTCGCCAGCTGCGCGGTCATCGGCGTGCCGGACGAGCGTTCGGGGGAGGCGGTGAAGCTGTTCGTGGTGGCTCGGGAGGCGGGCGTGAGCCTCGAAGAACTCAAGGCCTACTGCAAGGAAAACTTCACCGGCTACAAGATTCCCAAGCACATCGTGCTACGGGATTCGTTGCCGATGACGCCGGTGGGCAAGATCCTGCGGCGCGAGCTACGCGATATCGCCTGACGCCCGCAAAGATCGTCCGGTAGAAACAACTGGTGGGAGCGAACGTGCTCGCAAAGGCGGTGGATCGGTCAGCCCGAGGGTGGCGGGTCCATTGCTTTCGCGAGCAAGGCCGCTCCCACGGTTTCTTATGTTCAGATCGATTCGATGGTGCTTAGAATTTTTACTCTAAAAGTGACCATTGAATATTCTTGAGTCGGATTAATGACTGATTGGGCCTATTTTGGCTCTGGTCGGCCCTTGGCAAAGCTGCTACTCTCGGCGCGCTTTTGTGACTTCTCGGCCTTGATTCAAGCCAGATTCACCAACAAACACACACCAATAATAATCGCATCAAATGCGGTGAGAATTCGCGTTGCTGAGGAGTGGGCTTCCATGATTGAAGACTTTTGGAAGGATAAGTACCCAGCTGGGATTGCTGCCGACATCAATCCAGACGAGTATCCGAATATTCAGGCGGTGTTGAAGCAGTCCTGCCAACGCTTCGCCGACAAGCCGGCATTCAGCAACCTCGGCAAGACAATCACCTACGGTGAACTCTACGAATTGTCCGGTGCCTTTGCCGCGTATCTGCAACAGCATACCGATTTGCAGCCTGGCGATCGAATCGCCGTGCAACTGCCTAACGTTCTCCAGTATCCGGTGGCCGTGTTCGGCGCCATTCGCGCCGGCCTCATCGTGGTCAACACCAACCCGCTGTACACCGCGCGGGAGATGGAACACCAGTTCAACGATTCCGGCGCCAAGGCGCTGGTATGCCTGGCGAACATGGCGCACCTGGCCGAGGCCGTGGTGCCCAAGACCGGCGTCAAGCACGTCATTGTCACTGAAGTCGCCGACCTGCTGCCGCCGCTCAAGCGTCTGTTGATCAACAGCGTGATCAAGTACGTCAAGAAGATGGTTCCGGCCTATCACTTGCCCAAGGCCGTCAAGTTCAACGATGTGCTGAGCAAGGGCCACGGCCAGCCAATCAACGAAGCCAACCCCACCAGCGACGATGTGGCTGTGTTGCAATACACCGGTGGCACCACCGGCGTGGCCAAGGGCGCGATGCTCAGCCACCGCAACCTGGTGGCGAACATGCTGCAGTGCAAGGCGTTGATGGGCTCCAACCTCAATGAAGGTTGCGAAGTGCTGATCACGCCGCTACCGCTGTACCACATCTATGCGTTCACCTTTCATTGCATGGCGATGATGCTGATCGGCAACCACAACATCCTGATCAGCAACCCGCGGGATCTTCCGGCGATGGTCAAGGAACTGTCGAAGTGGAAATTCAGCGGTTTCGTTGGCCTCAATACGCTGTTCGTGGCCCTGTGCAACAACGAAGGCTTCCGCAAGCTGGACTTCTCGGCACTGAAGATCACCCTGTCCGGCGGCATGGCCTTGCAACTGGCGGCGGCCGAGCGTTGGAAGGAAGTGACCGGTTGCCCGATCTGCGAAGGCTACGGCATGACCGAAACCAGTCCGGTGGCCACGGTCAACCCGATCCAGAACATCCAGATCGGGACCATCGGGATCCCGGTGCCGTCGACCCTGTGCAAGATCATCGACGACGCGGGCGTGGAAAAACCGCTGGGCGAGATCGGCGAGCTGTGCGTGAAAGGGCCGCAGGTCATGAAGGGCTATTGGCAGCGCCAGGAGGCGACCGATGAGATCCTCGACAGCGAAGGCTGGCTCAGGACGGGCGATATCGCGCTGATCCAGCCGGACGGCTACATGCGTATCGTGGATCGCAAAAAGGACATGATCCTGATCTCGGGTTTCAACGTGTACCCCAATGAACTGGAAGATGTGCTGGCGACCCTGCCGGGGGTGCTGCAATGCGCCGCCATCGGCATACCGGACGAGAAGTCAGGCGAGGCGATCAAGATTTTCATCGTCGTCCGTCCGGGGGCCACGCTGACCAAGGAACAGGTCATGGAGCACATGCGTGCCAACGTCACTGGCTACAAGGTGCCCAAGGCCGTCGAGTTCCGCGACGCGCTGCCAACGACCAACGTGGGCAAGATCCTGCGGCGCGAGTTGCGTGACGAGGAACTCAGGAAGCTGGGTGTGAAGAAGTAGAATTGCCGTCAGACAAAAGCCCCGCCGAAGCGGGGCTTTTTCTTGGGCGATTACCTGAAGCGAGACCGTCTTTGTGGGGACGGTCATCGGCGGTGGGTTACAACCGGAACGGTGCGAAATCCAGATTGGTGCCTCCAGGACGCATGTCCTGCAGGTAAGAGTCCTTGTCGGCGCTCAGCTCCAGGCTCAGGGCTGCCTTGCGCTTGCCCTGGTTACGTACTTCCAGGCCTTCCATCTTTTCCCGCAGGAACACGGTCGGTACCTTCAAGTGCAGCAGCTCGTCAGTGGCCGGAGTGTGCAGCAACAGATGGACCCATTCGTACTGACCGACGGCCAGGCGTGTCACCGGGATGTTGAACCAGAAGATGTTGCGGTTGCGGTTCAATTCGCTGAAGTGGCAATTATTGACGCCCAGTACGGCACCGCCCAGTTGCTGGTTCCTGCGGGCGATGGCCTGTTTCTTATCGAGTTTCATAACATTCCTACGGGATTGGAGCTTCAGGCCGCAGCCCGAATACATGGGGCATTCTCGGGGGTTGGTCGGCAAACATAAAGCGCAACCTGCATTCGACGATGAAATATGCCGCCGAAAAATGAAACTCCCCGCAAACGGCCCCGGTCAACCCTTATGTAATGACTTTTCGTACCGTTGTTCACAGGAGAGACATCATGGGTAGCACGAGCGATAAGGTGAAGGGCGTTGCCAACGAAGCTGTCGGCAACATCAAGCAAGGCGTCGGCAAGGCCACCGATAACGACCGCATGCGCGCCGAGGGCGTAGTGCAAGAGAAAAAAGGTGAGGCCCAGCAAACCGCAGGCAAGGCCAAGGACGCGCTCAAGAAAGGCGTCGACGAGGCTTAACCGGGCTGTCGTGAAAAAACGATTGGAACGGCCATCTGCGGGTGGCCGTTTTCATGTCGGCTCGAACTTGCACCTGGGAAATTGTTCCAAAGTCGCCAAACAGGTTACTTTGTCTTGGATAACAACCCCATGAGTCGCCAGGCGACCTTCCTTTTTTGCGGCGAAAGGAGACGCACATGATGTTTCCGGCCTTGAAAGGCTTACCCCTTCATCGTGTGATGATGCGTACCGTGACCGAGTTTCTCGACGACGAGATGTCGACCTACGCCTCGGCATTGGCCTACCAGATGCTGTTTTCGCTGTTCCCCTTCATTCTCTTCCTGATCGCCTTGATCGGCTTCCTGCACCTGCCGGATTTCTTCTCCTGGCTGCGCCTGCAATCGGAACTGGTGCTGCCGCCCCAGGCCCTGGAGCAGGTCAACCCGGTGATCGATCAGTTGCAGCAATCCAAGGGTGGGTTGTTGTCGGTGGGTATCGTCATTGCCTTGTGGACCGCCTCGGCGGGTGTGCGCTTGATGATGAGTGCGATGAACGCCGCCTACGACGTGGTGGAAGGGCGTCCGGCCTGGAAACGCTTCCCGCTGTCGATTCTGTACACGGTCGGCATCGCCGGCATGCTTTTGGCGGCTGCGGCGTTGATGGTGCTCGGACCGCAGGTGATGGGCTGGATCGCGGCGCAGGTGGGGCTGGAGGAGTTCATTGTCACGGTCTGGACCATCGTGCGCTGGCCGGTGATCGTCTTCCTGCTGATGGTGGCCGTAGCGCTGATCTATTACGTAATGCCCGACGTCAAGCAGGAGTTTCGCTTCATCACGCCGGGTTCGGTGCTGGCGGTGGTGGTGTGGATCATCGCTTCCCTGGGCTTTGCGTTTTACGTCAAGACCTTTGCCAACTACAACGCCATGTATGGCAGTATCGGTGCGATCATCGTGCTGTTGCTGTACTTCTATATTTCTTCGGCGGTGCTGTTGCTCGGCGCAGAGATGAATGCGGTGATCGAGCACATGTCTTCCGAGGGCAAGGACCCTGGGGAAAAGAGCCCAGGCCAGCACGAAAAACAGCATGTGTCGGGCCTTGGGCGCGACCATTCCATCCATCACCCCCACCCTGACGAAGCCCGACCATGATTCGTGAAATCCTGAAAATGGGCGATGAACGCCTGCTGCGCATCGCTCCGCCGGTGCCTGTCGACATGTTCGACAGTCCGCAGTTGTGGCAATTGATCGACGACATGTTCCAGACCATGGAAAGCGTTGGTGGGGTCGGGCTGGCGGCGCCGCAGATCGGTGTGGACCTGCAACTGGTGATCTTCGGTTTCGAGCACAGCGAGCGTTATCCCGATGCCGAGGCAGTGCCCCAGACCATCCTGATCAACCCGCTGATCACGCCGCTAAGCCCGTTGATGGAAGAGGGCTTCGAAGGGTGCCTGTCAGTACCGGGCCTGCGTGGGGCTGTGGAGCGTTACCAGCACATCCGCTATGAAGGCTTCGATCCCAAGGGAGAGCCGATCGTGCGGATGGCCTCCGGTTTCCACGCGCGGGTGGTGCAGCATGAGTGCGATCACCTGATCGGTCGTCTGTACCCCTCGCGAATCACCGATTTCACCAAGTTCGGCTTCACTGAGGTGATGTTCCCGGACCTGGACCCGACGGCCGACGATTGATGCCCCAGCGAACCCTGTGGGAGCGAGCTTGCTCGCGGTTGCAGTGTCGGTTGGCATTGATGCAGCAGACCTGACGCTATCGCGAGCTCGCTCCCACGTTGGATCTGCGTCGGACCTCAGCAAGGGCGCTGCGGCTCCCACCCCATCGCAGTCATCGGCTTGCTGCGGGCATACCGGCTCAGGCGCTCGGCCATCGCATAAGGCAGCGCCGGATCGAAGCTGAACCCGCGCCGCTCATAGAAATCGCGCAAGTCTGGATGACAGAAAAGCCACACCGGCTCCTCCAAGCCTTTCATGGCTTCGGCGATCAAGCGTGCGGCGATGCCTTGCGTGCGGTACGCCGGATCGACGAACAACCCGGTCAACCAACGCCCGCCTGGCACCGAGCGCAAGCACAGGGCCGCGACGATTTCATCCCGCCGCGCTACCCACAGCTGGGCCTCACGCACCGCTTTCATCGACGATTGATGGGTGCGGTAGAACTTGTTCATCAGCGGCCACAGCGGGGCTTCGAGCTGCAGGTAGCGGATTTCAGTCATGGCCGGGCGCCGGGAAATAAGGGGAGGGCGATTATAAAAGAACGCGAGTGCGGCGATAGGTGTATACCTGGTTCCACATCCCGTATAAGTGGAGTACGTATCATGGCCAAAGGCATGGATTCAAAAAAGGCGGTAAAGAAAAAACCGGCGAAGACCGCCGATGAAAAACGCGCTGACAAAAAGGTCAAGAAGGTGAATCTGTTCGGTCATTGAGTGGCCCGTCTCGGCGGGCCCCGGGTGTGAGCGAGGGCGTTCCCCTCGCTCAAGGCAGCAGGCAAGCGCCCGGGATCAGAGGGCGGCGAGGAAGGTATCCACGGCCTGGGCCTTGTCGTCCGGGTGTTTCGCCTGGGCTTTCTCGACTTGCGCCATTGCCGACTTGTCCTGCATGCGCTGGGCAATTTCCTGGCTGACCGCCAGTTGTTTCTCGGGTGGCATCGCCTCGAACTCCTCCTCGGTAATGCCCATTTCCTCAAGAATACTGTCGCGCAGGCGTTCCTCAGGCGTTTTGCTCATGTAGTCCTTGAAGGCCTGCATCGCCGGACTGTCGGACAGGTTGGCCCGGGCATCCTCGGACGCCACGGTTTGCAGTTGTACGCGAGTCTTGGCGAAGGCCTCATCGACGTTGTCGCTGATAGCGGTGCTGGCGTTGACCTGCTGCGTGGCCTGGCGAGTAATGGATTCCTGGACCTGGGCGCTGCCTTGGCTGGCCTGGGCCTGGATGTTGTCTCGCAACGCCTGCAGTGCCGCACTTTGCAGGCCACTGGCGGCCTGTGTGGCGGGATCCTCCTCCACGCGCCTGAGGGGCAGATTAATCATTTGCTGTTTTGCACTGACCAACATGATTCACACCTGTAGGTAATGACTGAGCGGTGGGCAGGAGCAATTCCCATGCCGGCTCCGGCGGCCCCCGCAATCCGTGCCCTGCAGCTAAGGTGGGCGCAGACCGGGCGGCCAATCCTTGCCGCCCTGCGGCAGGGCCCCACCGCAATGACCGCTCGCGCAGAGGGTCAGGTGCTTTCGCGGATCTTGAGGTCGAAACCCAGGTCCACCACTGGCTGGGCAATCCGGTTTCCGGCCATCAATGTCAGCATCTGTTCGGCGGCGCGTTGCCCGATGGCTTCCCGCGGTGTGCTGATGCTGCTCAGGCGCGGCACCATGTGGGCCGAAGCGGGCAGGTCGTTGAAGCCCAGCACCGAGATCTGCTCGGGAATCCTGATGCCACAGCGCAGTGCTTCGAAAAGGGCGCCGTGCGCCAGGTCGTCGTTGCCGAAGAAGATCGCATCCACATCCGGATGGCTGGCCAGCAGTTGAAGAAACAATTCGCCGCCCAGGCCCACCGACGACGGTCTTGGTGTCAGCAGTTCCAGGTCCGGGTCGTACAATCCGGCTTTCTGCAGGGCCCGGCGAAAGCCTTCGCCGCGCAGCAAGGTGCGCTGGTCAAGCTGCGCGCCGATGTAGGCCAGGCGCTTGCGGCCTCTGGAAATCAGATGTTCGGCCGCGGTCTCGCCGGCCTTGAGCTGGGAGAAGCCAACGCAGTTCAGGCCCGCGCCGGGGTCCAGTTCCATCATGTAGACACAGGGGATGTTGCTGGCCTCGATCATGCGTCGGGCGCTTTCGGTGCGGTCGAAACCGGTCAGCAGCAAGCCTCGTGGCTGATAGGCCATGTAGTTGCGCAGCAGGTCTTCTTCTTCGTCCCGGGAATAGTGATAGTTGCCGATCACCACTTCGAACCCCTTGGGCCTGAGCACGCGATGAATGGCTTCCAGGGTGTCGATGAACAGCAGGTTGGACAATGATGGCACCAGTACCACCACCGAATGGCTCTGGGCCGACGCCAGTGCACGGGCGGCGGGGTTGACGACATAGTTGAGTTCCACCGCGGCCTGGCGGACCTTGTCCACCAGTTCGGTGGCGACCGTGCTGACACCTCGCAGGGCGCGGGAAGCAGTGATGGGGCTGACCCCGGCCAGGCGCGCGACTTCGTTGAGCGTAGGGCGGCCGGTGGTGCGTGTATTCTTATCGTTTTTAGGGGCGGTCATCGGGGTGGCTTGCCAAACAAAAATCAAGGCACTAAGGTAGCGCTGTCTCGACGTGGCTGCAAATGCGTGAACGGGGTTGGCCTGATCCTCGTGGCGCGGTTGTCGTGAACGAACATGCTGCAACTACAAAAATGACAAGAAGGCGTCGGCAACTTCTGCTTTTGCATTGGTGTCATACCTGGCAAAGGTAGCGCTGTCTGCGCGCTGAGGTGTTACATGAACAATCCCATCACCGCCCTGGTCATCATGGGCGTTGCCGGTTGCGGCAAGACATGCGTCAGCCAGGCCCTGTGCCAGTTGAGCGGCGCCACTGCCATCGAAGGCGACACTTTCCATCCTGCGGCCAACATCCAGAAGATGAGCGCCGGTATTCCCTTGAACGACGACGACCGTGCCGGCTGGCTCGACAGCCTGTGCCAAGAACTGCGTCGTGTCGATGCCAGGGGCGAACGCCCGGTGTTGACCTGTTCGGCCCTCAAGCATCGCTATCGCGAACGCTTGCGCAGCGCCTTGCCGGGCCTGGGCTTCGTATTCCTCGAACTCACGCCTGAAGTGGCTGCCGACCGGGTTTCCCATCGTCCGGGCCATTTCATGCCGTCGACCCTGATCGATAGCCAGTTCGCCACCCTCGAGTCGCCTGTCGGCGAGCCACTGACCCTGGCCCTGGATGCATCCAGCCACAGCGTCGACGAGCTGGCACGTGAGGCTTATGTCTGGTGGGTGGCCCACGGCCTCAAGCTCGCCAGCTGACCGGCAACAAATTTGCGTCAGAAAGACAGCGCTGTCCCGATGACTTACGAATAACTGCTTCAATAACAACAACAAATCAGGAGACACCCCCCATGTTTGGCATGTCCCACGAGACGTTCCTGCTGCTGGATGCAGTGGTCACGGTGATCGGACTCATCGTCCTCATCACCAAGTTCAAGTTCCATCCCTTCATTGCCCTGACCATCGCCGCCGCGTTCCTCGGCCTGACATCGGGCATGCCGACCGGCACTATCATCAAGGCGTTCCAGGACGGCTTCGGTGGGGTGCTGGGCTTTGTCGGCATCATCCTCGCGCTGGGTACGATGCTCGGAAAAATGATGGCCGAATCGGGTGGGGCCGATCAGATCGCCCAGACCCTGATCCGCGCCTTCGGCAGGGAAAAGGTGCAATGGGCCATGATGTTCGCCGCGTTCCTGGTGGGCATCCCGCTGTTCTTCGAAATCGGCTTCGTGCTGTTGATCCCGCTGGTGTTCATCGTCGCGCGCCGCACCGGCGTATCGATCATCAAGATCGGTATTCCGCTGTTGGCCGGTCTTTCCGCCGTCCATGGCCTGGTACCACCGCATCCGGGGCCGTTGCTGGCGATCGGCATATTCGGCGCTGATATCGGCAAGACCATTCTCTACGGCCTGATCGTAGCGCTGCCGACCGCCATCATCGCCGGGCCGATCTTCGGTACGTTCATTGCCAAGCACATTCCCGGTCATCCGAACCAGGAGCTGGTGGACCAACTGGCCCGGGAGACGAATGCCGCCGAGCTGCCAAGCTTCAGCATCACCCTGATCACCGTGCTGTCGCCGGTATTCCTGATGCTGCTCAAGACCTTTGCAGATGTGGCGCTGCCGGACGGCAACCTCTTCCGGGTCTGGATGGACATGATCGGCCACCCGATCTCGGCCTTGCTGCTGGCCTTGCTGCTCTCGCTGTACACCTTCGGCTACAAGCAGGGCATCGGTTCCAACCAGATGCTGAAGTGGCTGGACGCCAGCCTCGCTCCGACGGCTGCGATCATCCTGATCATCGGTGCCGGCGGTGGCTTCAAGCAGATGCTGGTGACCAGCGGCGTGGGTGACGTGATCGGCCACATGGCCGTGAGCGCGCAGATTTCTCCGATCCTGCTGGCCTGGCTGGTGGCGGCGGTGATCCGTATCGCCACAGGTTCGGCGACCGTGGCAACCATTACCGGTGCCGGTATCGTGGTACCGGTGGTAGGGATGATTCCGGGTGTGAACCGTGAGCTGCTGGTCCTGGCCACCGGTGCCGGATCGCTGATCCTGTCGCACGTGAACGATGCGGGTTTCTGGCTGGTCAAGCAGTACTTCAACATGACCGTGGCCGAAACCTTCAAGACCTGGACGGCGATGGAAACCATCCTGTCCGTGGTGGGGCTGATCTTTATCCTGCTGTTGTCGCTGGTGATCTAAGCACAGCACAACATAAGCGCAGGACAACATCTGTGGCGAAGGAGCAAGCTCCCTCGCCACATTTTTTCTCTGTATTAGCCGTTGGTCTTCGAGACTAACCCATCCGCCCGGAACATCGCGCGGATTCCACGCACGGCCTGGCGTATCCGGTCCTGGTTCTCGATCAGTGCGAAGCGTACGTGATCGTCTCCATACTCCCCGAAACCCACTCCCGGCGAAACGCAGACCTTGGCCTCGGCCAACAGCTTCTTGGCGAACTCCAGCGAACCCAGGTGTGCATAGGCATCGGGGATCCTGGCCCAGACGTACATCGATGCCTTGGGGTTCTCCACCATCCAGCCCAACTCATGCAGGCCCTTGACCAGCACATTGCGGCGTTGGCGGTACTGCTCGGCGATGTCGCGCACGCATTGCTGGTCGCCTTCCAGAGCGGCGATGGCCGCCACTTGCAGCGGGGTGAACGTGCCGTAGTCGTGGTAGCTCTTGATCCGCGCCAGGGCGCTGACCAGCTCTGGATTGCCCACCATGAAGCCGATGCGCCAGCCCGCCATGTTGTAGCTCTTGGACAGGGTGAAGAACTCCACCGCGATGTCCTTGGCGCCCGGTACCTGCATGATCGACGGGGCTTTCCAGCCATCGTAGACGATGTCGGCGTAGGCCAGGTCGTGGATCACCAGTACGTCGTACTGCTTGGCCAGGGCGATGACCCGCTCGAAGAAATCCAGCTCCACGCATTGTGCGGTGGGGTTGGAGGGGAAGCCGAGGATCATCATCTTCGGCTTGGGGATCGAGCCGCGGATGGCCCGCTCCAGTTCAGCGAAGAAATCCACGCCCGGCACCAGCGGCACCGAGCGCACCTGGGCGCCGGCGATCACCGCACCGTAGATATGGATCGGGTAGCTGGGGTTGGGCACCAGCACCGTGTCGCCCTGGTCCAGGGTTGCCAGCATCAGGTGGGCCAGGCCCTCCTTCGAGCCGATGGTGACGATGGCTTCGCTCTCGGGGTCGATGTCCACCTCGTAGCGGTCCTTGTACCAACGCGAAATGGCGCGGCGCAGGCGTGGGATGCCCTTTGAAGTGGAGTAGCCGTGAGTGTCTTCGCGCTGGGCGACGGTGACCAGTTTTTCCACGATGTGCGGGGGCGTGGCGCCGTCGGGGTTACCCATGCTCAAGTCGATGATGTCTTCGCCGCGCCGACGCGCAGCCATCTTCAGCTCGGCAGTGATATTGAATACATACGGGGGGAGTCGATCGATGCGCGCAAAGCGGCGCGGCGAACCTTGTTCGGCCATTGTTGCCTCGAGATACGTGAGCGCCCGGAACCGTCCGAGCGACGTTGGCCACTGCGGTGGCCTGCGGCGCAAGATAAGGGTGGGCAGGGGCGATTGTCCAGTGGCGGCCGACAACTATTTTCGACGACACTGTCGGCCCGGTCGCGGGCCTTTGTAGGCGCCAGCGACCAGCTTGACTCGTTTCACACTTTCGAACGGAATGAACAATGGAATTTTCCAGCGGTTTCCTGCTGAGCCTGTCCTTATGCCTGGATATCGGCGTGGCCAACATCGCGATGATCACCCTGGCCATGCAACGGGGTTATTTCCAGGGGTTTGCCCTGGGCCTGGGGACCTGTGTGGGGGACCTGATCTACGCCGTACTGGCCCTGGCCGGCATGACCGTGCTGCTGCAATACGAGGCGGTACGCTGGGTCCTCTGGATCGGCGGCTCGGTGTTGTTGCTGTATTTCGCCGCCAAGATGATCCATTCGGCGATCTATCACGACGCAGTGCTGGCGCAGGCAAGCGAGGCGCGGGACAGTTCGTCGCGCCAGGAATTTTTGCGGGGGATTTTCCTGGCCATGTCATCGCCCAGCGCCATCCTCTGGTTCGCGGCCGTGGGCGGCACACTCATCGCCCGTTCAGGCGGCGGCACGGTACTCAGCTCGGCGCTGTTCCTCAGCGGGTTCCTCTGCGCCGGGCTGCTGTGGAGCGCAGGCTTGTGCCTGGCAGCGACCCAGGGCGGCAGATTGCTGGGGGACAGGCTGCTGCGTTACTCCTATTGGGCATCCGCGGCGATCTTCTGTTATTTCGCGGTGTACGTGATCGTTTCTGGCTACAACGAGTTCGTCGGTGGAGCTGCCGCGCCTGTACTGCCAGTTCACTGACAAGCGAAACGGCCCTGGCAATCACGGTTTGGCTTCTATACTGCCAAGCCCGACTTCATGTTTTGCGGAGTGTTGACGCATGGAAAAGCACGAACGCGAGTACACAGCCGAGCCACGCTTTGAACAGGGACACTTCAAGCTCATCGCCGGTTTCGGTGCGCGTTTTACCCCGGAAACGGCCCAGGATATCCCCTTGCTCTGGGAAAAGTTCTTGCCCTGGCTCGGTAATGTGCCAGGGCAGAAAAGCGACGTGACCTATGGCGTATGTTGCAATCCGGACGGGAAGGGCGGATTCGAATACATCGCCGGGGTGGAGATCGGCCGACTCGACGATTTGCCGGAGCAATACCGCTGGATCGAAATCCAGCCCGCCTACTATGCGGTGTTCGAACACCGGGGGGCGCTGAAGACGCTGCCGCAGACGTTCCAGTACATCTGGAAGCAATGGCTGCCCGAGTCCGGGCATGAGGCGGCGGACGAACCGGAGTTCGAGCGCTACAGTGAAGACTTCAACCCCAGGACAGGGGAAGGCAGCCTGGAGATCTGGATACCGCTCAAAGTCAGGTAACGCGCTGGGTCAGAGTACCAGGCCCATCCGTCGCTCATACCCGACGAGGCCCTTGTAGGCCTCGCCGCTGTCAACCCAGCCCAACCGGGTGTACAGGCCGATGGCCGATTCGTTGCTGGCATCGACCGAGAGTTCCAACCCCCTGATTTCCGGCCAGGCCGCTCGCGCCACGGCGGGCAGCGCCCGCAGGCAGGCCTTGCCGTGCCCCTTGCCCTGGGCCCGATGATCCACTTGCAGGGCGTGTAGCGTAGCGCTGTGCTCATCGGCCCAGGCCGGCAGGGCCGGTGGGCGCTTGAGGAGCAGGAACGCCACCGGTACGTCATCGGCCAACAGGGCGAACCCCTTGACCCCCGGGCAGGGCCTGGACAGCAGCATATGCAGCGCACCGTGGATATCGCCGGCGAACCTGAGTTGGTGGGGCAGAACCTCGATCGCCTCCACTTGCAGGCACTGGCCAGCGGTGAGGTGCTCGTAGGCGACGAGTTGAGCGGTCACGAAAGCGTCCGTTGTCGGCTGGCAGAATGAGGCAGGGATTCTAGCGTTATTTTTCCTTGAATTATTTTTGTCTGGGTTGTCGATTTGCCGTTGCTCCAGACGACAAGGGATGTCTTCAACAAAAAACGCGGAGAACCAGCATGAATACCCAAGCCACTGAAACCGAAATCCAGGCCCTGATCGATACCTATCGCCAGGCTGTCATGGCCAAGGACGTGGAAAAAGTCATGGCGCTCTATGATGAGGACATCGTTTCGTTCGATGCCATCCAGGCCCTGCAATTCAAGGGCAAGACTGCTTATCGTGCGCATTGGCAGGCCTGCATGGAGATGTGCCCCGGCCCGCACAAGTTCGAGTTTCATCAGGTCAGCATCACTCCGGCGGACAGCATCGCTTTCGCCCACTGGCTGGCCTATTGCGGCGGCACCAATGAAAAAGGCGAAGAGCAGGCCTGCTGGATGCGTGTGACGGCCTGCTACCGGCGCGTGGCCGGACAGTGGAAGATCGTCCATGAACACTGGTCGGCGCCGTTCGACCCGATGGCCGGTACGGCGCTCTTCGATCTGCAGCCCTGATCGTCGGTTTTTTCACCATTACGTTCGCCTGCCGTCATAGTTGATCGGTTCGATCACGGAGCTTTCCATGAAGTACTTATGCCTGGTGTATAGCAACGAACATGTGCTGCACAACTCCCCCGACAGCCCGGAGGACGCCGAGTGCATGGCCTATGCCGAGTCGATCCAGGGCAGCGGGCGGATGATCGCCGCCGAAGCCCTGGAGTCGGTGCAGACCGCCACCACGGTGCGCATGCGCGGCGGCAAGTTGTCGATCACCGATGGTCCGTTCGCCGAAACCAAGGAGCAACTGGCGGGCTTCTACCTGATCGACGCCAAGGACTTGAACGAGGCCATCCAGGTCGCCGGCCATATCCCGGCGGCCCGGGTCGGCTGTGTCGAAGTCCGACCGGTACGCCAACTGAACCCCTGAACAACAATCACAAACAGGATATCGTTCATGAACCTCAAGCCTGCTTCTTTCGAGCTGTCCATCAGCCGCTTGATCGCCGCTCCGCGCCAGGACATCTTCCGTGCCTGGACCGAACCGGCCCTGCTGGTCCAATGGTGGGGCCCCCACGGCATGACCACGCCGGAATGCGAGATGGACCTGTGGGTCGGTGGCCAGTTTCGCACGTTGATGCGGGCGCCCGACGGCAGCGAGTACCCCACCATGGGGGTGTTCCTGGAAATCGTCGCGCCGCAGCGGCTGGTGTTCACCGATGCGTTTCTCCCCGGCTGGCTGCCGTCCGGCAAGGCCTTCATGACCGCCGAGGTGATGCTCGATGAAGAGGGCGGCAAGACCCGCTACACCGCCCGCGCCTTGCACTGGAACGAAGAGGACCGTCAGGCCCACGAGGCCATGGGGTTCCACGAGGGCTGGGGGCAGAGCCTGGATCGGCTCGAGGCATTGGTCACCCAGGGCCTGTCCGATTGATGCCGGCCGAAGCGGTCAAGGCGCGGGTCGAGCAGGTCTACAGGCAAGACTCGCGACGGATCCTGGCGACACTGATTCGCCTGCTGGGGGACTTCGACCTGGCGGAAGAGGCACTGCACGAGGCTTTTTTCATTGCGGTCGAGCGCTGGCAACGCGATGGTGTGCCGGACAATCCCCGCGCCTGGCTGGTGTCCGCCGGGCGCTTCAAGGCGATCGACAGCCTGCGCAGGCGGGCGCGCTTTGCGGCATCGCAGCCGATGCTGATCGCTCAGCTGGAGACGTTGGAGCAGGCCGACTGGAGCGACGAAGACGTGGAAGATGACCGTCTGCGGCTGATTTTCACCTGCTGTCACCCGGCATTGGCGGCGGATGCCCAGGTACCGCTGACCTTGCGGGAAGTGTGCGACCTGACCACCGAGGAAATCGCCCGGGCCTTCCTCGCCGCTCCGGCGGCCATCGCCCAGCGCATCGTGCGCGCCAAGGCGAAGATCCGCGATGCGAAAATCCCGTATCAGGTGCCCGCCCGCTCGGAGCTGCCCGAACGCCTGGACAGTGTGCTGCGGGTGATCTACCTGGTGTTCAACGAAGGTTATTCGGCCTCGATGGGGGCCGAGCTGACCCGGGATGACCTGACTCGCGAAGCCATTCGCCTTGCGCGCCTGTTGATGGAGCTGTTGCCGGAAGCCGAGGTCATGGGGCTGTTGGCGTTGATGCTGCTGCACGAGTCCCGGCGGCCGGCGCGCACCTCGGCCACTGGTGAGCTGGTCCTGCTGGATGAGCAGGACCGCTCCTTGTGGGACGCGCAATTGATAGCCGAAGGCTGTGCCTTGGTGGAAGCCGCATTGAATACCCGTCGGTTCGGACCTTATTGCCTGCAAGCGGCGATTGCCGCGGTCCACGCCGAAGCCCCCAACGCAGCGGACACCGACTGGCCGCAGATCGTCGGGCTATACGATGTACTCCTGCGGGCGATGCCATCGCCGGTGATCGAACTCAACCGTGCGGCCGCCCTGGCCAAGCGCGACGGACCGGCGGCCGGCCTGGGCTTGATCGACGCGATCCTGGCGCGTGGCGAGTTGCTCGACTACCACTTGGCCTATTCGGCGCGGGCCGAATTCTGTCGGCAATTGGGACGGATGGATGAGGCGCGGACGGCTTATCGACGTGCCCTTGAATTGACGCAGCAATTGCCGGAACGGCGGTTTATCGAAGGACGGCTTGCGGGGTTGCAGTCATGAACCACAGTGACCCCCTTGTGGTAGCGAGCCTGCTGGCGATGGCGGAAGACCAGACACATCGACTGAGATGCCCCCATCGCGAGCAAGGGGGGCGATGACTGATCTCGCATTTTTGAAATACCAGAAACCACAGTGGGAGCGAGCTAGCTTGCGATAACGGTAGACCAGCCAGTCTCTATATCGACTGACAGACCCCTATCGCGAGCAAGCCCGCTCCCACAGGTTTTGTGGCTTGGCTGGCTGCGTTGAACCGCAGCCAGCCAGCGTCGATCAGAACTCGTGATCGGCGTTGTCCGGGTTCAGGTCGCTGATGCCCAGCTTGCCGGCGGCCTGTTCGATCGAACCGGTCTGCTTGACCAGCGCGGCGATGGCGTCGCGCACGATCTGGTTGCCCGCGGTGTTGCCTGCGGCGATCAACTGGTCGTAGTGCTCACCCTTGTTGGCGTGATCGACCATGACCTGGATCTTGGCTTCGGTATCGGCCAGCTCGGCCTTCAGGGTGGTGTCGACGGCCGGATCGGCCTTGGCCACCAGAGACGACAGGCTGGCGCCAGTCATCTTGGTGCCATCGACGCGGGTGTATTCGCCCAGGTAGACGTTACGTATGCCCTTGGCATCGTAGAAGTGCGAGTAATGGGTGTTGTCGCTGAAGCAATCCTGCTCGTCTTCTGGCGAATTGGCTTCCAGGGACACTTTCATGCGCTCGCCCGCCAGTTCGCCCAGGGACAGGCTGCCCATGCCGAACAGCATCTTGCGCAGGCCGGTTTCGGCAGGTTCCGCTTCCAGGGTGGCGCGGTAGTTGTCGGCCACGTTCGGCTTCCAGTTGCCGACCATTTCTTCCAGGTCGCTGACCAGCAGTTGGGTCACGGCCTTGAGGTAGGCGCGGCGACGGTCGTTGTGGCCGCCGGTGGCGCCGGCGCCTTCCAGGTAGTCCGAAGCCGGACGGTTGCCCGCACCCGGGCCGGTGCCGTTGAGGTCCTGGCCCCACAGCAGGAATTCGATGGCATGGTAACCGGTGGCGACGTTCGCCTCGGAACCGCCCAGCTCATTGAGGCTGGCGAGTTTTTCCGGGGTGATGTCCTTCACGTCGACCTTGTCTTCGCCCACCTGGACTTCGGTATTGGCGATGATGTTGGCCGTGGCGCCCGGGTTACCCAAGGCGTGCTCGTAGGACTTGTCGACATAGTCGATCAGGCCTTCGTCCAGGGGCCATGCGTTCACCTGGCCTTCCCAGTCGTCGACGATGGTGTTGCCGAAGCGGAACACTTCGCTCTGCAGGTAAGGCACGCGTGCGGCGACCCAGGCTGCCTTGGCGGCTTTCAGGGTCTCGGCGTTTGGCTTGGCCAGGAATGCATCGATGGCGGTCTGCAGGGTTTTCGCGGTGGATTCGGCATCGCTGTAGACGGCATAGACGATGTCGGCGTAATGCGCGACAACGGCCTTGGCGGCGGCTTCGTCGACTTTGCCGCTGGCAGCAGGGGCGGCCGGTGCCGCAGTGCTGGCGGCCGGCGTCGGCGCTTGCGGCGCGGCAGCCTTGTCCTTGCCTTCGCCGCAACCGGCGAGGGAAATAGCGATGGCCAGCAGACTGGCGGAAGCCAGAGGCATACGAATCATGGCAAACATCCTGCTTCGGTAATGAATGGGGACTGGCGCGAGGGCGCGCAAAGGTGCGACATAATGCGAAAGATTTGCATTATGTGTAAAGGGCGTGACTGTAAATATTTCTTGTTCATTCATGAAAGATCACAGCCTTGCCCGGCGTTTTGCGGGGGCATTTCCGTTCCCCGCAGGCACCGAACCAGCCGTGGTCTTTCAGGTATTCAGAGAGTGAGGGCCTTGCTGCGTTGCGCCTGTTTCAGGTAAGCGCCCAGCTCCCGCGCCGGCAGGGGTTTGCTGTAGTAGTAGCCCTGACCTTCGTGGCAGCCTTCGGAGATGATGTAGGCCTCCTGCTCGACCGTCTCCACACCTTCGGCAATCACCTGCATCCCCAGGCTCTTGCCCAGCTGGATGATGGCCCGCACGATGGTCGCGTCGTCCTCGTCTTCCAGCAGGTCCTGGACGAAGCTCTTGTCGATCTTGATCTTGTCCAGCGGCAGGCTCTTGAGGTAACTCAGGGACGAATAGCCGGTGCCGAAGTCATCGATGGCGATCAGCGCACCGGAACGGCGCAGGCTCAGCAGATGCTGGGCGGCAGTGGTGATGTCTTCCATCAGGCCGGTTTCGGTGACTTCCAGTTCCAGGCTGCGAGGCGGCAAGCGGTACCGCTGCAACAGGTTGTTCACCACCCGCGGCAGTTCGGCGTGGTGCAGTTGCACGGTGGACAGGTTGACCGCCATGCGCAGTTCGATGAACCCCTGGTCGTGCCATTCGCGCAGTTGCTTGCAGGCCTGGTCCAGCACCCATTCGCCGATGGCGATGATGGTGCCGTTCTGCTCGGCCAGGGGAATGAACAGGTCGGGTGGCACGAAGCCGTGTTCCGGATGATGCCAGCGGATCAGGGCTTCGGTACCCACCACCCGCAGGTCGCGATAGCTGATCTGCGGTTGATACACGAGGGTGAACTGGTCGCGGATCAGGGCTTCGCGCAGGTCTTTTTCCAACTCGCGGCGTCGGCGCATTTCGCTGTCGACACTGGCGATGTAGAACTGATAACGATTGCGCGAGCGAGTCTTGGCCAGGGTCATGGTCTGCTCGGCTTTTTGCAGCAGCTTCTCGGTACTGCCACCGTCCTCGGGAAAAAGGGTGATGCCGATGGTGGCCCGCAGGCGGATTTCATGGTCGTCAAGGACGAAGGGCGCTTCCAGGTCATCGAGAATGCTCTGGGCCAGCTCGGCGGCTTCGTAAGGTTGTTCGATGTCGGCCTGGACCAGGGCGAATTGGTCGCCCCCCAGCCGTGCCAGGGCGCCCAGGCGTCCGCTGTGGGCTCGCAGCCGATCGGCCAGGGCCAGCAGCAGCTGGTCGCCGGTCTGGTAGCTGAACTGTTCGTTGATGCCCTTGAAGTCGTCCAGGCCTACGCACAGCACTGCCACCCGGCGTTGCAGGCGTCCTGCGTCCACCAGGATCTTGTCCAGTTGCTGCTGGAGTTGCTGGCGGTTGGGCAGGCCGGTGAGAAAATCGTACTGGGCCATTCTCAGCAGGCTGTTTTCCGCCTCGTGGCGCAGGTGCGTGTTGCGCTCGATGGAGGCGAGCAACTGGTTGGCCGTATTGATCCACAGGCCCAGCTCGTTCTGCTCATGGCCTCGCAATTGAGGAATCTGGTGTTCGCTGGGGCGGTCGGGGTTGATTTCGGTCAGGTGTTCGATGATGCGCGACAGGGGCTTGGTCAGCATCCAGTGATAGACCAGGTACAGCACCAGGCCCATCGCCAGGGCGCGCAGCATGCCGGAAATGAAGATGATCACCGAGCTGACGATGAAACTGTGGCCATAGCTGGCGGTATCGAGGGTGATGCTCAGGTCGCCGTAGTATTCGCTGTAGGGGCCGCGGCCCACCAGTTGGGTAGTGAAGGTCCGCTCCTTGTCCAGGATGAGATCGGTCAGCCAGCGGCTCTCCGATTCCTGCAAGGGGCGGCTTTTTTCGGCGAGCATGGTTTCGCGGGGGTGGCCGATGGAGGCCATGCGCACGGCCCTGTCCTGGAACAGTCCCTCGATCACTTGCATGCCCATCTCCCGATCGAGGCTGTAGACGGCCTGGGTCGAGGGATCGCGGAACATGTCGAGAATGCGCTGGGCGTCGCTGGAGACGGCCTGGTTGGTTTTGTAGGCATCGAACACGATCTGGGCGCAGCTCAAGACCACGCCAACGATCAATGCCGAGATGAGCACGACCCGGAGCAACTTCACAGACAAGCTGTTCTTTAATTCCAGCTTCAAAGAGGGATTCCTTGTACCGTGCGGGTAGCGTCAAGTTGCCATGAGTATTGGCAATCCTGTGATGTCAGTCAAAGGGACAATCAAACACAAGGAATTTCGCCTGGAACATGGCCGATATACGGTTCTTTCAGAGTGATTGCTCTACGCCCATTGTGTCGGTTGGAGGGGGGCGCAACTTGAGCCCTCGGGGGATTTTTTATTGGAATTCGGACGTGAGGTCGTTCCTGGCCCGCTGACTTGCGAAGGCATTCACGCAAGGTAAAAAAAACCCGGCGAGGCGCCGGGTTCTCTTGGATCTGGCTTCGGCAATCAGGCAGTGAAGGTCTTGCCTTCGAACTGCTCGGCCACGAATTTCCAGTTGACCAGGTTCCAGAACGCTTCGACGTATTTCGGACGAAGGTTGCGGTAGTCGATGTAGTAGGCGTGCTCCCAGACGTCGCAGGTCAGCAGCGGGGTGTCGCCGCTGGTCAGCGGGTTGCCGGCGCCGATGGTGCTGGCCAGGGCCAGGGAGCCGTCGGCTTTCTTCACCAGCCAGCCCCAGCCGGAGCCGAAGGTGCCGATGGACGTCTTGCTGAACTCTTCCTTGAACTTGTCGAACGAACCGAAGGCTTTGTTGATGGCTTCGGCCAGGGCGCCGGTAGGCTGACCGCCGGCGTCAGGGGCCAGGCAGTTCCAGTAAAAGGTGTGGTTCCAGACCTGAGCGGCGTTGTTGAAGATACCGCCCGAGGAAGTCTTGACAATTTCTTCCAGGGTCTTGCCTTCGAACTCGGTGCCTGGCACCAGGTTGTTCAGGTTCACGACATAGGTGTTGTGGTGCTTGTCGTGGTGGTATTCCAGAGTCTCTTTGGAGATGTGCGGCTGCAGTGCATCGTGTGCGTAGGGCAGCGGCGGCAATTCGAAAGCCATGGTGATTCTCCTAATCAGGTCAGTTGCGGTGAGCGCAAGGCCGATCACGGGCGGCCAGACAAGCGCCGGGGAGTTTGTACTCTTTGCGGCGCAAGGTCGGATCATAGCACCGGGGGTGCGGCATAACCACGCAACAACTGTGTGGGATAGAGGTTCCAGAGCGGTTTGCAATAATCAGCCGGCGACGATCAATTGCACCGCCACGGTAAACATCATCACCGCCACCAGCACGTCCAATACCCGCCATGTCGTGGGCCGGGCCAGCCAGGGGGCGAGCCAGGCGGCCCCCAGGGCCAGGGTGAAGAACCACAGCAGAGAGGCACTTGCCGCGCCCACGACGTAGGCGCCGGGAACACTCTGCTGGGCGCCGAGGGAGCCGATCAGCAACACGGTGTCCAGATACACGTGTGGGTTGAGCAGCGTCACCGCCAATGCGCTGAGCAGTACCGCCCGCAGTGAGCGCACGGCTTGTTTTTCACCTTCCTGCAGGCTCTGTTTCGAACAGGCCCGGCGCAAGGCCTGGCTGCCGTACCAGAGCAGGAACGCCGCGCCGCCCCAGCGAGCGATCAACAGCAGCAGCGGGCTCTGGGCCAGCAGCGTCGCCAGCCCGAACACACCGGCCATCACCAGCAGCGCATCGCAAGTGACGCACAGGGCGGCCACAGGCAGATGGTGCTCACGGCGCAAGCTTTGGGCCAGTACAAAGGCATTCTGAGCGCCAATGGCCATGATCAGGCCCAAGGCCACCAACAAGCCGTTCACATAGCTTTGCCACATCGTTGTTTCTCCATCGAAGGTTCAATGCTGGCTATTCTCCGGTGGGAAGGGGTATAAGAAAAACCAATCCTGCTGATTGCTCATTAGAGAAACTGATGTTCGATTACAAATTGCTTTCCGCATTGGCGGCGGTCGTCGAGCAAGCCGGCTTCGAGCGTGCCGCCCAGGTGCTGGGCCTCTCGCAATCGGCCATTTCCCAGCGCATCAAGTTGCTGGAGGCGCGGGTCGGCCAGCCGGTGCTGGTGCGCGCCACGCCGCCGGCGCCTACCGAGATCGGCCGGCGGTTGCTCAACCATGTGCAGCAGGTGCGTCTGTTGGAGCGAGACCTGCAGAGCCTGGTTCCGGCGCTGGATGAGGAGGGCGTACCCGAGCGCCTGCGCATCGCCTTGAACGCCGACAGCCTGGCGACCTGGTGGGCGGCGGCGGTGGGCAGCTTCTGTGCCGAGCATCAGTTGCTGATGGATCTGGTGGTGGAGGATCAGACCGTCGGCCTCAAGCGCATGCGCGCCGGTGAGGTGGCGGCCTGTGTCTGCGCCAGTGAACGCCCGGTTGCCGGTGCCCGCAGCGTCTTGCTCGGGGCCATGCGCTACCGCGCGCTGGCCAGCCCGGCTTTCATCGCCCGGCATTTTCCCGATGGCGTACGCGCCGACCAACTGGCCCGTACACCGGCGCTCGTATTCGGCCCGGATGATTTCCTCCAGCACCGCTACCTGGCCTCACTGGGTGTGGAAGGGGGATTCGAGCACCATCTCTGTCCGTCGTCCGAAGGTTTTATCCGCCTCGCCGAGGTCGGCCTTGGCTGGGGGCTGGTGCCAGAGCTGCAAGTGCGTGAGCAACTGGCCCGGGGCGAACTGGTGGAGTTGCTTGCAGATAAACCCATCGATGTGCCGTTGTACTGGCATCATTGGCGCAATGGCGGACAATTGCTCGGCTTGCTGACCGATCGATTGGTCCGCGCCTGCGGCCAGTCGCTGGTGCCTTGGGAGCCGCGATAAGCGTCAAGCCGCAAGCGGCGTAGAGTAGAGATTAACCGGCACCGGGGGGCACGCAGCCCGCCGCTGCACTTGTTGGGAGTATGCATGAAGATTCTGGTCACCGGCGCAAGCGGCTTCATTGGCGGGCGCTTCGCGCGTTTCGCCCTGGAGCAGGGCCTGGATGTGCGGGTCAACGGACGCCGGGCCGAGAGCGTGGAGCACCTGGTGCGTCGCGGTGCGCAGTTCGTCCCGGGGGACCTGAGCGATCCGCTGCTGGCCCGCGACCTGTGCCAGGATGTCGAGGCTGTGGTGCATTGCGCCGGCGCGGTGGGGCTCTGGGGACGCTATCAGGATTTCCACCAGGGCAACGTCCAGCTCACGGAAAACATCGTCGAGGCCTGCCTCAAGCAGAAGGTCCGGCGCCTGGTCCACCTGTCGTCCCCGTCGATCTATTTTGACGGCCGCGACCACCTAGGGCTGACCGAGGACCAGGTGCCCAAGCGCTTCGCTCATCCGTACGCGGCCACCAAGTACCTGGCCGAGCAGAAGGTCTTCGGTGCCCAGGAGTTCGGGCTTGAGGTACTGGCCCTGCGGCCGCGCTTCGTGACCGGGGCGGGGGACATGAGCATTTTCCCGCGGCTGTTGAAGATGCAACGCAAGGGTCGACTGGCGATCATCGGCAACGGTTTGAACAAGGTGGATTTCACCAGCGTGCAGAACCTCAACGAAGCCCTGCTCAGCAGTTTGCTGGCCACCGGCTCCGCCCTGGGCAAGGCCTATAACATCAGCAACGGGGTGCCGGTTCCGTTGTGGGATGTGGTCAACTATGTGATGCGCCGGATGGACGTCCCACAGGTTCGGCGTTACCGTTCCTACGGCTTGGCCTACAGCGTCGCGGCCTTGAACGAAGGCGTCTGCAAATTATGGCCGGGTCGCCCCGAGCCGACGCTCTCGCGGCTGGGCATGCAGGTCATGAACAGGCATTTCACCCTCGACATCGGTCGGGCCCGGCATTATCTCGATTACGATCCGCAGGTCAGCCTGTGGACGGCCCTCGATGAGTTCTGTGCCTGGTGGACAGGCCGCTGATCGGCCCGTCATGAACCGAGTGCCGGGTTCGGGGTCAATCGGTGCGGCGGGCGAGGGGGTTATACTCGCCGCATCAAGCCATCACCGGTTTCCCAAAGGTTGAACCCATGCCCATGCGTAACGATGCCAACGACGACTTCGATGATGTTCCGAGCCTGCGGGTGCGGGCCGACATTCCCGATGACGATGACTTTTTGCCCAACCGCCCGCCCCACGTACAGGCACGCACGGCCCCGGTCGCGGCGGCCCGGGTCAAGGGGCCCAGCACCGGACCGCTGTGGGCGCTGATCGGCGCGCTATCGTGTGCATTCGCGTTCCTGGCCTGGTGGAGCTTCCAGCAGATCTCCCTCATGGAACAGCAACTGGTGGCTACCCAGGAAAGTTTCGCCCGCATCAGCGAGGACGCGGCGGGGCGCCTGCAGGACATCTCCGGCAAGGTGGTCGCCGGGCAGTCCAATGTCATGAGCGACAGTGAAGCCTTGAAAGCGCAGATCAAGCAATTGGACAACAAGTTGCAGGAGCAGGGGCGGCAATTCGACAGCAAGCTGCTGGAGCAGTACAGGCAACAGCAAGCCACGTTCGGTCCGTCCGCTGACCTGGACAAGGAACTGGCCCAGCTCATTGCCCAGGCCTCCGAACAGCAGAACACCAATACCCAGCTTCAGGCTTCCAACAAGGAGCTCCAGGCCCAGGTCAAGGCGCTGGTGGCTGAAGTCACCACCCTGAAGAACCAGGGCGAGGGCGGAGCCCTGGATGCCCAGCTCAAGAGCATCGGTGCCGACATCACTGCGCTGAAAAGAGCCACCTCCAACTCTGCCATCGACCGTCTCGAGCAGGATGTCATCGTGCTCAAGAGCCAACAGGACAAGGGTGGCAACACTGCCGAGTTCGATGCCTTCCGCGGCCAGGTCACCCGCAACATCAACACCTTGCAAGCACAGATCCAGCATCTGCAGCAGCAGCTCAACGCCCGGGCCCAATAAGCGTTTTGCGCGATAGTGGCGCGTCAGTGCACATCATTTCTGAATGTGCCGCCGCTATCGCGAGCAAGCTCGCGATGACGTCCTGTCAGTCGATAGCACTAGCCACTGACTCACCAGGCACCCCAGCAATCCCCTGAATACTCCCACATCATCCGGCGCCGTCTACGCTCTTGAAACACCAACAAGAACGAGGGGCGCGCGCATGGTTCTTTTTCACAAGATGGCCTGGCTGGGGGCGATGTTGATGCTGGGGCTTGCCCAGGCCCAGGCGGCCACCGGGGACGATGGCCAGGCGGCCCGGGCGCTGCTGGAAAAGGCCTTGGCCTATTACCACGACAACGGCGACAAGGCCTTTGCCGCCTTCAGCCGCCAGGGGGAGTTCGTCGACAAGGATCGTTACGTGTTCGTGGTGGATACCCAAGGTGTGATGCTGGCCAGCGGCGGGCCTTCCTCGGCGTTGATCGGGCGAGACGTTTCCGAAGTGTTGGGGCCGGATTTGCGCTAGGCCTTCAAGGACGCCTTGAAAACCCCGGAGGCCAGTGGCATCCAGCAGGCCGAATACCGCTGGCAGAACTGGGCGGACGGCAAGGTAGAGCGCAAGCATGTGTATTTCCAGCGTGTCGGCGAGCGCATCATGGCCGTTGGCTATTATCTGCCCCGGGCTTCCGCCGAACAGGCCAGGGCGCTGCTGGACAAGGCCTCGAACGACTTGCTGAAAAACGAGAAGGCCACCCTGGCGGCGATCAACTCCCTCAAGGGCGGTTATCTGCAGGATGACCTGTATGTCTTCGTCGTGGACCTCGATACCCGGCGCTATGTCGGACACGGCACCAACCTGCGCTTGATCAATACTGACTTCGCCAAGGTCAAGGACCCGGATGGCAAGCCGGTGGGGGAGCCGATCCTGTCCATGCTTGGCCAGCAGGATGCGGGGGAGTATGAGTATCGCTGGAAGAATCCGGTAACGGGCAAGGTCGAGGACAAGCACGCGTACCTGAAGAAGGTCGGACATTTCCTGGTGGCGGTGGGGTATTACAGCCCTTGAGGACGGTTTGTGGATCCATGGCGAGGGGATTTATCCCCGTTACCCCAGAATCCATCATGCGCCGCGATCATCCGTTAGCACGCAGAGGGGCGGTGCAACCCAACGGGGATAAATCCCCTCGCCACGGTAAACCGTGTTCCCAGCCCGACATTTCTATGTTCGGCAGGTTCGCATAACTAAAAAGGCCCGCATCGCTGCGGGCCTCCTGTTGAGTCGCGGGGCCAATCAGCCTGCGACCAGCACTCGGATCGCTTCCAGGCGCAACGCCGCCTTCTCGAGCATCGCCAGGCCTTGCTCGCGCTGTTGACGCAGGGCCACCAGCTCGCTGTCGCGCACGGTGGGGTTGACCGCTTGCAGCGCGGTCAGGCGGGCCAGTTCCTCGTCGGTATCGGCGGCCAGGCGGCGCTGGGCCTCGGCCACGCGTTCGGCGTGACGCGGGGCGACTTTCTCTTCGCCGGCATTGATGCGCGGTGTGAGTTGGTCACGCTGGGCCTGGATGAACTTGTTGGCGCTGGCGCGGGGCACGCTTTCGAGCTGGTCGTTCAGGGTCTCGAACGAGACCCGGGCGGCCAGGTCGTTGCCATTGGCGTCCAGCAGGCAGCGCAAGGCGGCCGGCGGCAGGTAGCGGCCCAGTTGCAGCGAGCGCGGGGCGACCACCTCACTGACGTACAGCAGCTCCAGCAGCACGGTGCCCGGCTTGAGGGCTTTGTTCTTGATCAGCGCCACGGCGGTGTTGCCCATGGAGCCGGACAGCACCAGGTCCATCCCGCCTTGCACCATCGGGTGCTCCCAGGTGATGAACTGCATGTCTTCGCGAGACAGCGCCTGGTTGCGGTCGTAGGTGATGGTCACGCCTTCGTCGTCGCCCAGCGGGAAGCTGGCATCGAGCATCTTTTCGCTCGGCTTGAGAATCAGTGCGTTGTCCGAATGGTCCTCACTGTCGATGCCGAACGCGTCGAACAAGGTTTCCATGTAGATCGGCAGGGCGAACTGGTCATCCTGCTCGAGAATGGCCTCCACCAGTGCATCGCCTTCGCCAGCGCCGCCGGAGTTGAGCTCCAGCAGGCGGTCGCGACCGGTGTGCAGCTCGGCTTCCAGGCGTTCGCGCTCGGCGCGAGCCTCGTCGATCAGCGCTTGCCACTCGCCGTCGTCGGCTTCTTCCAGTAGCGGCAGCAGGCGCGGGCCGAACTGATGCTGCAGGGCGTTGCCGGTCGGGCAAGTGTTGAGGAACGCATTCAGGGCTTCGTGATACCACTGGAACAGGCGTGCCTGGGGGCTGGTTTCCAGGTACGGCGCATGCAACTCGATGGTGTGCTTCTGGCCGATCCGGTCCAGGCGTCCGATACGTTGTTCCAGCAGGTCCGGGTGCGCTGGCAGATCGAACAGCACCAAGTGGTGGGCAAACTGGAAGTTGCGGCCTTCGCTGCCGATTTCCGAGCAGATCAACACCTGGGCGCCAAACTCTTCGTCGGCGAAATAGGCGGCTGCGCGGTCACGCTCCAGGATGCTCATGCCCTCGTGGAACACCGTGGCCGGGATGCCGGAGCGTACGCGCAGGGCGTCTTCCAGATCCATGGCGGTTTCGGCGTGGGCGCAGATCACCAGCACTTTGGTGCGCTTGAGCATCTTCAGGGTGTCGATCAGCCACTCGACGCGCGGATCGAAGCGCCACCAGCGCTCTTCCTCGCCGGTGTCCGTCTGGGCCTGGAAGCTGACTTCCGGATACAGCTCGGCGTGATCGCCCAAAGGCAGTTCGAGGTACTGGTCAGGGCACGGCAGCGGATAGGCATGCAGCTTGCGCTCCGGGAAGCCCTGCACCGCGGCGCGGGTGTTGCGGAACAGGACCCGGCCGGTGCCGTGGCGGTCCAGCAGTTCGCGCACCAGGCGGGCACTGGCTTCGACATCGCCATCGTTGACGGCGGTCAGCAAGGCTTCGCCTTCGTTGCCCAGGAAGCCGTGGATGGTCTGATGGGCTTCGGGCGAGAGGCGGCCCTTGTCCAGCAGCTCCTGCACGGCTTCGGCCACCGGGCGATAGTTCTCGCTTTCGGCGCGGAAGGCCTTGAGGTCGTGGAAACGGTTCGGGTCCAGCAGGCGCAGGCGGGCAAAGTGGCTGTCCTGTCCCAACTGTTCCGGGGTCGCCGTCAGCAGCAACACACCCGGGATCGTCTCGGCCAGTTGTTCGACCAGCGCGTATTGAGGGCTGACCCGGTCTTCGTGCCAGACCAGGTGATGGGCTTCATCGACCACCATCAGGTCCCAGCCGGCGGCAAACAGCGCGTCCTGGGCCTTTTCGTCGTCCACCAGCCACTCCAGTGCGACCAGGGCCAACTGGGTGTCTTCGAACGGGTTGCTGGCATCGCTTTCGATAAAGCGTTCTTCATCGAACAGGGCGACCTGCAGGTTGAAGCGCCGGCGCATTTCCACCAGCCATTGGTGCTGGAGGTTTTCCGGAACCAGGATTAGCACACGGCTGGCCCGTCCGGACAGCAACTGGCGGTGTATGACCAGGCCGGCCTCGATGGTCTTGCCCAGGCCCACTTCGTCCGCCAGCAATACCCGAGGGGCGATGCGGTCGGCCACTTCTCGGGCAATGTGCAGCTGGTGCGCGATGGGTTGGGCACGGACGCCGCCCAGGCCCCATAGCGGGGACTGCAGCTGCCGGCTGGTATGCTCGAGGGTGTAGTAGCGCAGGGAGAACCAGGCCAGCGGGTCGATCTGGCCGGCGAACAGGCGGTCGCTGGCCAGGCGGAACTGGATGAAGTTCGACAGTTGGGTCTCAGGCAGGGTCACGACTTCGTTCTGCCCGTTGAGGCCGTGGTAGACCAGCAGTCCGTCGACGTCATCGACTTCGCGCACGGTCATCTTCCAGCCTTCGAAATGAGTGATCACATCGCCCGGCGAAAACCGCACACGGGTGAGGGGCGCATTCCGTAGCGCGTACTGGCGAGTGTCGCCAGTGGCCGGGTAGAGCACGGTCAACAAGCGGCCGTCCTGTGCCAGAACGGTGCCTAAACCCAACTCCGCTTCGCTGTCACTGATCCAGCGTTGCCCCGGTTGATACTGCTGCGCCATGCTGCCTGACTCCCGCCTTGAAAAAGCCGGCTATCTTAACGGAATGATCCCTCAGACCAAAGGAAATACGCACGCACCAAGGGTAGTCATCGACAGGTATCGATCAACCGCTTCCATGGAACTTAAGCTGGCTGGGTGATCAAACAAGCTTGTGTGCGATCTGCATTAATGCCAACCGGGTCACAAGTTTCAGACCGGCGGTTCAAGCTGCCTGCCTCGCAGCCGACAACCTGAAGACAGGAGATTCTTATGTTGCCACCCACGCTCCCCTTGAGCGCCGTACCGATTACAGCTCAACAGGATCCGATCCGTCCGCGACCGGATATTCCGCCCGTGACCCCGGTGCAGCAAGGCTCCAACGAAACCACCATCGACCTCAAGCAGCAGGATCCGGAAGAGGCCGCGCTGTTGTTGCGCGAGGAACAGCGTCGCCAGCAGGAGCGGGACAGGCGCCGCCGTGAAGCGGATGAGGATCCCGAAGAACACCTGGCCGTACCGGGTACCGAGCTCAATGCCGATAACACCGTGCCCGTGGTACCGCTGGTGGAAGGCGAGTCGCGCCAGGGGCTGTGGGTCGACATCCAGATCTGAAATCCGCATGTTTGCGACGAAGGCAGGCTGGTCAACGCCGCCAACAGTCCGCATCATGGAGGCATTCGCAATCCACTGCATGATCCCGGACGCCATGAGCCAAGACGACAAGCTGATCGACCTCAGCGCCGAACGCGCCAAGCGCGTTCACGACCTCAACGAAAAACGCCTCAATGAAGTTCGCCAGGCTTTCGAGCAGGCCATGCCTCTGGGCAAGCCCGGAAAGAAAGCCAAGAACAAGAACAAGCCGAAAAAGCGCTGAACCCCCTCGTTCCATTGATACAGATCAGTTATTGCCCCGCCTTTTCCCTCAGTTGCGAGCGTTATTGACCCCGGTCAATTTTCATCCAGGCCTGATTGGTTAACTTGAACCCATCACAACGGGGCAAGACCAGGAGGCCAGTCATGTTTTTCGATAATGTGGTGTTTGCCGGGATACTGACGGTCGGCCTCATGTTCGTATTCTTCGCTGTATTTGGATTATTCATCTGGAAAGACGCACATAAGCGTAGAAAGCCATAAGTCTTTCCAGCTGCAACGAGCACGCAAGGCATTTTGGGCGACTTCGGTCGCCCTTTTTTTTGCAAGTTTTCTGCTTCTACCCAAAACCGCTGTAGAAAGTCTTGAGTATAAAAAAGGTGCGATCCGCCAGGGTCGCACCTTTTTTTTGTAGCCGCTGGAATCAGCTGACGATGGCGGTGGAGGCGAGCCAGAACAGCGCGGCCGACAGGCCCACCGTGGCTGGCAGGGTCAGCACCCAGGCCAGCAGGATGTTGCGCACCGTGCCGCCTTGCAGGCCGCTCTTGTTGGCAACCATGGTGCCTGCCACGCCGGAGGACAGCACATGGGTGGTGGAAACCGGCAGGCTGAAGATGTTCGCCATGCCGATCATGCACGCGGTGGTGATCTGTGCGGACATACCCTGGGCATAGGTCATGCCCTGCTTGCCGATCTTCTCGCCGATGGTCAGCACCACGCGTTTCCAACCGACCATGGTCCCCAGGCCCAGGGCCAGGGCGACGGCCAGGATCACCCAGAACGGAGCGTACTCGGTGGTGGCGGTCAGGTCCTTGCGCAGCTTGTTCAGGTCATCCTTCTCGCGGGCAGCCAGGCCAGGCAGCTTGCCCACTTTCTTCGCCGTGTCGTCCAGGCAGAGCAGGTAGCGACGCACCTCGATGCGTTTTTCCGATGGCAGCGAGTGATAGTCGGCCACACCCTTGAGGGTGTCGAGCAAGGCATTGATGGTCGGTTCGGTCTGCTGCGGGTTGCAGCGGAATTTCTCGGGCAGGTCGCCGTTCACGCTCTTGCCCAGCGCCAGGTATTCGCCCAGGGATTCGTTGTTGCGCTGGTAGAACTGGCTCAGGTGCAGCGTGGCGTCGCGGGTGCGTTCGATCTGGTAGGTGGTGCTGTTCAGGTCGAGGACGAACTGCGCCGGCACGATACCGATCAGCACCAGCATGATCAGGCCGATACCTTTCTGGCCATCGTTGGAACCGTGGACGAAGCTGACGGCCATGGCTGAAATCACCAGGACCAGGCGGTTCCAGAACGGCGGATGCTTCTTGTCGTCGATCTTGCGACGCTGCTCCGGCGTCTTGTGCATCTTCGACAGCGGACGCCACCATTTCAGGCCGATCAATACCAGGGCGGCAATCAGGAAGCCGGCCATGGGCGAGAACACCAGGGACGCGCCGATATCGATCGCTTTCTGCCAGTTCACGCCGTCGGCCAGGGGAATGTCGTTGATCAACGCGTTGGCCAGGCCCACGCCGAGGATCGAGCCGATCAGCGTGTGGGAGCTGGAAGCCGGGATACCGAAGTACCAGGTGCCCAGGTTCCAGGTGATGGCCGCTGCAAGCAGCGAGAACACCATGGCCAACCCGTGCCCGGTGTTCACATTGATCAGCAGTTCCACCGGCAACAGGTGCACGATGGCGTAGGCTACGCCCACGCCTCCGAGCAGCACGCCGAGGAAATTGAACACACCGGAGAAGAACACCGCCAGGTGAGGCGGCATGGCCTTGGTGTAGATAACAGTGGCAACCGCGTTAGCGGTGTCATGAAAGCCGTTGATGAACTCGAAGGCGAGGACAAAAGCCAGGGCGAGCAAGAGGCTCACAAGCACCCAAGCATCCAGTCCGCTGAATAAATCGATCATGAAGGTTTTCTGACCCGGTCGTAAGGGGGCGCGATTATGCCAGAAAACCGCGTCAATCGATGCCTTCCCTGCTCATCGGTAGCATTCTTCTACGAAATAATTTGTAGGAAACCTTTTCCGACAAGGTTTTCCCTGGGCTGCGCAACCCCTTGATTCAGGGGCGAAAAGCAAGGCGGGCTGGGCGTTTCCAGCTGCTCAGGGGGGCTTTCAAGAAGTGTATGAAATATCTGAAAGGTGAGAGCCGGCCAATGGTGGGCTTGCCAGAACCTAACAGGAGGCGGCCCGCTCATGACGGGCTTGCGTATCGGCATCCGACCCGGGTGTCGGCCGGATACCGTTGCACGGGAACATCAGGCCAGGCGTGTCATCGTTCTTCGGCCCGGAGTTCCTTTTCCATTTTCTGAAGTTCCTGGTTGAAAGCCTGGTCCTGAACAGTGGCACGTTTGCGCCAGGGTTTGCGTTCCGGTTCAGGTTGTGCGGCGTAGGTGGTGACTTCCCCGCCGTAAACTTCCTTGTAACGTTGTTCCTGGCGCTCAAGTTCCGCGCGCAGTTCGTCTTTCGTCACAGTATTACCTAATAAAGTGAAATGAATCTGGTGATACGCACTGCGTACGCAGACGCAGACGGCCACGGCACCAGAGCTGACAGCTGACGTAGCATCAGGGCTTCGTGTTGTTGCCAATACAGGGGAAGCAGCCATGAAGGTGCTTCAGGTACCTGCTGTCGGTACCAGGATTTCCATGAGCCCTGGTACCTTCGGACAGTAGCGGTCGATTGGCCGTGCCGTCCTGAAGTGCATTATAGCGACCCGCTCGGATAACACTATCGGGAAAAAATTAAAACGGCGGTTGTTGTGTGAATCAATATTTGTATGTGCAAGTTATGGCAATTAGATTTCAAACGATGGGACATTCCATGACAGTATCCTGACGCCATTCAGGACGACAAGTTCAAATATCCACTGCCTGTTGTCCGAATCAAATCGTCGACACGTTGTTTTATGACCCTCGTCGGCATTTCGCCGACGAGGCAAGCGTCCATTTGCCAATTGCGATTATCGGTCGCCGGTTCGATAATCGAACGGTGTTGCCCGGTCGGGCCTTGTCTGTCCGTCGGGTAGCCGTTTGTAATAGTCGCCATTCCCGGGGAAGCACCAGACATGAACGACCAATTGCGCAGCGCCTTCTCTTCTGTAGCGCCACCGATCGTCGCCTCGCCGGCCAAACGGATCCAGGCCCTGACCGGCGATCCGGACTTCATGACCTCCCTGGCCCGTGGCCTGGCCGTGGTCCAGGCGTTCCAGGAGCGCAAACGCCACCTGACCATCGCCCAGATCAGCCATCGCACGGAAATTCCCCGCGCGGCGGTCAGGCGTTGCCTGCACACCTTGATCAAGCTCGGCTACGCCACCACGGATGGGCGCACCTATTCGCTGCTGCCCAAAGTGCTGACCCTCGGCCATGCCTACCTGTCCTCGACGCCGCTGGCCGTTTCCGCCCAGCCGTACCTGGACCGCATGAGCGAACAGCTGCACGAGGCCTGCAACATGGCGACGCTTGAAGGGGACGATATTCTCTATATCGCCCGCTCGGCCACTACTCAGCGACTGATCTCCGTGGATTTGTCCGTCGGTGGCCGACTGCCAGCCTATTGCACCTCGATGGGCAGGATTCTGCTGGCCGCCCTGGATGACGCATCGCTGCGTGACTACCTCGACCATGCCGACCTGCAGGCCAAGACCAGCCGCACCCTGCACACACCCGAAGCATTGCTCGAATGCCTGCAACAGGTACGCCAGCAGGGCTGGTGCATCGTCGACCAGGAGCTGGAGCAAGGCCTGCGTTCCATTGCCGTGCCGGTATACGACGCGTCCGGCCAGGTGGTGGCGGCGCTGAATGTCAGTACCCATGCCGGGCGGGTCAGTCGTACTGAACTGGAACAACGCTTCCTGCCGGGGTTGCTGGGGGCCAGTCGCGACCTGAGTGCGCAGCTGTTCGCCTAGGCCGCGCAGGCGACGCCTGGGCTTTGTACGAAAAGCCTCGATGCTCGTTCATGCTGCGTTGAAAACCGCCTTGTCTGACCTTCGCCTCAAGACGTTTCGTACAGAGCTTAAGCTGTTCGATAAACGCCCACAGTCGCCTCCAGCGAATTGACGGTATTTAGGTGGCCTCATTAATGTCGCGACAGCGTCATCCGGCGCCGTGATTCTCACGGCAGGAGCAGGGTGACCCGACACAATAATAATGAGAGCCACCATGAACCAGCCTCAGATTCGCGTAGGCAATTGCCTCGACGTTCAGTCCTTCATCAATGCCCAGCCCATTTCTCGCTACCAGTGGCGGGTGGTGATCCTCTGCTTTCTGATTGTCTTCCTCGATGGCCTGGATACGGCGGCCATGGGCTTTATCGCTCCGGCGCTGTCCCAGGACTGGGGCATCGACCGCGCCAGCCTCGGACCGGTGATGAGTGCGGCCTTGATCGGCATGGTATTTGGCGCGTTGGGTTCCGGCCCCCTGGCCGACCGCTTCGGGCGAAAAGTGGTGTTGGTAGGCGCGGTCGTGCTGTTCGGCGCATTCAGCCTGGCGTCGGCCTATAGCACCAATGTGGATCAACTGCTGGTGCTGCGCTTCCTCACTGGCCTGGGGTTGGGGGCCGGGATGCCCAACGCGACCACCCTGCTGTCGGAGTACACCCCGGAACGCAAGAAATCCCTGCTGGTGACCAGCATGTTCTGCGGTTTCAACCTGGGCATGGCCGGCGGTGGGTTCATCTCGGCCAAGTTGATACCGGCGTTCGGCTGGCACAGCTTGCTGCTGATCGGCGGGATCCTGCCGCTGATTCTCGCGGTGGTGCTGGTGTTCTGGCTGCCGGAGTCGGCTCGCTACCTGTTGGTGCGCAACCGTGGCACCGAAAAGGTCCGCCAGGCGTTGGCGCCGATCGAGCCGGCCACGATTGCCCAGGCGGCCAGTTTCAGCGTGCCGGAGCAGAAAACCGTCAAGGCCCGCAACGTGCTGGCGGTGATTTTCTCCGGTACCTACAGCGCCGGGACGCTGCTGTTGTGGCTGACCTACTTCATGGGCCTGGTGATCGTCTACCTGTTGACCAGTTGGCTGCCGACCTTGATGCGCGACAGCGGCGCGAGCATGGAGCAGGCCGCGTTCATCGGGGCTCTGTTCCAGTTCGGTGGCGTACTGAGCGCGGTCGGCGTGGGCTGGGCCATGGACCGGTTCAATCCGCACAAGGTCATTGGCCTGTTCTACCTGATGGCCGGGGTGTTTGCCTACGCGGTGGGGCAGAGCCTGGGACACATCACCTTGCTCGCCACCCTGGTGCTGGTGGCCGGTATGTGTGTCAACGGTGCGCAATCGGCCATGCCGTCCCTGGCGGCGCGCTTCTATCCGACCCAAGGCCGTGCCACCGGCGTGTCCTGGATGCTGGGCATCGGTCGTTTCGGCGCCATCCTCGGCGCCTGGATGGGGGCGACCCTGCTGGGCCTGGGCTGGAACTTCGAGCAGGTCCTGACCGCCCTGGTCATTCCGGCCGCCCTGGCGACCACGGCGGTGGTGATCAAAGGCCTCGTCAGCCATGCGGATGCAACCTGAGGCGCTGAGATGAACCCTGGGGAGCGAGCCGCCCCCACAGGTTTCTCTGTGTACCTGGATCAATCGATAGCCAAACAACAATCTGTTCGATAAACGAACACTCAGTCGATTATCGGATTGTTTGGCTTTTTTCCGCAGCTTAATCTTCAGCCATTCCGGCGCTTGACCTCGCGCCTTTTTCTTCATGTCGGTCCACTGGAAAACGGAGCCTGCCCCATGGCTGAAATCCTTTCGCTGCACGACGCGGTGAAGCAATTCGTGAACGACGGCGATACCGTCGCACTGGAAGGCTTCACTCACCTGATTCCGACGGCGGCGGGTCATGAAATCATTCGCCAGGGCAAGAAAGACCTGACCCTGGTACGGATGACCCCCGACCTGATCTATGACCAGTTGATCGGCGCCGGCTGTGCCCGCAAGCTGATTTTCTCCTGGGGCGGTAACCCAGGCGTGGGCTCGCTGCACCGCCTGCGTGACGCGGTGGAGAAGCAGTGGCCGCACCCGATGGAAATCGAGGAACACAGCCACGCCGACCTGGCCAATGCCTACGTCGCCGGGGCCTCGGGCCTGCCGTTCGCCGTCTTGCGGGCCTACGCCGGCTCCGACTTGCCCAAGGTCAACCCGCTGATCAAAAGCGTGACCTGCCCCTTCACCGGGGAAGTCCTGGCCGCCGTGCCCTCCGTGCGTCCCGACGTCACGGTGATCCATGCCCAGAAAGCCGACCGCAAGGGTAACGTGCTGCTCTGGGGCATCCTGGGTGTGCAGAAGGAAGCTGCCCTGGCGGCCAAGCGTTGCATCGTCACGGTGGAAGAAATCGTCGACGACTTGAACGCGCCGATGAACGCCTGTGTGTTGCCGACGTGGGCGTTGAGTGCGGTGTGCCATGTGCCGGGTGGTGCCCATCCGTCCTATGCCCACGGCTACACCGAACGTGACAATCGTTTTTATCAGGCGTGGGATCCTATTGCTCGGGATCGTGGGACGTTTACCGCCTGGATCGACGAATACATCCACGGTACCCGTGATTTCAATGAATTCCAGGCCAGATTGGCAGCCGCTTCGCAGGTGAAACCATGACCTACTCCACCAACGAAATGATGACCGTCGCCGCGGCCCGCCGGTTGCAGAACAATGCCGTGTGCTTCGTTGGCATCGGCCTGCCGTCGAAAGCGGCCAACCTGGCGCGGTTGACCTCATCGCCGGATGTGGTGCTGATCTACGAGTCCGGTCCGATCGGGGCCAAGCCCAGCGTCCTGCCGCTGTCCATCGGCGACGGCGAGCTGGCGGAAACCGCTGACACCGTCGTACCGACCGGTGAGATTTTTCGCTATTGGCTGCAGGGCGGGCGTATCGACGTCGGCTTCCTTGGCGCGGCGCAGGTCGACCGCTTCGGTAACATCAACACCACGGTGGTGGGCTACTACCACCAACCGAAAGTCCGTCTGCCAGGGGCCGGGGGCGCGCCGGAAATCGCCGGTTCCGCCAAGAGCGTGCTGATCATCCTCAAGCAGTCGGCGCGGTCGTTTGTCGACAAGCTGGATTTCATCACTTCCGTGGGGCACGGCGAGGGGGGCGATTCCCGCCAGCGCCTGGGCCTGCCGGGGGCCGGCCCCGTGGGGATCATCACCGACCTGTGCATCATGGAGCCGGAAGCCGGCAGCCATGAATTCGTGGTCACTTCATTGCACCCAGGCGTGACCCGCGAGCAGGTCATTGCCGCCACCGGGTGGGCGATCCGTTTCGCCGACCAGGTACACACCACCGCCGAGCCGACCGAGGCAGAGCTGCGCGCGCTGCGCGACCTGGAAGCGCGTACCGCGGCGGCCCACGGCCAGGCACCGGGAGAAGCCTGATGCGCGACGTCTATATCTGTGATGCGATTCGAACCCCCATCGGCCGCTTTGGCGGCGCATTGTCCGCTGTGCGGGCCGATGACCTGGCAGCGGTGCCCCTCAGGGCATTGATGGAGCGAAATCCCTCGGTGGACTGGAACGCGGTGGACGAGGTGTTCCTTGGTTGTGCCAACCAGGCCGGCGAAGACAACCGCAACGTGGCGCGCATGGCGCTGTTGCTGGCGGGCCTGCCCCAGAGCATTCCCGGCGTGACTCTCAATCGCCTCTGTGCTTCAGGCATGGACGCTGTGGGTACGGCCTTCCGCGCCATCGCCAGCGGAGAAATGGAGCTGGCCATCGCTGGCGGCGTGGAATCGATGTCCCGGGCGCCTTTTGTGATGGGCAAGGCCGACGCGGCGTTTTCGCGCAACCTGAAACTGGAAGACACCACCATCGGCTGGCGCTTCATCAACCCGTTGATGAAAGCCCAGTACGGCGTGGACGCGATGCCGCAGACCGCGGACAACGTGGCAGACGATTACGCCGTGTCCCGGGCCGACCAGGACGCTTTCGCCCTGCGCAGCCAACAGCGCACGGCCGTGGCCCAGGCGGCGGGTTTTTTCGCGGAAGAAATCGTTCCGGTGCGCATCGCCCACAAGAAGGGCGAAACCGTGGTCGAGCAGGATGAGCATCCACGCGCCGACACCACGCTTGAGGCCTTGAGCAGACTCAAGCCGGTCAACGGCCCGGACAAGACCGTCACCGCCGGCAACGCGTCGGGGGTGAACGATGGCGCGGCGGCCATGATCCTGGCGTCGGCCGAGGCCGTGAAGAAACACGGCCTTACCCCGCGAGGCAAAGTGCTGGGCATGGCCAGTGCCGCAGTGGCCCCACGGGTAATGGGCATCGGCCCGGTCCCGGCGGTGCGCAAGCTCACCGAACGGCTGGGCCTGGCGGTGGCGGATTTCGATGTTATCGAGCTCAACGAAGCCTTTGCCAGCCAGGGCCTGGCGGTGCTGCGCGAATTGGGCCTGGCGGACGATGCGCCGCAGGTCAACCCGAACGGCGGCGCCATCGCCCTGGGTCATCCGCTGGGCATGAGCGGGGCGCGACTGGTATTGACCGCATTGCATCAGCTGGAAAAGACCGGCGGCAAGAAAGGACTGGCAACCATGTGCGTCGGTGTCGGCCAGGGGCTGGCGTTGGCCATCGAACGCGTCTGATACGTCGTCTACCAATAAGAAACCGAGGAATGCTTCATGACTGACAAGCCTGGTTACCGTCGCCCTCAAGCGGGCACCCAGCCGCAATACCTGCACCCGCCATACCAGTCCACCAACCTGCGCTCACCCTCCAAGCCGTTGGTGCACCTGCCTCATTCGCTGTCGGAAATCACCGGTCCGACCATCGGCGCCGAGCGCCTGAAAGAGAAGGACAACGACCTGACCGCCCAGCATGCCGGCGAGCCGTTGGGAGAGCGGATCATCATTCACGGGCGCGTGCTCGATGAACATGGCCAACCCGTGCCGGGCATCCTGGTGGAGATCTGGCAGGCCAACGCCGCCGGGCGCTATCACCATGACCGCGACAAGCACGACGCCCCCCTGGACCCCAACTTCACCGGCACCGGCCGTACCGTCACCGATGCCGATGGCTGGTACCAGTTCCAGACGATCAAGCCCGGTGCCTATCCCTGGGGCAACCACCACAACGCCTGGCGTCCGGCGCATATCCATTTCTCATTGTTCGGTCCGAGCATCCTGACGCGCCTGGTGACGCAGATGTATTTTCCCGGCGACCCGTTGCTGGCCTACGACCCGATTTACAACTGCGTGCCGGATACCAGCGCCAAGGAGCGCCTGATCGCCCGTTTCGACCTGGAAAAAACCGTTCCCCACTACGCCCTCGGTTATCGTTGGGACATCGTATTGCGCGGCCGCGATGCCACGCCGATGGAGAAATAAGATGACGCTCACCGCTACTACGTCCCATACCGTCGGACCTTACTATCACATCGGCCTGACCTGGTTGAATCGCGAAGACCTGACCGTCGCCGAAACCCTCGGCCAGCGCGTGGCGATCACTGGACAGGTCATCGACGGCAATGGCGAGTTCGTCAATGACGCCATGCTGGAGGTCTGGCAGGCCAACGCGGCGGGTAAATACGCCCATCCGGAAGACGACCAGGACAAACCCCTGGACCCGCACTTCGAAGGCTTCGGCCGGGTGCCGGTGGACGCCGAGGGGCGTTTTCGCTTCACCACCATCAAGCCCGGCACCGTACCGGGGCTGGGTGGCACGACCCAGGCGCCGCACCTGGTGGTGCTGGTGTTCGCCCGTGGCCTGGTCAAGCATCTGCTGACCCGCATCTACTTCGATGGCGAACAGGCCAACGAAACCGACCCGCTGCTGGCCAGCGTGCCCGCCGAGCGTCGCGCCACCCTCGTGACCAGGCCCGATGCGTCCGGTGTGTACCAGTGGAACGTGGTCCTGCAAGGAACGGATGCCGAGACGGTGTTCTTCGATTACTGAGTGTTGTCGGGCGAAGGGGCATTCCCGCGCTCTGCGTGGGAATGTTGCCGGTGACGCTTCGCGTCACATCCAGAGCCGAACGCAGAGCGTGCGTTGAGGCGTTCCCACGCGAGCCGCTATTGCTGCGGAAGTTGTTTGCGGAACGGGACTGTTACGAAGTGTGTCTACGATTTGTACGAAAAGTCCCCAGCGAGTGAATCAATCCATGACCATCCCAATCAGTCACTACACAGGCGAAGAGCGTAGCAAGCGGATTTTCGCCATCGTCGGTGCTTCGTCCGGCAACCTGGTCGAATGGTTCGACTTCTACGTGTATGCGTTCTGCGCGATCTATTTCGCGCCGGCATTCTTCCCCTCGGACAACCCTACGGTACAACTGGTCAACACGGCGGGGGTGTTCGCCGCCGGGTTCCTGATGCGACCCATTGGCGGCTGGATTTTCGGCCGGGTGGCCGATCGTCACGGGCGCAAGAATTCGATGATGATTTCGGTGCTGATGATGTGCTTCGGCTCGTTGCTCATCGCTTGCCTGCCCACCTACAAGGACATCGGCGTCTGGGCGCCGCTGCTGCTGTTGTTCGCGCGCCTGTTGCAAGGCCTGTCGGTAGGCGGCGAGTACGGCACCACCGCTACCTACATGAGCGAAGTCGCGCTCAAGGGCCAGCGTGGTTTCTTTGCCTCGTTCCAGTATGTGACGCTGATCGGCGGGCAACTGCTGGCGGTGTCGCTGGTGGTGATCCTGCAGCAGTTTCTCGATGAGGACCAACTGCGTGCCTACGGTTGGCGAATCCCGTTCGTGGTGGGCGCCCTGGCGGCGCTGATTTCCCTGTTCCTGCGCCGCTCCCTGAAGGAAACCAGCAGCAAGGAAATGCGGGAAAACAAGGATGCCGGCAGCATCGCCGCACTGTTTCGCGACCACAAGGCCGCCTTCATCACCGTGCTGGGCTACACCGCTGGTGGTTCGCTGATCTTCTACACGTTCACCACTTACATGCAGAAATACCTGGTGAACACCGCCGGCCTGCACGCCAAGACCGCCAGCTACATCATGACCGGCGCACTGTTCCTGTACATGTGCATGCAGCCGTTGTTCGGCATGTTGGCGGACAGGATTGGCCGGCGCAATTCCATGCTCTGGTTCGGTGGCCTGGGGGCGTTGTGCACGGTGCCGATCCTGTTGACCCTCAAAAGCGTCGGCAGCCCGTTGCTGGCGTTCGTCCTCATCACCTTGGCGCTGGCGATCGTCAGTTTCTACACCTCCATCAGCGGCTTGGTGAAGGCGGAAATGTTTCCGCCTGAAGTGCGCGCCCTGGGGGTAGGGTTGGCCTATGCAGTGGCCAACGCGGTGTTTGGCGGCTCGGCCGAGTATGTCGCCTTGAGCCTGAAAGCCCAGGGCATGGAAAACGTCTTTTACTGGTATGTCACCGTGATGATGGTGGTAGCGTTCCTGTTCAGCCTGCGCCTGCCCAGGCAACCGGCCTACTTGCATCACGACCTTTGACCTACCTGTTCACTCGAGGCTTGTTTGATTCATTGTGGCCAGAGAAATTGCCGTGGCGAGGGGACAAGTACCCTCGCCACGGCAATTTCTCTGGCCACAAAGGCATTCACCTTCCGAAGGACTGTTTATGAACGAACGACCGGGCAATCAGCTGTTCGATGCCTACTTCACCACCCGCGACATGCGCGAGGTGTTCTGTGATGCGGGCCGAGTGCAGGCCATGCTCGATGTCGAGGCGGCTCTGGCCCGGGCCGAGGCACGGGTGGGGCTGATTCCGCAAGGCGCCGTCGCGCCGATCGAGAACGCCTGCCAGGCACGGTTGTACGATTTCGCGGCGCTGGGCGAGGCGATTGCCAGTGCCGGCAATTCGGCGATTCCGCTGGTCAAGGCACTGGGCAAGCGGGTTGCCGCCGCTGACCCCGAGGCCGAACGCTACGTGCATCTGGGCGCCACCAGCCAGGACGTGATGGACAGTGGGCTGGTGCTGCAACTGCGTCGCGCCCTCGAGCTGATCGAGGATGAGCTGGCGCAGCTGGGCGACACCCTGGCCCGGCAAGCCGAGCGCCATGCCGCCACGCCGCTGGCCGGGCGTACCTGGCTGCAGCATGCGACGCCGGTCACCCTGGGCATGAAAATCGCCGGTTGGCTGGGGGCGACCACCCGCAGTCGCCAGCGCTTGCAGGCCCTCAAGCCACGCTTGCTGGTGCTGCAGTTCGGCGGTGCCTCCGGAACACTGGCCGCGCTGGGCGAGCATGCGCTGTCCATTGCCGAAGCCCTGGCCGCCGAACTGCAACTGAACCTGCCGGAACAGCCGTGGCACACCCAGCGCGATCGTCTCGTGGAGTTCGGTTCGGTGCTGGGCCTGATCGCCGGCAGCCTGGGCAAGTTGGGTCGTGACGTCAGCCTCTTGATGCAGACCGAGGCCGCCGAGGTGTTCGAGCCTTCGGCTCCGGGCAAGGGCGGTTCGTCCACCATGCCTCACAAGCGCAATCCGGTGGGGGCGGCGGTGTTGATCGGCGCGGCGACGCGGGTGCCTGGCCTGGTGTCGACGCTGTTCAGCGCCATGCCCCAGGAGCACGAACGCAGCCTGGGCCTGTGGCACGCCGAGTGGGAGACCCTGCCGGAGATCTGCTGCCTGGTATCCGGCGCCTTGCAGCAGGCGCGGCTGCTGGCCGACGGGCTGGAAGTGGACGCGGCACGCATGGCCCGCAACCTCGAGCTGACCCAGGGGTTGGTGCTGGCCGAAGCCGTGAGCATCGTCCTGGCCCAGCGTGTCGGGCGCGACACTGCGCACCATCTGCTGGAGCAATGCTGCAAACGCGCGGTGAGCGAACAGCGCCACTTGCGCGACGTGCTGGGGGACGAGCCCAAGGTCACTGCGCAACTGTCCACCGCTGAACTCGATCATCTGCTCGACCCGGCCCATTACCTCGGCCAGGCTCGGACCTGGGTCACCCGGGCCGTGGCCGAACACCTTGCCTTGAATGCCTGAAAGGAGACTGTTGTGGGATTGGTCAAACTCGCCGACGGCGAACTGAATTATTGCTTCGACGGACCGCAGGATGCCCCGGTGCTGGTGCTGTCCAACTCCTTGGGCACCCACCTGCATATGTGGGATGAACAGGTCCCGGCGTTCAGCCAGCACTTTCGCGTGTTGCGTTTCGATACGCGCGGCCACGGCCGGTCGTTGGTCACCGAGGGGCCCTACAGCATCGAGCAACTGGGCCACGACGTGCTGGCGATGCTCGATCAGTTGAGCATCGATAAAGTGCATTTCTGTGGGTTGTCCATGGGCGGGTTGATCGGCCAGTGGCTGGGGATCAACGCCGGCGAGCGCCTGCACAGGCTGGTGGTCTGCAACACCGCCGCCAAGATCGCTGACGAGACGGTATGGAACCCGCGCATCGAAACCGTGTTGCGTGACGGCCAGGCAGCGATGGTGGCGTTGCGCGATGCTTCCGTTGCCCGCTGGTTCACCCCGGATTTCGCCGAAGCTCATCCTGCGCAGGTAAAGAAAATCACCGACATGCTCGCTGCCACTTCGCCCCAGGGCTACGCAGCCAACTGTGCGGCCGTGCGCGATGCCGATTTTCGTGAGCAACTGTCGTTGATTCGGGTGCCGCTGCTGGTGGTTGCCGGTACCGAAGACGCAGTGACACCGCCGTCGGGTGGGCATTTCATCCAGGAGCGGGTCAGCGGGGCCGAGTATGCCGAGTTCTACGCCGCGCATCTGTCCAACGTCCAGGCCGGCGCTGCATTCAGCGAGCGGGTGCTGGATTTCCTGCTTGATTCCAGCCGTGGCTGAGGAGTATCCCGTGGACGAAAAACAACGTTACGACGAAGGCATGCAAGTGCGCCGCGCGGTATTGGGCGACGCCCATGTGGACCGCAGCCTCAATGCCTTGAACGAGTTCAACAGCGAATTCCAGGAAATGATCACTCGCCATGCCTGGGGTGACATCTGGACCCGTCCGGGCCTGCCGCGCCACACCCGCAGCCTGATCACCATCGCCATGCTGATCGGCATGAACCGCAACGAAGAACTCAAGTTGCACCTGCGCGCTGCCGCCAACAACGGCGTGAGCCGTGGCGAGATCAAGGAAGTGATCATGCAGAGCGCCATCTACTGCGGCATCCCGGCGGCCAATGCCACCTTCCACCTGGCCGAGTCGGTGTGGGATGAGTTGGGCGTCGAGTCGCGGGCTTAAGTGGGCTTCATCCCCTGTAGGAGCCAGCTTGCCCGCGATAGCGGTGGTTCAATTGATGGAGGATGTCGAATGTGATGACGCCCTCGCGAGCAAGCTCGCTCCCACATTGGATCTTCAGTGAGCACTAATTTTGTGCGCGGCACTGATTCCCTGTGGGAGCGAGCCTGCTCGCGAGGGCGGTGGCACCGTATCGAGCGTCTCGGCAGGCTCACCGCATCCAGGTTTTACAACAAACTGATCGGATAGCTGATGAAAATGCGGTTCTCATCGAACTCGTTGGTGCTGAAGTCCCGACGCAGCGACGAGTTGCGCCATTTCACGTTGAGGTTCTTCAGCGC